>JBFHPA010000001.1:0-43018 GCA_041592955.1 Pontiella sp.
GGCACCGATACCACCAGCCCAATCAGCCATCCGTGGAAATTCCCTTTGCGCGTCAGAATGCCGAGAAGGAACAGCGCCAAAACCGGTGCGCTGAACAGGCTCATGAATGTAGCGAAGGCTTTGATGATGCCGCCGATGGTGGAGACATAGAAGGCCAAGGACGTGGCTAATATTCCCAAGATAACTGTTAGAATTCGGGCGAGGGTGACGTCGTTAAGACGTAATCTGTAATTCGTAACTTTAAAATCCGAGATTATTACAGTGGCGATGGAGTTGATGCCGGAATCCATGGACGACATGGCGGCGGCGAAGACGGCGGTGATGAGCAGGCCGGAGATACCCTGAGGCAGATAGTTGATGATGTAGTAGGGCATGACCTGGTCGCCCGTGATCGATTCCGGCAATACCGCAGTCTTAAAAAAGGCAAAGAGTCCGAGTCCGATAAAGAGCAGCAGACCGATAATAAAAAAGTCGGTGCCGGCATTGAAGATGACAGACTTGACGGTTTTACGCAGCGAGCCGGTCGCCATGAGCCGCTGGACGGTGACCTGGTCGGTGCCGTAGTCCTGCATGAGTTGGAAGAAGAACGAGATAGCGACGATCGGGCCGGACATGGCGAAGAGGTCGAGTTTCCAGTCGGCAATATGCAGGCGTCCGGTATCCCTCGCCAGTGCCATGATCGTTTCGCCGCCGCCATCAATACCATACAACAGGCTGATCGCCACCCAGATGGCACCGCCGATAAGGATGACGAACTGGATGACATCGGTCCAGACCACGGCGGCGAGTCCGCCGAGGGCGGTATAAGCCGTCGCGAGAATGCCCATCATGCAGATGCAGCTCCAGAGCGGAATACCCGTGACGATCGACATGGCCATGGCCGGAGCGTAGACGACTGTGCCCAGCCAGCCGAGGCGGGCGAGGACAAAGAGCCCGGCCACGCCGTAGTGTGCGGAGGTGCCGAAGCGCTTCTGGATATATTCGTACGAGGTGGTGACCTGCAACCGGTGGTAGATCGGATAGAAGAGCAGGAGGATAAACGGCGCAACAATCGGACTCATGATGCAGACGATGACCAGCGATATGTTTTCAGCATAGGCGGTGCCGGGCAGGCCGAGGTAGGTGACGGCGCTGGTGAGCGAAGCATACATGCTCATGGCCACGGCAAGCCATGGAAGCTTGCGACCGCCGAGAAAGAACATTTCGGCACTTTCCTGCTTCCGAGAGAAGAAGAGCCCGACGCCGAGCATGGCGGCGAGATAGGCGGTCAGAACGAGGTAGTTTAGTGTGCCGAAATTAGAAGGTGCCATGTTTAGAGGTCTAGTCCGGAGTTGCCGCGGATTGGTGACTCCATCGAGTCGGCAAGGATGCCCGTCAGTTCATCATCGGTCAGTTGGATGGGATTGCCTTTCATGCTGCTGGCCTGTTTTGCCTTCTCCACGATGTCCGGAATATCGTTGGCGGTGACGCCAAAAACTTCCAGGCCCGATACCGGCATATCCTCGCAGAGCGCGTTGATCCAGTCGAGGGCATCGCTTAGCCGGGCATTTCTGCTGCCCGTTAAAATGGTTGCGACCTCCTGATATTTTTCGAGCGCAGGATTTTCCGCGGCCCGCTCTTCCAACGCCTGGATGTTGGCCTGCGCCACGGCGGGTAGCAGGGCGGCGCACACCATGCCATGTGGTGCCTTGAACATGCCGCCGAGCGGGCCGGCAAACCCGTGCACTGCCCCGAGTCCGGCATTGGACAGTGCCAATCCGCCGCAGAGGCTCCCGAAGGCCATGCTGGTGCGGGCTTCGATATCCATTCCATCCTTGTAGGCCCGATGCAGGGAGCGGGATACGCGCTTGAGCCCTTCGCGGCAGATTCCATCGGTCAGTGGATTGGCTTTGCAGGAAACAAAGGCTTCCAGCAGCTGGGTAAAGGCGTCGAGCCCGGTGCTGGCGGTGACCTCCGGCGGCATCGAAAGGGTTAGTTCGGGATCAACGAGCGCGACCGCGGGGAGCATTTTGGGATGGCGCATACTGACTTTGACGTTGTGCTCAGGGGAGAGCAGCACGGAATTGCGGGTGACTTCCGCGCCCGTTCCCGCCGTGGTGGGTATGGCAATGCAGGGGGCGGGATTTTCGGTCAGCGGTTCGCCCTTTCCGATCACTTCCAAATAGTCCATCAGGTCGCGCGTGTTGGTGAGCAGGGCGGCCACGGCCTTTCCGGCATCAATCACGCTCCCGCCGCCGAAGGCGACCACCATATCGCACTCCTGTTCGCGCGCCTGCCGGGAAAGGGCGTCAATGCGGTCGGTGGTGGGTTCGCCGGAAATGCTGAAAGCCGACGGCTCGGCGCCGTTTTCCTTCAGGGCCCTGAAAACGGGTGCAACACGTTCGGCGCTCGAGCCAGTAACGAGGGCGACGCGCCGGCCCATTCCCTTGACTAGGTCGGGCAGTTCCCGAAGGGTTCCGGGGCCGAAAATAATGCGCTGGGCTGTTGCGAATTCGAAGATCATACACGTCTCTCCACATTTGTTTTTCCAGCTTAGCGGGGAGGTGTACCTTGTCCAGAATCATTTTGACAATAAGGGTAAAAACGCTACATTCCGACCTCTTTTCGGGTAGCGAGGAGATTTGGCATGCCAACCTATGATTATGAATGCTCGGCCTGCGGGCACACTTTTGAGGCGTTCCATTCGATATCGGCCGAGCCGCTGTCGGACTGTCCGGAATGCGGGGGCGGGGTTAAGCGCCTGATTGGCGCGGGTGCCGGCATTCTGTTCAAGGGTTCCGGTTTTTATCAAACAGATTATCGTAGCTCCGGCTATCAGAAGGCCGCCGAAGCCGATAAAGCCAAGGCCGATCCCCCGAAAAAGGATGAAAAGTCCGCTTCCAATAAGGATGCGAAAAAGGCACAGTAGCCGGCCAATTGCGATTTCAGTTTGGGACGGATTGCGTAACTGTAAAACAAGGGATATTGAACTATGAAGGATAAGAAGGAATTCTACAATCTGTTGACCGAACTCGACGGACACCCATTCGCCGAATACCGGCAGATTATCGGCGATTTCGATTTCTCACGCTATGTGGTGAAGTGCACGAATATTGACTTCGAGTCCGAAGAGGGCGTCAGCACGGTTCTCACCGTCCGCGTGCCGCAGACCATCGCGGAAATACCCGAGTATCTCTTTGACAGTCCGGTGCGCCGCACGGCCATGGAGGACCTGCTGCTCCGCCGTCTGGCCGGGAATATCAACCGCATCGCCCACTATGACCACACCGGCATTGCCCGCCGGCACATCTATGCCTCCATTCCCAACCAGAAGATTCTGCCCCGCAGCGCGCTGTTGATCACGAAGGAGTACATCGAAGTGCGGCTGCAGGTTGTGCTGCCGATTCAGCACATGCTCGTCGATGGAGAACCGCTCGTGTCGATCGACGGCGAGCTGGCTCAGCAGATCTTCTTTGAAGACCTTCCCGAAATCGTCAGCAACAGCCTGCTCTACTGCAACCTCGACGGCACCGATGCCGATGACCATGTGAACACCATGGAGGATGCCGACCGCCTGCGCCAGTATCTCGGTGCCAGCGGCATGGTCAGCTTCGTTGCGGAAGGTTCGCTGATTTCGCGCATCACCGGGGAAGACAATCCGGACTACGAGCGGCTTATACCGGTTGAAGTGGATGAAGATCTGATTGAAGAGATCGAAGTTCCGCATGCAGGTACGGTGCGCGGAGTTGGTATTCCGAACGGACTCACCCTGATTCTGGGTGAATCCAACAATGGCCGTGTCGACCTGATGAACGCGATCGCCCAGGGCATCTACAACCACATTCCCGGCGATGGCCGTGAGTTTGCCGTCACCGTGGCCGATGCCGTCAGCGTCTGTTCCGAGCTGGGCCGTTCGATCCAGCACGTGGATATTTCCCCCTTCGTCAGCGAGCTTTCGGACGGCGGCAAGCCCACGTCATACTCGACCAAATCCGCCGGCACCTTCACGTCGCAGGCGGCTTCAACCGTCGAAGCGCTCGAGGCCGGCGCACGCGTCCTGCTGTTCGACGAGCACACGTCATCGTCCACCTTCCTTTCGGCCGACGCCCGCGTCAGCCCCCTGATGGGCGCCTCCACCCGCAACACGCTGGCCGCACGCGCGCGTCAGATGGTGGATGAGCTTGGTGTTTCCCTTGTGGTTGCCGGCAGCAGTCTGGTGGCGGAATTCATTCCGGTGGCGGACAAGGTTCTCAAGGTGGAGAACTTCCGCGTGACCGACATTACGGAAGAAGCGAAGATGCTCGATATCGTTCCCTCCACCGTCGCCGACAGTTCGGCCACCCTCTCCTCGCTGCTCAGCCGCTCACGCTGGATCATGCCCAGCTCAATCGATCCCAGCATCGGCCGCGAGGATCTCGTCATTGAAACCGATGGCATGGACTATCTCCAGTTCGGCCGGTCCATTGTTGAACTGGATGCCATAAAGCAGATTGCCGACGCCGATCAGGCGCGGGCCATCGGCTTCGTGCTCTACTACGCCAAGCTGCGCTACATGGACGAAGGTTACCCGCTACGGGAAATCCTCGATCTGGTCGACCGCGATCTCTCCAACGAGGGGCTGAACGCACTCGTGCGGGATCCGCGCGGCGATCTGGCCCGTCCGCGCCGCTACGAAGTCGCCGCCACGCTGAACCGTCTGCCGGCCTTCCGCGTCTCGCACGTTACGGACTAGGCCATGCGGCTGGTGATCCAGCGCGTCAAACAGGCTTCGGTTGCCGTGGAGGGACAGTGTATTTCCCGCATCGGCAACGGCCTGCTGGTTCTTGCAGGGGTGTCGCACGACGACACCCCTTTTGATGCCCGCTTCCTGGCCGCCAAAACCTCCAATCTGCGCATCTTCGAAGACAAAGACGGGAAAATGAATCGCTCCGTCGCCGAGAACGGCGGCGAGATCCTGTCCGTCAGCCAGTTCACGCTCTATGGCGACTGCGCCAAGGGCAACCGCCCCAGCTTCATCCATGCCGCACGACCGGAGCAGGGCGAAGCGCTGTTCAATGAATATGTCCAGACTCTGGAAAAACTCGGGTTCAGTCCACACACCGGAAGGTTCGGCACCGACATGGAGGTCGAGCTGCTGAACGACGGTCCTGTGACGATCATTCTGGAATCCACCGGCCGCACGAAGGAATAGGTTTATTCTGTTTAACCTTTTTTGAAAAATATCTATCCTGTTCCGCATCTGTGAAACCTGCGACACGACAGAGTCAAATCTGTGGAGATGAAACCATGAAGCAAAAGACCACTGTAGGGACAATTGACCATGAGGTGCTGGCCTTCACCGCTGGTAGGGATGTGGAGCTGGATCATGTCCTGATTACCGCCGACTGCATCGGCACGGCGGCCCATGTGACCATGCTTTCGAAAATGCCCGTCCAGCCGGCGCTGATCTCGACGGACGAATGCGGACAGGTAATTGACGCCCTGGTGGAAATCATCGGTCTTGCGCGGAAAGACCGGTTCACGATTGAGCTGACCGATCAGGATGTGCATCTGGCCGTAGAGCGGGTGCTGACGGATAAGCTGGGGGACCTCGGCAAGAAGATCCACACCTGCCGCAGTCGCAATGATCAGGTGGCCGTCGATCTGCGTCTCTATGCCAAGGAGCAGATTCTCCAAACGCTGGAGGAAGCCGCCGCACTGGCGACGGCGCTGACGGCCTTTGGGAAGAAGCATGAGGTGGTGCCTATGGTTGGGCGGACCCATATGCAGCCGGGCATGCCGTCGAGCGTCGGCCTATGGGCAACGGCCCACGCCGAAAGCCTGCTGGACGACTGCACCGCGCTCATCAATGCCTATGATTTGAACGACCAGTGTCCTCTCGGTTCCGCCGCGTCGTACGGGGTGCCGCTGCCGATCGACCGCCAGCTGACTTCCGATCTGCTCGGCTTCAGCCGTCCGACTCACAACGTGCTTTATGCCAACAATGGCCGCGGCAAGATGGAGAGCATTGTTTTGTCGGCCATGAGCCAGGTCATGCTGACCCTCTCGCGCCTCGCGCAGGATTTCATGCTCTTTACCATGCCGGAATTTAATTATTTCAAACTGCCGGCCGAATTCTGCACCGGCAGCTCGATCATGCCGCAAAAGCAGAATCCTGATGTCTGTGAGCTGGTGCGGGCCAAGGCATCGCGCGTCAAGGCGGCCGAGTTGGGTGTGTACGATCTGATCAAAGGCTCGCCGACGGGCTACAACCGGGATCTGCAGGAAGCCAAGGAGCTGTTCATGGAAGGCATCGCGACGACACGGTCATGCCTGCGCATCCTTGCCCCGATGGTCAGCGCCACCGAGGTTAACGAACAGGCGCTGCTGGCCGGGTTCTCGCCCGATGTGTTTGCGACCGACCGGGCGCTTGAGCTGGTGGGCGAAGGCATGCCGTTTCGCGATGCCTACCACCATGTGAAAGAAAACCTCGATGAGCTTTCCTCCATCGACCCGGTCGAAGCGATCCGGCTCAAGACCCATCTCGGAGCGCCGCTCGGTCTCGATTGGGGCTACTTTAAAGATCGCGCCGATGCGGTTACCGGGTACGTCGAACAAAAACGCGCGGCGTTTCACCAAGCGGTTACACAACTTCTCGGGACTAAATATCCAGAATAATTATTACTTACTGCGTATTACGTACTGGCCGGGTAATAGCAGTACGCAATAAGCAATACGAATGGTAAAACCATGATTTATCGCGAAGAGTTCACCATTAGAACGGATGGCCATCGCGATATGCACAACCTCACCGACGAGGTTGGGCTGATTGCAGGCCGTTCCGGTCTGCAAAACGGGATCGTTCATGTCTTCAATATCGGCAGCACGGGGATCATCGGCACGATCGAATATGAGCCGGGGCTCGAGCAGGACCTGCCCGAGCTGCTGGATCGTCTGATGCCGCCGAGCCGCGATTATGGCCACGAGCGCGCATGGCATGACGGCAACGGGCATTCGCATCTGCAGGCCACCATGATGGGGCCGGAAATCACCGTGCCGCTGGCCGATGGGCACCTCCTGCTGGGAACCTGGCAGCAGATCTTTCATCTGGAGGCGGATATCAAGCCCAGAAGCCGGAGTATAATTGTAACTGTTATAGGAGAGTAGGATCTCAAACCTGAAACCTGAAACCTGAAATGTGAAATGTGAAATTGGAATCACGAAGCACTGGAGCGGATTATTAAATGCTGTAGCCGGGGGCGCTGACCCCGGATTTGAAAAGCGAAGTAATTCTGACGGGGAAGCGGGGTCGCCGCCCCCGCCTACAACACTTGAATGGCGGCCGTCACATTTCTTAAAACGCACTACTCACTAAGCACTAAGCACCAGGAACCATGCAGTTGTTTACCACCATTCTATTCTGGCTGGGCATCATCGGCCTCACCGATGGGTCACTTGGACTGCTGTTTCAGGAAAAGTGGCAGAAGCTGGCGGGAACGTGGAATATCCAGCGGTTGGCCCTGATCGAAATCGGGGTGGCGTTGTCGCTTCTGGCCAGTCATTACCTGCTGCTGCTGAATCCGGATTAATCTGCGGTTTGCCTGCTTGACTTCTAACCGCCTGCTTTCTATGGTCTTCCGCTCTTTTGAACTTGAGGTAGGAGAAGCAGCGGCTGCCCCGGCTCCTTTTTTGGTTTTCGTTGCCCGATAGTGTAATGGAAGCACATGTGACTTTGACTCATAGGGTCCTGGTTCGAACCCAGGTCGGGCAACCATTGAAGAATTAAAAAAATGAAGATACTTTCAGGAACAGGCCATCGGGCGTTGGCGGAGCGGATTGCTGCCGCTGCGGAAGTTGAATTGTGTGAGATAGACATCACGCGGTTCCCCGATAAAGAAATTTTCGTCAAGATCGTGGAAAATGTCCGCGGTGATGATCTTTATATTGTCCAGTCGGTTTCGGTCGATCCGAACGAGTATCTCATGGAGCTGTTGATCATGATCGATGCCGCCAAGCGCGCATCGGCCGATCGCATTACGGCCGTTCTTCCCTACTACGGTTATGCGCGCCAGGACCGCAAGGACCAGCCGCGCGTGCCGATCACCGCCAAGCTGGTGGCCAACCTTTTGGTGGCTGCGGGCGCGAACCGCCTGCTGTGCGTCGATCTGCACGCCCAGCAGATTCAGGGATTCATGGATATTCCGGTGGATCACCTCTATTCATCGCCGGTGATCGTCAAATACCTGCGTTCATTGGAGTTGGATAATCTGGTGGTCGTTTCGCCGGATGCGGGCGGATTGAAAATGGCGGACGCCTACTCGAAGATGCTGAATGCCGGCATCGCACTGGTGGGCAAGCAGCGCAAGAGCGCGGAAGATGTGGTGGCCAACCACCTCGTCGGCGAAGTTGAAGGGTGCAACACCCTGCTGGTCGACGATATGACCTCGACGGCCGGAACGTTGACCGCTGCGGCGCAGCTGCTCGAAAAAGCCGGCGCAAAGTCGATTCGCGCCGCCGTAAGCCACTCGCTGCTGACAGAAAAAGGAATCAGGCGATTGCAGGATTCGCCGATCGAGGAGTTGGTGACGACCGATTCGGTTCCGCAGCGCAAATGGGATAATTTCAATGTTACCGTACTGTCGGTGGCTGACATATTGGCTGACGCTATATGCCGAATCCATAACAACCAGTCCGTCAGCTCGCTGTTCAGGGTTGATAATTAGGAGAGAACCATGGAAGACATAAAACTGATTGCAAAGAAAAGAGACCTCGCAGGAACCAGCAACGTGCGCCGCATGCGCAAGGACGGATTGCTGCCGGCCGTGATTTACGGCTCTGACAAGGAGCCGGTATCCATCCAGATCAACGCGCATGATTTCGAGCAGATCCTGCATCATTCCGCGAGTGAAAGCATTATTGTTGGCGTTAATCTCGAGGGTGAGGGCACGATTTCCACGCTGGTGAAGGACGTGCAGCACCACCCCGTTACCAGTGACCTGATGCACGTTGATCTGTTGCGCATTGCGGCGAACAAGCCGATTGCCGTAGAAATACCGATCGTGCTTGTCGGCGAAGCGGCGGGTGTCAAGGCCGGCGGGCTCATCGACCACGTCATGCACGCGATCGATGTCGAATGTCTGCCGGGCGATATGGTGGAATCCTTTGAAATCGACGTTTCCGAACTCGAAATCGGGGATTCGCTGAATGTTGCCGACCTGAAGCTGAGCAGCAAGTTCAAGCTGCTGGTGGATGAGGAGTCGATTGTTACTTCCGTTGCGGCACCGCGTGTCGAGGAAGAGGTCGAAGAAGAAGAGCTGGAGGAAGGCGCCGAAGCCGGAGCCGAGCCGGAAGTGATCACCGAGAAGAAGGTCGAAGACGCCGAGTAGTCTTGCCTTCCCAGTTCCGGGAGAATGGTTTTGAAGCTGGTCATTGGACTGGGGAATCCCGGAAAGGAACACGAGCACACCCGCCACAATATTGGATACATGGTGGTGGAGGAGCTTGCGCGCAGGCAAGGCGCCGAGTTCAGGAAGATGTTCTGGTTTCCCGCCCGGCAGGCCCAATGCCGGATCGGGGAGCACGAGGTGCGGCTGATTGAGCCGACCACTTTCATGAACCGCAGCGGTAAAGCGGTTTGGGGCGCGATGAAGAAATGGCGCGTCGGCCCCGAGTCGACCGTGGTGGTCTACGACGATGTGGATCTTGAGCTGGGGGGCGTCCGCGTCCGGGCGAAGGGATCAGGCGGAAGCCATAACGGCATGAAGTCGGTGCTGGAATGGCTGCAGACGAATGCCTTTCCGCGGGTGCGGGTGGGCATCGGTCCGAAGCCGGAGCATGAGGATATGATCGGGTTTGTACTGGGCCCGTTCAGCCAGGAAGAGCATTTGAAGCTGGAAAAGGTTGTCGAACGCGCCGCCGATGCGGTAGAAAGCATCTTTTCCATTGGAACCGAACGAACCATGAACGAGTTCAATCGGTTGCAGACAGGATAAGCCAAGGAGAAATACATTGAATACACTGTACGAAGGATTGTTCATCTTTCCCGAGCTGCTGGACGAGGAAGGTCTCGACCAGGCACTTGCCCGCGTGAAGGAAGAACTCGAAAAGCTGGGGGGCTCTGTTGAAAGCACCACCCGCATGGGAAAAAAGACCTTTGCCCGTCCGCTCAAGAAGCAGAAGGCCGGTCTGTATGTTGTGATGATGTTTAAAATTGATGGTTTGCAGCTCGACGCGTTCAAAGCCCGTCTGAAGCTGTCCACCGATGTTTTCCGTCATCAGTTTGTTGAATCCAGTGGAGTGGAAGTCGGGCAGGAGGCTTAATCATGGCCAGCTATAACCGGGTCCTGTTGATGGGTAATCTGACGCGTAATCCGGAAATCCGGTATACGCCGTCCGGAACGGCCGTGGCTGATTTGGGATTGGCCATCAACGAGAACTTCAAAAACAAGGCGGGCGAAACGGTTGAACAGACCTGCTTTGTGGATGTTGTGGTGTGGGGGCGTCAGGCGGAAACATCCGCCGAATACCTGCACAAGGGATCTCCGGTTTTTGTGGAAGGCCGACTGCAGCTCGATCAATGGGAAAGCCAGCAGGGCGAGAAGCGCAGCAAGTTGCGTGTGCGGGCCGACCGCGTCCAGTTTCTGGGCGCTCCGGCCAAGGGAACCGAGTATTCAGCGGCTCCTGCCTCGTCCGCCCCGGAATCGGAAAGTCCGGCGCCGCCGGCTGAAGATGACGATGATGTACCGTTTTAGAGAAAGGATATGAAGATGATGCGTCGCAGTAGAGATAAAGATGATTACAAGCGCGATCCGGAACTCCTGCGTGGAGTGACCTCGATCGATTATAAAGATGCCGAGCTTCTCAAGAAGTTCATGACCGACCGCGGCAAGATTTTGCCCGGCCGCATTACGGGCGCCAACGCCCAGCAGCAGCGCCAGATTAAAAAAGCCATCCGCCGTGCACGTGTGATGGGTCTGGTCCGCTAAGGAAAAGGAGTCCCAAATGGCTGTTGAAGTTTTATTGATGGACCAGGTCGAAGGCCTGGGTATTGAAGGCGATATCGTGAAGGTGGCCGACGGCTATGCCCGCAACTATCTCTTCCCGAAGGGCTATGCCACGGAAGTGACCGAAGGCAAGAAGCGCCAGATCGAGAAGAAGCGCACGGAACGCCTCGCCACGCTGGAAAAGGAAAAGGCTGCCGCCGAGGAACTGGTCAAGAAAATCGAAGGGATCGAATGCACCATCGCCGCTAAAGTCGGTGAAACCGGAACGATGTTTGGTTCCGTCGGCATTCCGCAGATCCTCGAAAAACTGGCTGAACAGGATCTTGTCATCGACCGCACCAAAGTGGTCCTGCCGGCTCCATTGCATGAGCTGGGTGTTTTTGATGTCACTATCAAACTGCACCCCGAAGTCACCTGCACACTCAAGGTTTGGATCGTAGAAGATAAATGAGCCCTGTGGATGCAGCTGGCCTGAGAATCCCCCCGTGCGCCGATGAGGCGGAGCGGGGGGTTTTAGGTTCCATTCTGCTCGATCCTGCCGGAGCCATCGATAAATGCCTTGCCAAGCGCATGAGCAGTGGCGCGTTTTACGACCGCCGCCACCAGACGCTTTTCGAGCATGTGGTGGACATGACCCAGGCCAATGTGCCCATGGATGCCATCACCATTGCCCAATGGCTGAAGGATCGCAACGTACTGGAAAAAGTCGGCGGCTACGACTATCTCGTCGAGCTGCAGGACAGCACGCTGGTTGACGCGCATGTCGAGTATTACTGCGACATCGTCATGGAAAAACATCTCTATCGGCGGCTGATCGAGATTTCATCCGAAAACATCGATGCGGCCTACCAAGGGGTGGAAGATGTGGCGTTGCTGCTCAGTCAGGCCGAGGAATCGCTCTTTAAGCTTTCCGAGCACGGTTCCGAAGATATTCCCGAGTGGAAAGATTCGATCAAGGCCGCATTCACCGACATCGAAAACACCGACCCCAACCAGTTGCTGACGGGCGTCACCACCGGCTACATGGGGCTGAACGAACGCCTGGGCGGCCTGCATAAAACCGACATGATCGTGCTGGCCGCACGCCCGGCCATGGGTAAGACCTCGCTGGCGCTCAATATTGCTGAAAACGCGGCGCTGGGGCATCTCGCCGAAAAGGGCGTTCCGGTCGGAGTGTTCAGCCTTGAAATGTCGCGCGAGCAACTGGTCAAGCGCATGCTCTTCAGCAATGCGCGTATTCCCGCCCATCGCATCAAAGGGCGCAAGCTCACGCCCAGCGAACATGCCCAGCTGACGGCCTCTGTTGACCGTCTTTCCAAGGCCAAGCTTTACATTGACGACACGCCGGGACTTGAAGCGGTCGAACTGCGTTCGCGCGCACGCCGGATGAAGCGGCGCTATGGCATTGAGCTGATCGTCATCGACTATCTGCAGCTGATGAACTATTCCAAGTTTTCCCGCGATGGTCGTCAGCGCGAAACCATGGCCATTTCCGGCGCAGTCAAGGCCATGGCGAAAGAGCTGAACGTGCCGGTCATCGTACTCAGCCAGCTGAGCCGTGCCACCGAACAGCGTGGCGGAGACAACCGGCCCAAGCTTTCCGACCTTCGCGATTCCGGAGCCATCGAACAGGATGCCGACGTCGTGCTGCTGCTGTACCGCGGCGGCTACTACAAGGAAGGCGATGAGCGCAATGACGATATTTCGGCCATCGTTGATGTGGCCAAGTACCGCCACGGCGCGGTCGGCGAAGTGAAAATGAATTTCATCAAGGAATACACCCGCTTTGAAGATCGCGACGAGCGCGAGGATGAATATACCCCCATCGACCATTGATGGCCCAACCCAAGTTGCTGTTTATGAACAAAGTCTCCATCCTTCTCATCGTTGCAATGGCCGTGCTGCCGTCGTGGGCGGAAACGATTAAGGACATTCGTATCGTCAATCAGCTGGGGGATTCCTACGACATCAGCTCGGTCGCGGCCTTCACCTCGTTCTCAGTCGGTGAAGAGGTTCCGGATCGTGAAGTTATTATTTCATCGATCGCCGTGGATGTGAACCGCATGCGAGAATCGGGTCGCTTCTCCTATGTGGATGCGCGCATGGAAATCGTTGATGACGGTGTGGTGCTCGTCTACACCGTTGTGGCCAAGTACCGGCTCCGCCGCATCGAGATCATCGGCGGGCATAAGAGCGGCGAGAAGGTGCGCACAAAATCCGAACTTCTAATCGGCCAGTTTGTCGATGACGCCGCCTTCGAGCAGGCCGCAACGAAGATCCGCGATTATTACGCGGACTTCTGGTATCCCCAGGTTTCGGTCGAATGGACCTCGAAGGTGAACGAAGAGCTCGGCACCGTGGATGTGACCTTCCGCATTGATGAAGGCCGCAAGCTGGGCATCAAAAACATTGCGTTCGAAGGAAACGATCTGATTGATGACGGCAAGCTGAAAAAAGTGATCCAGCAAAAGCAGAAGCGGTGGCACTCCTTTATCTCAGGTTCAGGAAAGTATAAGGAGGAAGTGGCCGACGCGGACGTATTTGCCATTAAGTCGTTCTATATGAACAATGGTTTTCTGGATATCCAGGTATCCGATCCGGTGCTCGACGATGCCCGTCCGAAAAGAGCAAAGCTGACGTACACCATCAGCGAGGGGCAGCGCTACCGCATCGGCGATGTCTCGTTGTCGGGGGTAAAGGAATTTGATCCGGTTCAGCTGCGGCAGGTGATCCGGCTCCGGCGGGGCGACATCGCCTCTTATTCGAATATTGAAGCGAGCAGCGAGAGCATCCGCGCCTATTACGGCAACCGCGGCTATGTTCGAACCATCGTCCGTCCGATCTACGACGCCAATGCCGATACCGGCGTGGTCGATGTCGATTACGAGGTTGTGGAAGGAACAATTGGATACATCGGCAGCATAAACATCAGCGGCAACGAACGCACGCTCGACAAGGTGATCCGCCGCGAGATGATCGTGTATCCCGGAGAACGTTTCAACCGCAGCCAGCTCAAAGCCTCCGAAAACATTCTGCGCAATCTGAACTTTTTCGAATACGTAATCATGAATCCTGTGCCGGTCAATGGATCCGACACCTATGACATCGACGTGCAGGTCAAGGAGAAGCCGACCGGGCAGTTTTCCGCAGGGGTTGGTTTTTCCAGTGTGGATTCCCTGGTCAGCTACATTGAGCTGTCGCAGGGAAACTTTAACTGGAAAACATGGCCGCCGATCGGGGCGGGGCAGAAGTTCAAGGTGCGTGCCCAGCTCGGCACGCAGCGCAACGACCTCGATATCTCTTTTGTCGAGCCATGGTTTCTGCGGCGCAAGCTCTCTTTCGGCGCGGACCTGTTTCATCGTGAAGCGCGCTATTTTTCCGATGCGTATGAACAGAGAACCGAAGGCGGACGGCTTTCGCTCGGCAAACCCTTTTCCCCGTTCACCCGCGGTAACCTCGCCTATTCACTGGAGCAGTTCGATGTGTACGATGTAGCAGACTCCGCTTCAGCGGCGATCAGGAATGAAGAGGGGCAACGCCTGAAGAGCAGTCTGAACTTTACATGGACATTTGACTCGCGCGATCGTTTCTTTAATTCCACGAGCGGCAATAAAACCACCATTACCCCTTATGTAGCGGGCGGGCCGATGGCCGGCGAAACGGACATCTTTGGAGCGCGCATACGATCGACCCACTATTGGCCCCTGATCGGGGGTATGATTTTCAATGTCCGTGGACAGCTTGAAGCCGTTGAAGCCTATGGCGACAGCAAGGATGCCGCCCGAGCCGATCCGTCTTCGATAGGAAACGGGGTGCCCATCTTCGACCGACTTTTCATTGGCGGCTCCTATACTTTGCGCGGATTCGAATACCGGGATGTGGGTCCCAAGGACGTAACCGGAACCGCTATTGGGGGCAACAGCTCCGCCTATGCAACGGCCGAGCTGACCTGCCCGCTATGGAGCCAGATTCGCGGTGCGGTCTTCTACGACTGGGGCTTTGCGAATGAAGGCTCGTGGGACTTCAATCCCTCCGCATACAGCGATAACTGGGGCATCGGTCTGCGGCTCAATCTGCCCGGTTTCCCGTTGAGCCTGGATTATGCGTGGCCTATGAACTACGATGAATTCCAGAATGGCAAAGGCCGCTTCAACTTCCTGATCGGGCACAGTTTTTAGAAGAGTGCTAAGTTTTAAGCGTTAGGTTTTAAGCAGGCATACCTCATGATTCCAGCGCCCAGCGCCCAGCGCCCAGCGCCCAGTGCCCAGTGCCTATTTTCACCCCACCGCGACCTTCACCACAACCTTATGGATCGGCCCATTTCCAATCAGCGGAAGATGCGCGTCAGTCGGCATGAATATCACAAACGAGTCTGGCGGTACGCGTACAATGCTTTCCGGGGTACCCTCAAAAAACTCAAGGTCCTTTTCGGCATCGTAGTCGACCGAATTTTTTAATCCTTCGCGCGGGCTCCATCCCATCGACTCATCGCCGCTGATCACATACTGGACATCAATATACTTCCGATGGCCTTCCAGTTGGGCATCTTCAACCCGTCGGCCCTGTTCATGACCGACGATGGCATAAATCCGGTGGTCGGCGATCTCATATTGCCCATCCTCCAAATCCGCCAGTCCCGGTTGATCAAGAAACCCAAACGCATCCGACAGGCTGGAATTCAGGCCTATGTATTTTGCAGCATTCCGTAGTGTGTCCAGTATCACGCGCTTTCTCCTTTTCTTAAAATCCAAATCCCATCTGCCCGGCCTTCTGGTCCTCGAGGGTCTCATCCGAGCCCAGCAGTGCGATAAACTGTTCTTCGTTCAGGACTGTGACCCCCAACGCCTCGGCCTTCACCAGCTTCGATCCCGCGCTCGCGCCCGCCACCAGATAGCTGGTCTTTTTTGAGATACTCGAGCTTACGGCGCCGCCACGTGCTTTGATCTTATCTCCCGCTTCATCGCGTGTCATTGCTTCCAGCGAACCGGTCAATACAAAGGTCAATCCCTCAAACTCGTTGCTTCCACGGATTGCTGCCTGCTCGAAGTTGACCCCTGCGGCGCGGAGCCGGTCAATCACCGCACGCGCTTCCGGGGATTGAAAATATTCAACAACGGTTTTTCCAACAATAGGGCCAATATCATGAATGGCTTCCAAGACAGCCGCATCGGCAGTCATCAGCGCATCAATCGTTTTAAATTCGTTCGCGAGAATCGTGGCGGCTCCCTTGCCCACATGCCGAATGCCCAGACCGAAGATAACTTTTTCGAATGGCCGTTTCTTGCTCTCCTCAATCCCTTTGATCAGGTTGTCGGCCGACTTTTCGCCCATGCGTTCCAGACCAAGCACAGCTTCTTTCTTGAGTGCATACAGATCCGCCGGATTCTTTACCAGAGCCGCGTCGACCAGCTGTTCAACCAGCGACTCGCCAAGACCGTTGATATCCATTGCACCACGCGAGGCAAAGTGGGCAATCCAGTGTTTTACCTGTGCCGGACATTGCAGGTTGATACAGCGCAGAGCGACTTCGCCCTCGCGCTTTTCAACAACACCGCCACAGGTCGGGCATGCGGTCGGCATGGTGAAATCCTGTTCGTTGCCGGTGCGCTTGTCTGTGACAACCATCACGACGGCGGGAATGATTTCGCCGGCCTTTTCAACAATGACCCGGTCGCCGATCCGGATATTCTTGCGGCGGATTTCATCTTCATTGTGAAGGGTTGCACGCTTCACCGTCGTGCCGGCCAGCTGAACCGGTTCAAGTTCGGCAACAGGTGTCAGCACGCCCGTTCGACCCACCTGAATCGAGATGGCTTTCAGCGTGGTTTCGGCCTGCTCCGGTTCATATTTATAGGCCACCGCCCAGCGCGGGCTTTTGGCGGTGTAGCCAAGGTCTTTGTAAAGGCGACGTTCGTTGACCTTGATCACACCGCCATCCATTTCAAACGGGAATTCATGGCGCATGCCTTCCAGCACGTCGAGTTGGTCGAGGATTTCTTCAATGGTTTTATTCAGCCAGTAGTTGGGTGTGATGCGCAGTCCGAAGTTTTTAAGCGACAGCAGCATTTGTTCATGGGTTTCAAACGTGATGCCATCCAGTTCGCCGGTGCCATAAAAGATCGCGTTAAGCGGACGCCTGGCCACTTCGCGCGGATCCAGCAGCTTGAGTGATCCGGCGCAGGCGTTGCGCGGATTGGCGAAAGGTTCCTGCCCGGCCTCCTGTCGTTGTGCATTCAGTTTGGCGAAGCCGGACGTGTCCATGTAGATTTCGCCCCGCACTTCCAGCACGGCCGGTGGCATCATGTCCACTAGCTTGAGAGGAATCGATTTAATCGTTCGCACATTGGACGTCACATCGTCGCCCGTCGTTCCGTCGCCGCGCGTGACCGCCCGCACCAGCTCGCCATTCTCATAGCGAAGCGAAATCGCGACGCCATCAATCTTCGGCTCCAGAATATAGTCGAATGCTTTCTCTGGGATCAGCTTGCGGATGCGACGGTCAAATTCGACCAGCTCTTCTTTGGAATAAGTGTTCGAAAGGCTCATCATCGGGACGGCATGCTTCACGCTTTCAAAGTTCTCAAGCGGTGCGCCACCGACGCGCTGGGTGGGGGAGGTCGGGCTTTGAAATTCGGGAAACTGCGATTCAAGCTGCTCAAGCTCATGGAGTAGAGCGTCATAGTCGCGGTCGGCAATTTCCGGCTTGGCGTCGATGTAGTAGAGCCGGTTGTGCCGTTCGATTTCCGTCCGCAGCTCTTCGATCCGTTGCCTTGCCTTGGCTTTATCAGTCATGTCCGGGAATTTACCGAATCGATAAACCACGGTCAATCATGCCTATGGCCTCGACTTTTTGTAGGCAGCCTCTTCCCGTATTTTCTGTTGTTCCATTTCGGGGGTCCATCCGGATTTAAATGCGGGTTCGGGGGTGACGGCTTCCCACTTCAGATAGGTTGCCCGCAGTTTTTCCGCCACCTCGGGATACTGTTCGATCAGGTTATTCTTTTCCCCGATGTCGTCGTGCAGATTGTATAGACTGAGCTCGTTGCGAGTCCGGTTCTCGATCCACTTAAACGGGCCGGACCGCAGGGCCAGATCCGTCATATGGTCGCGCCGCCAGAAGAACGTGCGTTCCTCAAGGCTCTTTCCTTTCTCCGTCAGATAGGGCAGCAGATTGGTGCCGAATGCTTTTTCAACGGGCGGTACTCCGGCCGCAGCGGCGAAGGTGGGCAGCAGGTCCAGGCTGATCACCTGATCGTCGCGCACCTGTCCGGCAGGAATGCGTGCGGGCCACTGCATCAGGAACGGCACACGCATGCCGCCTTCCCAAACCGATCCCTTACGATCCCGCAACGGGCCATTGTCGGAACCGTTTTTGAAGGTCGGTCCGCCGTTGTCGCTCAGAAAAACCACGAGGGTGTTTTCTTTCAGCCCTTGTTTTTCCAGGCATTGGAGCACGCGGCCGACGCCTTCATCGAGCGAGACCGTCATGGCGGCATATTTACGGCGCAACGGATTTTTGATATGGGCGAATGGCTCCTGAGAACCCGGCTTAACGTGCATGGGAGCGTGGGGCGCGGTGTAGGACAAAAACATGAAAAACGGCTGCTCCGGGAGGGCGGCCGTGTGCGTTTCGATCAGATCGATCGCCTGATCGGTCAGATAGTCGGTCAGGTAGCCTTCAAACTTGACCGGCGTTCCGTTGATTTCGATCGCTTTGCTGCTTCCCGGCGCATCACTGTCCTTCTCTTCGTAGAAATAGCTGCGGGAACCGGCGCGCAATCCACAGAAATAGTCGAAGCCGCGGTTGGTGGGGTAAAAGCGTTCCGCTTCTCCCAGATGCCATTTGCCGATGCAGGAGGTGGCATAGCCCGCGCGCTTGAGCATGCCGGCCATGGTTTCGAGTTTGGGGTCGAGTCCGATTTCCGGATCGCCGGGCAGGTTAGCCTCGAAGCCGATATCGATGCGGCCGCTCAACAGACCGGCGCGTGAGGGGGCACAGACGGAGTTGCTGACATAGCCCTGTTTAAAGCGCACGCCGCCTTTTGCGATTGCATCGATGTGCGGGGTTTGAAACTGCGTGCAGCCCTGAACACTCAGATCTGCGTAGCCCATGTCGTCGGCCAGAATCAGCAGAATGTTGGGGCGGGCTGTTTTCCCAATGGCTGGAAGGACCAGCAGCAAGGCCAGCATAATAGGTAGCGTTTTTTTCATGATTAAATCTCCAGTCCGGTCTGTTTCTTGAGTTGTTTGTAGAGCATTTGCTTCTGTTGCGCGAATTCTGGATTTTCGGCGAGGTTGGTCCATTCGTACGGATCGTTTTCGTGGTCGTAGAGCTCTTCCATTCCGTTGTTGTAGCGAATGTAGCGCCAGCGCTGGGTGCGCAGGGACCAGTGCTGTCTGAGCGGATTGTTGTAGTCTTCGTCCGGCAGATCCACTTTGGCATTTTCATCGGCGTTGAGCATGATCAGGGCGCCTTCGGGGCCGTCCCACGTTTCAGCCTTGGGATTTTCCAGAAACGGCCGGACGCTGAACCCGTCGAGCTTGGCCCCCTTGTTGTTTTTGCGGGTATCGCCCTTGAGTCCGCAGAGGTCGACGAGGGTGGGGTAGAGATCGATCAGTGAGATCGGATGCTCGGCGACGCCGCCGGGTTGGGTCACGCCGGGGGCGCGCACGATGAAAGGAACGCGCGTGCTTTCTTCCCAAAGCGCATTTTTAAACAGGAAGTCCTTCTGTCCCATGTTCCACCCATGATCGCTGACCAGTACAATGATGGTGTTGTCCTTCAGCGGGCTGTTGTCGACGGCATCAACGACTTTTCCGATGCAGTCGTCGGCGGCGGAAACGCTGGCAAGGTAGGCCTGCGTGAACGCGCGGATCCCCGCGTCTTGATCGGGATAAGATGCTTTGAGCAACCGGAAATATTTCAGGCCCTTCACATCGTCGTCGAACAGGTCGCGGTAGTGGGAGTCGTCGATATCGTTGGCTTTGATGACGGGAAGTTCGACGGAATCGAGCGGGAAAAGGTCGAAATATTTCTGGGGCACGTGCAGCGGCGTATGCGGGCGGATAAAGCCGACGGCCAGAAAGAAGGGTTGATCGCTGCCGTCTTCGGCAAACTGTTTGATCCGGGTTTCAGCCCATACTGCATTACGTTCGTCCGGCGTGGGATCACGGTCGGTTTCGCTGACATAGCGCATGGGTTTGCTCTTCCAGTTTGCGGCATAGACCCATCCGCTCAAGGGATTGTCGTCGTCCGCATAGGGTACATCGTCCAGCGGGGCAAAGGATCCATCGACCGCTCCGATATCGCCGAAGGGTTTTGGAACAGAAGGGTGCGCGCCCGTCTTTTCACCGTCGTGGACAAACGGTCCATAGTCGGCCTGATACGCAAATTCGTTCCATAAGCCTTCCTTAAAATGGTGCATCAGCTTGCCGGAGCCGGCGGTCTGGTAACCGTTGTCGCGGAAATATTCCATGATGGTCTTGGAGTTATTCAGCACCGGATGATCAAACCATTTGTCCCAGAAAAGATTGCCCGAAGTATGCGGATAGATGCCGGTTAGGAAGCTGGAACGCGAGGGGGCGCAGACCGGGTTGTTGCTGTAGGCGCGGCGGAAGGCGACGCCGCTTTTTGCGAGCTTTTCCACATTCGGGGTTTTGGCTTGCGGGTGACCGGCCTGCCCGGGAATGCCGGTGATGTAGTCGTTAAGGTCGTCGCAGACGATGAGCACTACGTTGGGCTTCTTTGCCCATGTGGTTGTCGCAATACAGGTCAGTAAGACGAGAAGTACTTTTGCGTATTTATTTGTTTCTGCCACTAAGAGATCTTTTGAAAAATTTCCACTGACCTTTGACCGGAACTTCATTGATTACCGCCTTTAAATAACTATCAAAATTTTGTTTTGCACCCGCTGATTAGGCTGAAGTGGCGCCGTTTAAGCATATCAACCGGCGCTCTTTCGCTTAAGAATCAGCTGTGCTTTGCGCCTTCCGATAAACGTCAGTTTCGGAATGGACGATTCAAGAGCCTTGTTCACTTGCGGGTCGTGCGATTCGCGGGTCCCCAGAAAATCAAGGATGGCCCACTCCGCCGCCTCACTGGTTCTTCCTAGCATTTTAACAAGCCGCAAATCAAGCTCTTCGGGGTTTGTGAAACGCCCATTGAGCACCTGCAGCGCCCGTTTGGCGTTGTCGCGGTCGGCTTTTTCAAACACCCGGTAAACCGTATCGTCTTCAACTCCGGCTTGCCCGGCCATCTCCAGTGCGAAGCGAATTTGCGCCTGGTCGTCCGATGTCATGAACCGGACAACGTCATCCTTCGACATCGCCCGACGGGTGGTTTCCAAAAGCTGGCCCACCACTTCACCGTTCACCCAGTGCCACAACACCCACGAACTATAGACTGCTCCCGGCACCACCGCACCATGGAGATAGGGTGTGGTTGCACCGCTCACCCCATCCACGGTACGGTCTTCTTCAGCTCCATGCAGCTGAATCAAATAGCTCCCCAGTTTTGAATTTCGATCCTTGAGGATCATATCAAGCTGCGCGTAGTCGGCCTCGGAAAATACGATATGGTCCGTTTTGCTAAGCGGCTTGCCGGGAACGGGATATACATTAAGAAAACGACCCAGTGCATCCCAATACAGGACCACTTCAAGGGGCTTGCACTTGCCGTTGTAGCAGGTACTCGCAAAAAGCGGCATCCAGTAAGCCTGCGGCACGCCGTGCACGTCGCGCCTCATATTCACCCCATACTCTATGGACTCCATATCCGGATGCAGCGGATCACGCAGCTGAACCGAAAACGATTCGACCGGCTCTGTATACAGGCACCCGGCGTAACATAGGCCTATACAAAGCAGCTGGAGCAATGTTTTCAATAGACACGCAGCTCGTAGATGCGGGCGGAGGGGTCGCCGCCGGTCTTACTCGCCACTACCCTGAGTTTCTCCGTTTCGACCGGTTCGATGCGGTGGATCCGGAGGCGCTGGATGTTACCCGTTTCGCTGACAATGGTCTTCCATCCACCGTCGAGCCATGCCTGGATTTCATAGTCGCTGATCCGTTCAGGAACAATGGGGTTGTTATAGCGCCGGCGATCCAGGTTGGTATCAAAGATCAGCCGGACTTCACTTACGGTCTGCGGTTGGTCCCATGCCAGTTGTACCCATTGCGGCAATGGCTGATCAGGATCGGATGACCACATATTAACCGAACTATTCGTATACCAAAAGCGGGTCTTCCCGTTGATGATATTGGCGGCACCGAAATCATAGTCCCACTCCAGCGCGGGGGTGGCGTAAAAGGCGGGAACCATTGAGGTTTTCAAATGCACCGATTGGTTCCATTCCCATTTCGACCACTCGCACATCAGGGGTGGATTGGCATGGCTTACTTCCCAGTAAACACCTTTAGCACCGCCCTTGAAGCGCGCCACCAGAAACCGGCCTGGCAACTCGCAATCCACTTTTACCGGCAACGTCCCTGTGAAGTCGGGAGGGATGGTAACCGGGATCTCGGTCACGGGAGTAAGGTTTTCAAAATCCTGAAAGGCCGGCGAGGTGTAGAGTTGTAATGTTACCGCCGCCTCTTGGGCGGACCGATTATCGATCAGGAAATTCAATGTTCCGACCGCCTGCAGACGTCCGGCCGGACACATCACCGTCCTGGACGTCAGCGGCACGGCTTTATTCCCGCGATCCACCGTGCCTGGACGGTTGTGGTAGGTCTCGTTAACGGCCCAGACCTCCTGCTCACTCGACGCGGTGGCAATTGCTTTGCGGGCAAGATCAGCAGGGTCTTCATTTTGTATGCGCGGAATATACTGGTCTTCCTTAATCAGCCGTTGCTGGAGTTCTTTAATCCGCTCCTGTCCCACCTCACGGGGCGTCATGGTGTATTCTGAGCACATTGCCGCCGCCGTGCCTGCCGCCTGCCCGATGGTGGCGCAGGTCATCATGATGCGTGTGGTTCCGAGTGCATAATGACTCACACTGATGCAGCGGCCGGCCATGAGCAGGTTGGAAATATTCTTTGAATAGATGCAGCGGAATGGAATGCCGCCGCCGGGATTCACCCTGTAATCGCAGTCGTACGGCCCCCCCTTGCCTGAAAAGATACCCTGCGGATGGTGAATGTCCGCCGACCATCCGTAGGACGTGATGGAGTCTTCAAACCAGCGCGGCTGCAACACGTCGTTCAGGTTGAGGATATAATCACCCATCAACCGGCGCGATTCACGGCGTCCCAGGAAAAAACCGATATTGTTCAGCGTATGGTTTTTTGCTGTCTCTTTCTTTTCCCAGTGGTTCTTGACGTAGTCGGCAAAGCCGTATGCAATGCGGAGCAGGTAGTCGCGCGCGTATTCGCCTTCCCATACATCATCAACGGTTCCGGGATATTCCATCCACCAGTGCCGATAAGCCAGGCTTTCGATCTTGCGATGGAGCGGCACCGGCAGTTTGGCTGCCCAGCCCGGCGGCTCATACGACACCCGATTTTCTGTTTTAACCATGAACGGCCCGCCTTCGCTGTTCACGCAGGCACTCATGGTGATGTGGTCGGCCTCCTTCGGCGCAGGCTTTTCGTTGAATTCCGATTTTGCCTCGCGGCCCACACGGAACTCGGCCCCGGAAAAATAGCCGACCCATCCATCCCCCGTGCAGTCGATGAAGTAGTCGCCATGGAATTCCGAACGCGTTCCGTCGAGCGCATGCACCGTCTTCACACCTTGAATGGTTTCTTGGTCCGCCATGATTACACCATCGACACGGGTGTTCAAAAATAGATGCAGATTGGGCTCTGCCTCCGCCAGTTCTGTAAACGCCTCGGTGAAATCTGTGGTTTGATGAAAAGAATTAATGAGCGTGGCTTCGTTGATGATTCCGCCTTCACGCATTTGCGCCTGTTGATTCGCCGCACCGTTCATACCCACTGCGAACTCCTTACTGCCGTTTCCGCCCAGCACCGGCCGATCCTGGATCAGTGCGGTTTTGGCACCCTGGCGCGCTGCCGCGATGGCCGCCGAGGTTCCGGCCGGTCCGCCACCCACCACAATCACATCAAATGATCCCTGTACAACAGGCATCAATTCAAGCCCCGTGTATTTCGCCCGGGCTGCCGCCATCTCTTCCTGTTTCGGCGGAGAGAACTTTTCATCTCTGGTCAGCACCAATGCATCGCAGCGGCCGTAATATCCGGACTGGTCGACCAGCCGGAGCGTCTGTTCACCCGCTTCCAGCGGGAAGATTCCAGCCTGCTGCCAAACCCACTCGCCACTCTTGGCGTTGCCGCACAGTGTGCTGAACGTGTCGCCCACCTTCACCTTGAAGATACCGGGACTGTGTTCCGGGTCCCAGTTGCGTGAACGAACCCATAGCGTGTAGGCTCCCGACTCCGAGAGCGTCGCCGTCGCCACGGCATCTTTCACCGGCGTGCCGAGCCCGGGGGCCAGTAAATAGCCGGAGCCCATCAGATAGATAAACTGCGTATCGTGATACCAGCCGCCGTAGTCCTGAAAATCCTCCGCATCGAGCCAGAGTGTTCCCGCAACGTCGGTCCGTTCGGTGCGGCTCGTTTTCTGCAGCGCATCCGAAACATCAGGTGGGGGGTATTGACCGAACGCGGTCGCAGCGAGCATCAATATGGATATTACGAGTATTCCGTTTTTCATAGATTCTCCTTAATTAAAGGCATCACTTCTTCTGGTAGACTCGGATGTAATCGATTTCGTAGCGGGCCGGGAAGGGGGTTTGTGACGGATCGCCGCCGGCCCCGCCACCGATCGCGAGATTAACGAGCAGGTAGTGCGGTTGGCGAAACGGATTTTCAATGGGATGGCCTGAAGGGTTGTAGGTCTTTTCGAGATCGATTTCGTTAAGCAGCCGGTCGTCGACATACAGCTTGATAGAGTCCTTATTCCAATCCATGCGCCAGATGTGGAATTGATCCGCCCAATCGGGGTCGCCGAGTTTCGTCAGGGGTATATTGGCGGCGTTCTTTTTGGGTTGATAGCGTTTGCCCGATCCCCAGAAGGCGTTGGCGAGCAGGGTGCCTTTGTAATATTCCATAATATCGATTTCACCGTTGTCCGGCCATTCTCCATCGATGCCAAGTGTCCAGAAGGCGGGCCACAGTCCCGGCCGGATATCGATTTTCGCGCGCATTTCGAAGCGGCCGTATGTCCAGCTGTGCAGTCCCCGGGTGATCAGGCAAGCCGAGGTGTATTCGGCATATTCCCATTGGGTGTCCCACTCCTTGGAGCCCGGACGATAGTTTGTATTGGGCACCCGTTCGCGCCGTCCTTCGATCACGAGCAGCCCGTTGGAACAGGTTGCGTTTTCGGGTTGGTACCACTGGGCCTCGTGGTTGCGGACATGGCCATGCTCATAGGTCCAGTTTTCCGGGTTGGGCCGGCCATCAATATTAAACTCGTCTGCCCATACCAGCTGGTAGACCGGAGCTGCGGCAGCCAGTGTTACGGAAGCCAGCGCTGTACATAGGAGGCATGGTATTTTCATGTTTATTTTACCTGAAGCGGTTCGACTTATTTAGATTTCCAGACCCTGACATAATCTACGAAGGAGTAGCTGGGATAGGTTTCGGTCTGGAAATTTCCGTCGCCGAAACTGGCTCCGACGGATAGCCAAAGCCACTCCGCGACCTGCGGGATTCCGACGCCGGTATAGGTCCACTGTTTCAGGCCGTCGTAGTAGAAGTCCAGATAGGTCGGTGTCCAGTGCAGGGCGAAGGTGTGGTAGCCCGTATACACATCTTCGGCATTCCAACTTTTGGTGCTCTGTTGCTTGGATGCGCCATAGCCATCCCAGTGCAGAACAGATTGGCACTCGTTGTCCTGGGCATTGATTCCTCCATTGCCATATGCGGATTCAAAAATATCGACTTCACAGCCGTCTGCTCCGCTGCCATCCACGTTGTTCTGATTGTGTCCCTGCATCCAAAATGCGGTATGGGCACCTTTTTCTATCGGCGAGCAGTTGATGCGCGCCTCCATGAATCCATAGGTCGTTTCATAGAGATTCCTTGATTCAATCGACCCGCACCACATGGTGTTGCTGTCTTTTTTGGATATTTTGAGGGCAAGTGTTCCGTTTGAAATGGCCACATGGTTCGCCTTCCACCACCAATCATTAATGCCTTGGTCCGGTCTGGGCGAACGGGTGCTCGTGCTGACCGATTTGACCCATTTTTCGGAGTTGAACGAGTTGAACTCATCGGAGAAGTCCAGCACCCAGGTATCGCCGGTAGGTATGGCAAGCGCGGGTTGTGCACTGCGCGGTGTGGCCGGGTCGACGAATGATGCAGGCGGTTCCGGCGTTATTCTAAAAAATGAATACGGGCCTGAATCCATCGGCAGCGTTTGGGCGAGCTGGTTGCTGCCGGCGAGCAGATTGGTTTCAATTGCGATCCAGTCGACGAGGTTGGTGCCTTGCTCAATCGAATAATAATTTCCCGGCAACGAAGTCCAACCCAGATGCAGGGTGTTGCTCGCCGCGTTTGGCGCAATGACCGCCCGGCGTTCGGTCGAAACGGTCAGGCTGAAGTTGTCGATTCGAGCAAAGCCATTGGCAATGTTGTCGCCGGACTGGGTGTCGAGGGCCACGAAAAGCGTCTTTCCAGCAACAGCCGCATCGGCAGCATACACACTTTTGCCTTCAACGAATTCATAGGTGGCGTCACTGGTGCTCACCCCTGAAAGAAGGATGACCAGATCGGACTGCATTCCGGTAATCGTATCGGTATCCGTGACAAACAGTCTGACTTTGATGCGGTCGGCTGCATCATTCCACTGAAAGGAGTCGCGCCACCAATAGCTTAGGCCAAACACATCGCTTTCCTGAATGATATAGCCTGTATCCAGTCCCGCAATGCGTGCAGCGCTTTCAGCAAGTATGGCGTTGCGGGTTCCATCAAAATATTCGTCGTCTTTCAGAAATACGGCGCTGTTGTTGCCGGTGCCGATATTTATCCAGTACGGTTCTGCCGCAAATGTGGCATTTCCTGACCCGGCCGGGTTGTTGAAATTGCCGTTTAGGATTTCTCCGCCTACCAGCACGGTTTGGGCACAGGTTATACCGGCAGTCGACAAGAGGATGGCAGCTATATTTTTTACATTCATTGTTACATTTGCGCCGTAAATACTGTTTCTGACCGATATTGCCTGTGAGAATATGTGCAAATAGTTGAAATATATCATGTCAGACCGTACGCTGGTACCGCAATTAGAGGTATTAAAGCAGGGATATTATGCCCGGAACAGATGAGTTTATTCGTGAGTTCACGCTCAATGAGCGCCAGATTCGCTACTATATTGCGAGTCTGGTGGCCAACAAGAGCGATGTGGACGATATTATGCAGGAAGCTTCCTCCTTACTGTGGAAGAAGTTCGATGAGTATGATCCCGATCGGCCGTTCCTTCCCTGGGCCATGCGTTTTGCCTATAACGCCGTGCGCACCTATCGCCAAAAGCTGGGCACGAGAAAGAAATATTTTTGTAATGAATTGATCGAAGAGCTGGTTGCCGTCCATGAAAAGGAGATGGATCGGCTCGACCAGGAGCGCAAGCTTCTGCCATCCGCCATTAACAAACTGTCGGATAAGGAGCGGCTGCTGATCCAGCACCGCTACAGCAACGGGGGTACGATTCAGGATCTGGCCAGGAAGCTCGGCGAAAATCCCGATGCACTCTACAAGCGGCTCCAGCGGATCCGCGAAAAACTGATGAAAAACATCCAACTCGAAATGGAACCCGTTTAGATGAAGAAAGAACAGAAAGAACTTTACAGCCTGATGTCGGCGCAACACGACGGCTTGCTTGACGAATCCGCCACCGAGCGCATCGCCGAGCTGCTGGAGGGCGATGCGCAGGCGCAACGCTACTATCTTGAACTCGGCACGCTCTTCCACGAACTCGAGGAAACCTATCACGGACATTGTGCAGATTCCCTGGTAGAGGAATATCCGCGCAGACGTGAAAAGATTATCCCCCTGTTCGGTTGGGCGGCGGCGATTGCCGCCTCACTGGTGGCGGCCTTCCTGTTGGTTCCAAGGTCGGGAACCGAACGGTCTCCGATGCTGGTGGACTCCGAATCCACGATTGTGATGGAAAACGACTTGTTTTTCGCACATGTGGTGGATTCGTCCGGCGTGGAGTGGGGCAGCGAAAACACCGTTGAAATCATCAACGGGGAACTTCGGCATGGCATGCTGGATCTGGCTAAAGGTTCGCTCGATGTGGTGTTCGATAATGGCGTTCGCTTTGGATTTGCCGCCCCTGTGAAAATGGACCTTACCTCTCAGCAGCGCTTGACGCTCCATTCGGGAGGGATTGTGGTTGATGTGCCGGGACTTTCCGAGGGCGTGGTAATCAACACCCCTGATGGCGTGCTCATGGCGAATACCGCGCGTGCCCATATTTTATGCGATGTGGATCAGGCTACGTTGCTCAATGTTGAACGGGGTTCGGTGGATCTGTTCACGGAAAACGGCCAGGGCCGGGAAGTCCGGCGGAGTATTGTGGGAACGGAATCGGTTCGAATTGCAAGCGGCGCAGCAGAACCGGTGATCGACAACTATCGGGTGATTGAGCCGCGGATCGACCTATCGCAGCCGGCCGAACTGGAAAACCTGCAGTATGTCCACTACCGCTTTGATGAAACGCAGGGAGAATCCGTCAAAAACTATGGAACCATGCCCAATGCCGACGGCTGGTTGGCCGGAACGCCTGAATACCCCGCGCCGCTCAGTGTGCCGGGTCGTTTTGGCCGCGCGCTTGCATTTAGCGGACATGGCGAAGGCGTGCTGGCGGATCTGAAGGATTTCGGCTCCGACGAGCCGGGCAGTGTGGCGTTTTGGATTAAAATGGAACCCGGCATGGTTCCCGGGAAATATGAAAATATCTTTACATGGCACATGTATACGCTGCCTGAAAAAGGATGGCATGCCGACGACGAGAAGGAGCTGGCCTGCCGCATCCGCATAAACCATTCGGCTGCCGAAGGTGTGGTGGGTGCCGTACGCATGGAATTCCGCAACCGCTGGATTTGCGGTACGACCGACCTGCGCGACGGCCGCTGGCACCATGTTACCGCTGTGTTCCATCGCGGCTACCAGGGCACTATGGTACGTCACTATATCGATGGCGAGCTGGCGCGTTCGAGTGCGCGGGGCGCAACCTGGTTCCCGACAGAACGTTATCCCGAAATAAGGGGCGGCTCCATTGCCGTGGGGCGTATTTACTGGCCTGACCGCCCAGATGCGCTTGCGCCGTCGGATCCTTGGGGACTGCGCGGGACGATTGACGAGCTATACGTTTTCAATCAGGCGGTGCTGCCGTCTCACGCTTCGCGCCTGCATATGAAAAACACCCCCGATCAGGTGCTCGATGTTACATTCGTTCCATGGGCACCGCACACCATTGCTATGGCTTCCCCATTGCGCTGACTCTGAATTCATCGACTTTATTTCACGGAAGCAATGCATGGGACGAAATGGTTGCTCGGGCCGCTCGATCTTTTTAATAGAGGGCCTTTAACGCTTTTTACGGGCGCCGTCCAGCCAAACTTCCTTTACGGCGAGAACCCCGGTTTTTGCTTTCCATCGCGATGCCACTTCCCGACGGTTAGGATGTGGTATAGTCGTTCTTTTCAGCACTTCGGGTAGCGTGACCACGCCATCATTAATCGGCTGGTCATGGTCCCATTGCACCTAAGCTGATTTTTCCATTTTTTTTGTCAGATACCCGTCCTGCCCCGCAAATCATTATGCAAGTAGGCGGATTGGTTTCCCGATTCGTTATCTAAAAAAGCAGGAGGATGAGAGATGAAAAGGATATGGATCGCACTATTGGCTGTGTTCATGACCGCAGGGATGGCTTCGGCGCAAATATGGTCGGAAAGCTTCAGCACCAATGCGCCGCCGACGTTGAATACCGACTCATTCGCCCAGATTACCAACGAGTATACGACCGGGCAGTGGACGACCCTTGGCGGCACGGTTGACACGAACGGCCAGCTCCGGCTTATCGTGAGTAATTGGGCGGATCAACAGGGCATGACCTGGGGGACAAGTATCGCTCTGGATGATGGTTTGTTTACGGCTGCGGGCAACTACCGTTTAACACTTGATATAGCCGCTATGCAGGCGGATGCCACATTGGGCGTGCGGGTCTACGACGCATCCATTGGTTCGGGCGGCACAAATAACTACTATCAGCTGAATAACTATCAGTATGGCTTAGGAACAAAGGCCAAGGTCGTTCCATTCGGAGACGCGACCACCAACCTTTTGGCCGAGGCCTTTTTGGGTAGCGCGCACAAGGGCATCCGGTCAATTGACTTCGCCTACGACGGTTCAGGCGATGTGGTGCTGATGCTCATGGCGATGTCTTCGGGTGCCACCGCCCAGCGCTGGATCGAAATTGATGAAATAAGCGTGGATGTGGCGACTCCGAATCCTGATGTTCCTTCATTTGCGCTGGATAACTATGACATGCTGCCGGAAGCGCTGGAAAACGAGGCCTATACCAATAGCACATTTCTGGCCTCCATTACCTCCAATCCGGGTTTGGAGCCTTTGGACTTTTCCGTGGGTAAAGCGAGCTGGCTGACCATCACGGATGGAACGATTACCGGCACGCCGACGGTTGGCGGAACGAACACTTTCTATATTTCTGTGGCCGATGCCGACGGAGCATATGATGACGCTGTATTTACACTGCTTGTAACCAATGCAAACGATGCCCCGGTATTCACGACGGCCTATGGCGACAATCAGTTCTGGGCCGGGAATGCCTTGGCCAACCTTCCGTATAGTGCCGATCTGAACGGATATGTGTTCGATGAAGATGGCGATACGTTGACCTTTAGTGGAAGCGGTCCGGCATGGTTGACGGTTGCTACCGACGGAATTCTATCCGGGACACCGGGAGACAGCGATTTCGGAAACAATGCGTGGCAAATCATTGTGGATGATGGAACTGATTCCGTCACCGGAACCCTGCATATTGCGGTTCAGAAGAAAACGATTGTACACATCGAAGATTTTAACACAATGGCTACAGTACCAACTGCGAATCCATCGGTTTTCCCCACTCCGCAAACGATCACCACAACGGCTACCGATGGTTCTTGGTATAAGGGCGGGACGGTCGTGCTGGATGGCGGCACTCTTAAGTTTGTGCGTGTGGCCGCCACCGGGGGTTTGAGTGCAAGTGCAGTTGTTTTTGCCGAAGCGCTTTTTGCCGATGGTGCAGGCACCTATACGTTGAGCTTTGATATTGTCAGCGCCGGTGCGGTCAATAAGACCTATGTGGAGTTGCATGATCTGGATCTGAGCGCCGGTACAGTGAGCGTACCAACCTATAAATTTGCTAAGAGTTTCGAGGATCCAGGCGGACTTCTGCCCGCTATCACGGCAACCAACGGGGCCTCCGCCAGCATGATCACCAATGTCACCTATGGCGTCGGAGCACTGGGCGTCAAAAAAATCGAGTTTGAATATGATGGTTCCGGTGATGTCCTGCTGCGCATAGGCGCAGGGAAAAATGGATCTACAGAATGGTGGACCAATCATAAGATTGATGATCTATCCATTATCGGTTCAAGCCTGGCGACGGCCTACGATCTATGGGCTGCGGGCTACGGTCTGTCCGGTGCGGCTGCCGCTGCCACGAACGACGTCGAGCCGGATGGTGTAATCAACCTGCTGGAATATGCCTACAACGGCGATCCGACGAATGCCGCAAGCAAGGGAACCTACCCCGTCATGGGAGCAACCACGTTTGACGGATCGACCAACTGGATCGAATTCATCCATGTGGAACGCACCGGCGACAACAACTTGACCTATACGCTCGAAAAGAAAGACGACCTCGTCTTCGATTCCTGGACCAACAGCACCGATGCGGTCGTGGCGGGGGAAAGCCCCGTGGTTGATAACTACAAGACCGTAACCAACGCGGTGCCGACTGATGGCAAGACCGTCGAGTTTCTGCGGGTCAAGGTCGCAGAAGTTGCCTTGGATATATAACTTTTCAAGCCCCTGCCACGGGGCAGGGGCTTGAATCCCTGCCCTGCGGCAGGATTTAGGTAAAACAAAAAGGAGAAATAAAATGAAGAAAATTGTCACTGCAGTAATAGCAGGTTTGATTGTGATATCGGTTCAGGCAGACGTAACCGTTTATTCCGAGGACTTCTCGAGCGTCACAATTGCTCTAGACCCGGTAACTGATGGGGGCTTGGTCTACTACCCGGCTGATTTTTCCGCGGGTGAGTACGCAACAATTGCCGGCGTTGCTTCGGTTAATGCAAGCGACCAGCTTGTTTTGAAACCTAATGCAAATGGTGGTGCACGTGCGGTAACGACGGTTGTCGATAGCTCCGATTTTGTAGGAGTGGGGACTTATACCTTAAGTTTCGACTATGTTGATGCCTTCAATTTCACCGAACTCGATGTACAGATATGGAACGCGAAAGATGCTGCAATCGGAAACGGTTTCTACGTAGACGTTGTAACAGCCCAAGGTGCGGATGCCGTTGTTTCAAAATGGGCGGCCAGCACAGTTACGCTTACTGCTCTCAGCCTGAACAATGAGTATCCCAACGGCGTTCTTGAAGGCACCACCCAGACAATCGACTTCACCTACGACGGTACCGGCGATATCGTCCTCGCATTCACTGCGATCGACACAAGAGCTGCCGGAGGATTCCAGCAGCAGTTGGTATTAGACAATGTCAATATTACCACCACGATTCCGGAACCGGCCACGTTCGGTTTGGTTGGCGCAGTTGGTGGAGCGATGCTCTTCATCCGCCGCAAGTTCACGGTTTAATCGTATTGCGATCAAACTGAAGGGTAGAGGGGGGAGGTTTGCGCCTCCCTCTTTTTTAAAGGGTCTTCCGCCGCATCAGTGGATAAACAAATGATTAACACACCTTTTCCCTTACAACATGAGACGTAAGATGGAAAACAGGCTGGAGGATTAGTATGAGTAGGATCGCAATGTTTCTGTGTGTTGCTGCAATGGCCGGATCAGCCATGGCGGATACGTCGACCACCCTTGTCGGCGGCTCGCTTCTTAACGGCGATTTCAATAATCCCGCCTCGGATGCAAACTTTCAGCAGTTGGCAAGCTGGGTCAATATCGGAACCGGAGCGGCCACGCTGAACGCGACCAAAATCAGCGACCCCTACGACTCCACCCATTATGCGATTGTGGGATTTCAGCCATCGGTCAAGGTATTCGGGTTGGATACAGGTCATCCGCTGGCTGAAGGAGATATTCTGGACATTGCTTATATATGGAAGGATGGCTATTTGTGGTCGGATGCAAGCGACCAAATTCGCGTTTCCCTCTTTGTAACGGACGACAACACCATTGGCGGAGCCCGTACCGATCTGGTCACGGACTTGTCGGGGCTTTCCACGGCGAACAGCACTTATGAAGCCGTCAACCACACCGGCATCTATGTGGCTTCGGCCGCCGATGCGGGCAAAACCCTCTTTGTCGCGATCGATACAACCATTGTGGATGAATCCTATGCCCAGCTGGATAATTTCGAACTGGTCGTTCGAACAGATACCACGCCACCCGCTGCGCCGGCCGTCCCTTCAGTCGCTGCCGGCGATGGTTACGTCTTCATTAACTGGCCACCTAATTCCGAACCCGACCTAACCGGCTACAGCATTTACCGATCAACCAGTCCGGGTGTTTACGCGGCACCTCTTGCGACCGGGTTGACGGCCAGCGAGTTTCTGGACGAAACGGTGCTCAACGGCACAACATACTATTATGTCGTCAAGGCTGTTGACGAGGGTAACAATGAGTCCGCTGCCAGCCAGGAAGCTTTCGCAAAGCCGAAAAACTACGTGATCTACTCCACCAAGAAGGGGGTGGGCAACAACAGCAATAACAAGCCCCTTCAGAAAGTCCGGGTCGAATCCCTGAATGCGAGCTGGTACTACAGCTGGAGTATGGACCGCAATTTCGACGTGGATGCCTCGATCGAATATGTCCCCATGCGGCATAACAGATGGTGGCCCAACCTGACCGAGCTGGCAGACTGCGGGACGTTCAATCATCTGCTGGCCTTCAATGAGCCCGAGCAAGTTGATCAGGCAAACATAACGGTTCAACAAGCCCTCGACCAATGGCCGGCTCTTGAAGCAGCGGCGGACCAGTATGGAGCCCTGCTCAGTAGTCCCGCGCCCTCGGGTGTGACGGATCCATGGCTCACCAATTTCATGGTTCAGGCCGAATCGCTCCAGTACCGGGTTGATTTCATCGCCTTCCACAAGTATCCCAATCCGGATCAGCTTTTCACTCAGTTGAAAAACGAATGTAACTGGGCTTGGGCCGAGTACGGCAAGCCGATCTGGGTGACGGAGTTCAACGGCGCGGACTGGAGCCAAACCGGTAGCTGGTCCATGGCGGACACCTATACCACGATGATCGAGCTGCTCTATTATTTTGAAAATACGCCCTATGTGGAACGCTATGCCGTATTCCCATGGGATATCAGATCACCGGCCGGTGTGCCGTCTCCTGTTTTCGAGGTGGAAATCGATGCCGGCGTCGCGACGAACGCGACCGCCACGCTGACCCCGCTGGGCAGCCTGTATGCGCAATATCGGAATGACGATGTCAACGGCCCATACACGCAAACCTGGTATTATCTGCATAACAAAGACAGCAAGAAGCGGCTCCGCGACAATGCCGGAGTGCCCGCCACCGTTAATATTTTCAACGAAAACGAGTCCGTTGAATTCCAGTTGGTGGATGCAGGCAGCGGTAAGTATTACATCGTGAACCGGGCGTTGGGCAAGCGGTTGGGGTATAATGGATCCAGTCTGTTCTGGGCGGTTTCCGCAGTAGGCGACAGCACGGTCCAGTGGAACATAACCAACAGCACAGACGGCTGGGACTACATCAATCATGTGGGGTCTGGAAAACGCCTAAGCGGAAGTCCTCTGGGAATGGTGGCTGGCGGCAGCACGAGCGCATCCGTGCAGTGGTCTTTTGTCCGTACCCCCTCCGAATACGATGTCGGGCCGTATGTGGTGTGGGCCGCCGATGCGCTGTCGGGAATTGCCTACAGCACCGATCTGAGCGGGTCTGCACCGGCTGAAATCGGGGGCAGCGGAAGCTTTAGCATGATCAGCGGACCGGCCTGGTTGAATATGGAAACCAACGGTGTTGTTTTGGGTACGCCGGCTTCAGGCGATGCCGGTACTAACGATTGGCAGTTTACCGTAACCGATGGAGTGAATACTGCAACCGGAACGCTGTATATTGCGGTTCAGAATAAGACTATCGTGTATTGGGAAGATTTCAGCACGCTGACAGACGTTCCCACTGCAAGTCCGTCGGTCTTCCCCGCTCCTCAATTGATAACCACGGTTGCGAGCAATGGTTATTGGTATAAGGGAGGGACGGTCGTGCTGGACGGCGGAACTCTGAAATTTGTGCGTGTGGCCGCCGCCGGAGGTTTGAGTGCCAGTGCAATTGTTTTTGCCGAGGCGCGCTTTGCCGCTGGTGCAGGCACCTATACGTTGAGTTTTGATGTTGTCAGCGCCGGTGCGGTCAATAAAACCTATCTGGAGTTGCATGATCTGGATCTAACCGTGGGTACAGTGAGTGTGCCAACCTATAAGTGGGCCAAGTTTTTCGAGGATCCGGATGGAACCCTGCCGGATATCGCTCCGACCGACGGTGCCAGTGCGAGCCTGATCACCAATGTCACCTATGGCGCAGGTGTACTGGGCGTACAAAAAATCGAGTTTGAGTATGATGGTTCCGGTGATGTGCTGCTGCGCATTGGCGCAGGGAAAAACGATTCTACTGACTGGTGGACTGATCACAGGATCGATAACCTGTTGATCACGGGGTCGGTCCCGGCGAACGCCTACGACGTATGGGCTTCGAGCTACGGGCTGTCCGGTGCGGATGCCGCCGCCACCAACGACTATGACGGCGACCTCTGGAACAACCTTCTGGAATACGCGCTGGGGGGGAATCCAACCAACGGTCTCGACAAGGGCCATCCTCAAAGCTGGGGTCAAGGCGTCGGCAATATGGTTTATGTCTATCCGCGGAGAAAAGCTTCCGACCTGAGTTACTGGCTCGAAACCAGCACCAACCTTGTTTCCAATGTCTGGACCAACAGCGGCTATGCCGTTTCCGGCACAGGAACGATCGACGCCGAATTCGATGCCGTCACCAACACCGTTCCCATGGCGGATGACCAGGGCTACGTCCGATTGCGGATCGAATAGCATACGTATAATAACCAAGAGGCTGAAGTTCGCCGGAAACAGGCTAGTGCCTGGAAACACCGCCGGATAAAAAACATTTGTCTTAAAAATCGAAATAATCGCGGTTTTATGAGATGACCTGCGTATGAAATGGTATTTAGACAGACGATCCGCTCTGACTATAGGGGCTTGCGGAGTGCTTGGCCTCCGGGCGGGTGCCAGCCCGCAAGGGTCTGTAAAAAAAGGCTTCTGTTTCGATCCTTCAAAAATCCCCGACTGGCGTGCCCGACTCGAGTTGCTTCATGCCCATTGGTTCTATACATGGGGCATTGAAATGCCGAAGGGTGTTCCGCCCGGAATTGAATTCATTCCCATGATCTGGGGACAGTGGACGTGTTCGCAGGCCACCATAAAGACGCTGGTATCGCAACAGCACAAGACCCTGCTAGGGTTCAACGAACCTGAGCAGCAAAACCAGTCCAACATGACGGTCGCGATGGCCCTCGAACTTTGGCCGATACTGATGGAATCCGGTATGCGTCTGGGCAGCCCCGCAGGTGTGCATCCCGATGGGGAATGGATGACCTCTTTTATGAAAGAAGCCGACCGGCGGCATTATCGCATCGACTTCATCGCCATACATGCCTACATGGGGGATAACCCCAATCATTTTCTGGCGCGCCTGGAAAGAATCCATGCGCTCTACAAAAAGCCGTTATGGATCACCGAGTTTGCCGTAGCCGACTGGAATGCAACGGCCGATCAGCCCAATAAGTACTCGTCCGACGAGGTCTGCAAGTTCATGGAAATCGTTCTGCCCGCGCTTGAAAAACTCGATTATGTCGAACGCTATTCGTGGTATTCCTCCCCCTATCTTTTCCATCCGCTCGCTGCCTCGGTATTGTTCAATGCCGATGGCTCGTTGAACCGTTTGGGTAAACTCTATAGCTCGTTTTGAGGTCAGATTTTCCTGATTCGCGCAACAGCATGTAGAGAGAGATTGGTTTAGAGTGATGTATCGTTGATTAATGAATGGGCTATGAAAACATCAATTTATTCTAGCGTCATCTGCCTGATAATGATGACTCACGCAGAAGCGGGGTCAGCTGTTCCTGTCGTAAAACGACCTGTAAAGAGCCAGCCCGTCCGGATTGAGGAATTGCTGGCTCCTTCGCGACTTATACAGAATGTGGAATGCACAACTCCCGAAGGGCTTCGGTTTTCTTCTGCTGAAAACTCCGCATGGAAGTTAAGCGGGTCAATGCCGAACAAAAGCGGTGCGATCGTTCTGCGGCCGGAGACGGGAACGTGGGATATATCGGAGTACAGTTTTTTCCGGGTTGATCTGGTCAATACGGGCCCGGGACTGGTTTGGATTCGTGGGCGCCTGGATAATCCGGGTGCCAAGGATTGGTGCAACAGTACACCCAGCGAAGCGTTCATCATGCCGGGCGAGCGGGCCACGCTGGGATTTCCTTATCCCCGTTCCGAGGCCGCAAACGATGCGCCCGGAATCTTTGCAAAGCAGATTGGAAAGCCGAATGGACATCGCACCCACTGGAAGGCGTTTGATCCTGAAAAGGTGACGGGCTGCAGGCTGGTCATCCAGTCCACTTCGCCACAGCTTTCGCTTGAGCAGATCAAGGTGAGCGTGGCGCAGCCCTATGGTGCGGAGGCCAATGCCGAGCTGCTGGCACTGCCGTACCTCGACTCCTTCGGCCAGGTGCGCCAGCTGGATTGGCCGGGCAAGCTGCATGCAAAGGAAGGACTGGCCTTGCGGCGGCAGGCGGAGGAACAGGCCGTTGCGGCTGATCAGGGACCCTCGGCTTTTAATCAATATGGAGGTTGGATTAATGGACCGCAGTTGGAGGCCACCGGTTTTTTCCGCACGGAAAAGGTAAATGGCAAGTGGTGGTTGGTTGATCCGGAAGGCCGTCTGTTTTTTTCGCACGGGATCAACAGCGTTGGGTACGGGCAAACTACACCGGTAGAGGGGCGCGCAGCCCTTTTTGAGTGGTTGCCGGCAAGTGATGATCCCCTCATGAATGGTATGCTGAAAAAATCCACCGCGAATTTCATGATGGCCAATCTGGCCCGCACCTTCGGTCCGGGGTGGCAGGCGTCGGCCAACGAACGCATTCATCGGCGTCTGCGCCGCTGGGGCATTAATACACTTGGTGCCTGGTCGGATGCGGAGCTTATCAAGCAGGCACGCACACCCTACACTGCAATCCTCCATGTTGGACATCCGTACAGCGTGCTCAAAGACGGCCTATCCGATCCTTTTTCCGAAGCGTTCAGGAAGCAGTTGCATAACGGCTTGAAAAAACTGCTGGGCCCCGAGGGCAGCGATCCATGGTGTATCGGCGTGTTTATCGATAATGAGCTAGGGTGGGCTCATAAATTTGTGCACACGGCCTTTGCAACCGGAGCGAAGCAGCCGGTTCGGCAGGAACTCATAAAGTGGCTGGAAGGAAAGTATGGAACGATCGAAAAGCTCAATTCGGCGTGGAATACAGATTATGATGCATGGGCTATGATCAATACGTTGCCGCTTGAGCAGCAAACGGATGCTTTAAAGGAAGACATTCTGGCTTTGAGGGAGCGCATTGCTTCGGAGTATTACAAAACCTGCAGGGATGCCATGCGCGAAGTGCTTCCCAATCATCTCTATCTGGGTTCCCGCATGCACAATGCGCCGGTGGAAGTGTTGCGCGCAACCGCCGGATACGTGGATGTACTGAGTCTTAACAGTTATGAATATCGCTCAGGCAGCAAGGTTCCTGCCTGGGCGGATGTGCCCTGCATGGATACCGAATTTCACTTTGCCGCTCCGGACCGGGGGGTCCCCGGCGTCGGGTTGATGTCCGTCGGCGATCAGCTTCAGCGCAGCCGGGCCTATGCGGCCTATGTCGTGGCCGGATTACAGCACCCCAGTATGGTGGGGACCCATTGGTTTGCCTATACCGACCAGTCCGCCGCCGGACGCCCCGGCGAAAACTTCCAGATTGGTTTTGTGGATGTAACCGACACGCCGTATCCCGCCATAACCCGGGCCAGCCGAAAATTGGCCGACCGGATGTATTCCCTCCGCTCCTCGGATTCAACCGACCTGCTGGGAACACTCGAAGCGCTCTGGCGTGAAGATGCAAAACTTGCCCATGGCACGGATTAAATGCGCATGAATATGCGGTTACGAAAGAAAACAGATCCATCGGTCGTATGGACCCAACGTTGGCTCAGGACTGCGGCCGCGGTCTATCTATTATTGGCGATGCCCTCTTTTGCGGATGATGAATTAAAGTCGAAGGAAAAGAGCCATATCGTTTTCAAGAGCGGCGATGGCGTCAAGGATGCACGCCTTAAACTCGCTCCGTCGGATGTGGCATGGTGGCAGGATGCCAAATTCGGCATGTTCATCCACTGGGGGCTCTATGCAATTCCGGCCACCGGTGAGTGGACCATGTTCAATAAAAAAATTCCGGCGGAGGAATATGCCAGACTCGCCGACCGGTTTGTGGCCAAGGACTTCAATGCCGACGCATGGGCGGGGGTTGCCAAGGATGCCGGCATGAAATACATGGTGCTCACCGCGCGCCACCACGATGGTTTTGCCCTGTGGGACAGTCCGTCGAGCTATCTAGGCTTCTGCAGCACCAAGACCGCCGCAAAACGCGATTTCGTGGCGGAATACGTCAAGGCCTGCCGATCCGCCGGGCTGGGAGTGGGGCTCTATTATTCGCCGATGGACTGGCGGTTTCCGGGATACTTCAAGCCGCGGGAGCTTACAGAAAACGCTGCACTGATGAAAAAGCAGGGCTATGGTCAGGTCGAGGAGCTGATGAAAAACTACGGCAAAATCGACATCCTCTGGTACGACGGCGGATGGCTGGCCCATCAGGGCACCGATGCCGACGCGGCCTGGTTCTGGGAACCGCTCAAACTCAACGCCATGGTGCGAAGCTACCAGCCGCTGGCCATGATCAATCCCCGCTCCGGCTGGGAGGGGGACTTTAAATGCGCCGAAGGCGGGAAACCCATTACCGGCCCGATTATCGACACGCCTTGGGAAAAGTGCCTGAACCTCAACCAGAGCAGCTGGGGATACAATACGCATCAGAATCTCATGACCCCGCAGGAAGTCATTCGGATGCTGGTCGATGCGGTCGGCCGCGGCGGGAATGTTCTTTTAAACGTTGGGCCGGATGCCGATGGGGTTATCCCTCCATCGCATGTCGCCACGTTGAAGGAGGTGGGCAATTGGCTGCAGCGCTTCGGGCAAAGCATCTTTGGAACGCGCCCCGGTCCTTTCCAACCCCTGGACGGGCGCTATAGCGCGACCTTCAAGGAGAATCGGATCTATCTTCATGTGCTTGAGCCGGGCCGGGATCACAAGTTGGTGCTGCCGCCCACTGCCGAAAAGATCGTGGCCTGTTCGCTGCTGACCGGCGGCGATCTGGAGTGCGACCAAACCACGTCGGGCATCGAACTGAACATGGCCAATGCGCCGGACGATGGATTTCCTGCCGTGGTTGAGCTGGTGCTGGATCGCAATTGCGTCCGGCTGTAAACGGAATAGTTCGGCAATAGAGAAAAGGACCCGGGAATGAAGATCGTTCTATTTACAGTTATGCTGGCGACAATGGTCACCATGGTGGGAGGTCGCACGATGGCTGCAACGCCAGAGGATGATGGGGTTGCCTACACTGTCACCGATCTTTACACCGAGGGACCGGGGACAAATCCCTCCTGGCAGGAACTCATTGATCAGGGAAAGGTCGTTGTCGGCAAAAAAGACGGAGAGCCTGTCCAAGGAACGAAGATCGATGTGAACAACGCGCTGCTCGAGTCCAGTGTGGGTGAGGTCAAGGGAACTGTTCGGCCGGACCGGGTCCACACGCACGTCAACAGCAATGTCTACAAGAAGACCTTCGATCAATGGTCACGATGGTACCAGGAGGATGGCAACACCCAGGTTTTTCGACTCTTCAAAGGCGAGCAGAGCGTCCGGTCTTCGAAAAATATTAAAGCTGGCCGGATCGAGGCCGTTAAGTCCTTCCCAAATCCGAAGTCGGGAGAATGGCTTGAATGGCAAGGCACCTATACCATCATCAAGCCCGGAGGCGGCTGCATCTTTCAGATCTTGGTAGACGCACATCCCAAAACCGGCGTTGGTGGCCTTTGGCCCGTACACCTAGACCAGTCGTCAGACGGCAACATCTATATGAATCGTCGCCGGCCCAAAGGCGATGAGGAAAAACAGGTGTTGGTCACCGAGGATGCAATCGGGAAGAATGTCTCATTCAAAGTCCGTTTTGATGGTAAGACAAAGTATGAGGTGTATGCCAAGGTCCATGGGCGGGATGACACATTTGTGCTCGTGGGCAAGGGATCCTACCATCAGAACTACGGAGACAAGGTGGGGTTTCGCTGGGGTATCTATCAGGGATCCAAGCCAGGCTCTAGAATACGGCAGGACTGCATGCTCTTCGTCACCGGAGTGAAGATCAGTTACTCGAAACCAGAGAACTTACTGCCGAGCCAGCCGTCCGACCCTACGCGGTAAACCGCGCCGGTCAACGGGGACGTTCTAATTTCCCGGTTCGGCCTTCGTTATTTTCTGCATCAGGACAAGGGCGATACCCGGGCCAACCCGTCGATCCAGCTTAAAAGGCGAAAATAAGTACAACGCTGTCGGTTCCTTTAAACTTTCCGCTGTGATTTGGTCAGCAAATAAAGATGCATAAAACCCGATTTTTAAAGCCATTCCTTCATTTCTGTACCCTGCTTCTAGAATTTTGTGAACTTATTTTGGTCAGGTTTGCCTTCCTCATCACGATTTAATGTAGACCTTTTTTTCGTGTGCGGTTCCACGGTTCCGCGGTTCATAAAATAGTACAAAGTGGAGGTAGTAAGATGAGAAAAGCAGTTCGTTTAGCAATGGTGCTGGTTTTGGCGTTGACGGCAGGTTTTCAAGCCAATGCGACCACGGAAATCCTCAATGTGGATTTCAGTGACGGCACGATCCATTCATGGACGTTTGATGACGCTCCGATCGTTCCTACAGCCGTTGCCCGTGATACATGGACGAGAGCGGCGACCATCAACGATAACCAAGATAATACGGACCAGCTCAATATCTACAGTTTCCAGGGACAAATGCGCGGGATTTCGATCGCGTTGTCGTCCGGTTTTACAGAAGGAACCCGTTATACATTGAGCACGCGGGTGAAGAGAAACTATGTAAACGGCAGCACATTGAATCAGCGACTGGTCATCGCGGCGACTCAGGCAGATGCCGGAGCTGGCGATTACATGATGGACAATAGAGGCGGACCTTCTCCGCATCTGTATGAACCGGTTGTTACGAATGCCGCCGGGTCATCGGTAACTAATGTGCTGAAGAAGATTCTTACCGTGAGCGGCGACTGGCAAACGCTGGCCGACACATTCGTATATACCGCAGCATTGGGTACGGATGTTGTTGTGCAGGTGCAGGGGTACAATACAGGAGGTGATGTAAACGGTGCTACTGGAACCATCTTTGTTGACGATTTAATTCTGTCCGACAACCGGGCGCCGGAATTTTCCACAAGTCTGATCGTTGCTTCGACCGGCTATGTCGGGAGTGCCTATTCCGAGTCCATTGCCTCCTTTGCTACGGATCTTGAAGGGGATGCAAAAACTTTCGCAAAAGATCCCGGCGACACGAGCTGGGTGGATGTTTCTTCCGCTGGACTGGTTACCGGAACGCCGGATGCTGCCGGCACGAACGATGTGAC
>JBFHPA010000002.1:0-41603 GCA_041592955.1 Pontiella sp.
AGGCGGAACCAAGTTGCACAAGGGATGGGAAGTGCTGATTAAATTCATCACACCCGCCATTCTGATTGTCGTGATCGGGTTTGCGCTCTACAGCGAGTTTTCCGGAAACTACGGCGACTACTCAACCAAAGCGCTGCTGTTCCTCGGCGTAGGCTGGCTGCTGGCCGCGCTGGTTATTTCATTCTTCCTGATGCGCTATCCATGGAAGGCGGAAAAACTCACACGCGATCACGAGCCCGAAGAAGACCACCTGCTGGTCTAGCCGACAACCGCCGGTTCATCGCTGTCGGAGGTTCCGGTCAGCGGATCAAACTCGTCCTGGAAATTCCCGATCGATTCGGCGGCCTCGCCCGCCTGGGAAAACTTCGCGATGTGGAAGATGGCTTCGCCTTCATGCACAAGCGGCAGCTTTGTCCGCCCGATCACAATACCGGCGGCCGTGCTTTGGACTTCCTCGCCATGTTCTCCGATCGGGTCATTGATATGGGCAATGGTTTCGCCCATGCCAACGCGGGCTCCAAGAGCAACAAGCGAGCGGACAACGCCGCTTTGCGGCGCCCGTACCCATGAGGAACTTTTGGCGATGATCGGGCTATGCGCGCGTTGTCGCGTGCGCTTACGAATCATACCGAGATGGCCCAGCACGTTCAGGGTGCCTGTTACTCCCGCGCGGATGGAAACCTCGTCGAAGCGCAGTGCCTCGCCGGCTTCGTAAACCAGTGAAGGGATGCCGGCATTGTGTGCCGCCTGCCGGAAGGTGCCCTCGCGCAGCGTGGCATCGAGTATGACCGGGGCGCTGAAGGCCATCGCCATTTCGCGGAGTTCGTCGTTGCTGTCCAGTGTTGTCCGGATCTGCGGCAGGTTTTCCCGACCGACCGCGCCGGTGTGCAGATCGATGACGTGGGTGCAGGCCGGAAGCAGTTCGGTCATGATTACGTTGGCCAGCCGCGCGGCCATCGACCCCTTCGCCGAGCCGGGAAAGCTGCGGTTCAGATCGCGGCGGTCGGGCAGATAGCGCGACTGTCCCACGAAACCGAACACGTTGACGACCGGGGCCAGAATAAGGGTGCCGCTCAAGCCCTTCAGGGAGGTGTGTCCAAGCAGGCGCCGGATGATTTCGACCCCGTTGATTTCATCGCCATGCAGCGTGGAGGTAACAAGCAGGCACGGGCCGGGTTTGCGCCCATGCACGACGTGAACCGGCATGGTCGTCGGAGCATAGGTGTAGAATTCGGGAAGGGGGAGGTGTATCGACTTCCGGGTTCCCGCCTTGATTTCGTTCCCTGCAATAGAGATGGGCGGTTGCATGGTTCAGCCTTGTCCCTTGGTCTGGGTTCGTCCCAGCTTGGCGTTGTTTTCGATATACTCGATAATCTGCCCGGCGATATCCTTACCCGTCGAATTTTCAATGCCTTCGAGACCGGGGCTGGAATTTACCTCCATCACCACCGGTCCGTGATTCGAGCGCAGCAGATCCACGCCCGCCACACTCAGCCCCATGATTTTGGCTGCACGAACGGCGGTGGAGCGCTCTTCAGGTGTGATGCGGATCAACGAGGCCGAGCCGCCACGATGCAGGTTGGATCGGAACTCGCCGGCCGCCGCCCTTCTCTCCATGGCGGCCACCACCTTGCCGCCGATGACAAAGCAGCGAATGTCGGCGCCTTCGGCCTCCTTGATGTATTCCTGCACCAGAATGTTGGCCTTGAGTCCCATGAAGGCTTCGATGACGCTTTCGGCCGCCTTCTGGGTTTCAGCCAGTACGACGCCGATGCCCTGGGTGCCTTCAAGCAGCTTGACGACCAGCGGGGCACCGCCGACCATCTTGATCATATCCTTGATGTCGTCGGGCTTGTTGGCAAATCCGGTGAGAGGCAGGCCGATTCCCTTGCGCGAAAGCAGCTGAAGCGAACGCAGCTTGTCGCGTGAACGGGTGATGGCCACGGATTCGTTCAGCGGATAAACGCCCATCATCTCAAACTGCCGCAATACGGCGGCGCCGTAGAAGGTGACGGAGGCCCCGATGCGCGGAATGACGGCATCGAAGCCTTCCAGTGCCTCGCCCTTGTAGTGAATGGTGGGTTTGTGCGAGGCGATGTTCATATAGGCCCGCAGGACATCAATGGTTTGTATTTCGTGCCCTCGCTTTTTTGCCGCTTCGATTATGCGGCGCGAGGAATAGAGCTTCGAATTTCTGGACAGTAGTGCAATTTTCATCATGTTCTCCAACTTCAAATAAGCCCGTACAAAGATTTCGCCTTCAGTTTCCCGTTCATATAGGAGGCTGCCGGATCAACCAGTGTGTTTTTTTCCAGGGCACGGCGACCCAGCAGCATGCGGAAACGCATCGTATCCCGGTTCGTCAGTGACATCTCGATAAGACGGCTCTTATCCCCGATTACCACCGTTGTTTCAATGATATAGCGCATCTCTTTATGCCCGCCCGAATCGCTGACCAACCGCTCGTCCTTGACCGGGGCGACACATTCGAGCACCAGAGACTCGTTCTTCTGAATGGGGTGGACTTTAAAACGAATCTTGGCCACACCGTCCTCCATGAACGGCTCGATAAAAAATGTGTGCAGACAGGAGGTTTTTGCTCCGGTGTCGATCTTTGCCTTAATCGCCGGAATGCCCAGCTCCGGCAGTGCGCACCATTCGCGCCATCCAAGTTTGAGGGGTTCATTCATTTTGTTGATTCCTGACGGTTATTTCAGTGTGATGCGCCGACCGGTCAGCTGAATACGGTCCTCGGCGATCCACTGCAATGCCTCGGGATAGGCGATGTGCTCCTGCGCATGAATCTTCATCATCAGCGAATCGAGTGTGTCCGAGTCTTCGATGGTCACGCACTTCTGGTTGATGATCGCTCCGGTGTCGACGCCGGCATCCACGAAATGCACGGTGCAGCCGGTAAACTTCACCCCATAATCGAAGGCCTGCTTTCCGCTGTCGAGACCCGGGAAGCTGGGCAGGAGGGAGGGGTGGATGTTGACCATCCGGCCGGCGAACGCATTCAGCAGGCCGTCCTTTACGATCCGCATGAAACCCGCCAGCGCGATAAAGTTGACATCATGCTCCTCGAGCATCTTGAGCACCTGCTGTTCGGCCTCGCCGTCGAGCTTGGTCTTGAAGGGGGCGCAATTAAAATGGATCGCCGGAATGTTGTGCTTGCGGGCACGTTCCAGAATCGTCGCGTCCTTCACGTCGGAAAGCACGCAACGGATCTCGGCGTCCAGGGTTCCCGCCTCGACCGCATCGATGATCGCCTGACAATTGGTGCCAGATCCCGATCCGAAAATCGCCAACTTTAACATACTGATTCTCCAATATTTGTTTGCCACCCGCTTCGCTAGAGGGCACAGAGAACCGAGCCTCTGTGTTTCTCTATGTCCTCAGTGGTGAAAAAATGCGTCAGAGGAGCAATTAGCCGAGAATAGTGGTTTGTGAAAATTCAGAGCAAAGATACAATGCACGTTGTATTTAAACAACCAAAGACAGGGACTATACATGCATCTAAAAATCAAGCCGCTCAACGAAACCGCTTGCGAAATTTACTCCGACCACGGCCACTTTCACGAAGGCGACGCCGGTCTCGATCTCTATGTGCTCGAGGATATCGTGATCGAACCCGGCGAAACCAAACCAATCAAGCTGGGCATTGCCTGTGAACCGGAAGATGGGCGGGCTTATTTCCTGATGCCGCGTTCAAGCATCTCAAAAACCCCGCTGCGCATGGCGAACTCCCTCGGCCTGATCGACGGGGGCTACCGCGGGGAGCTTATGGCCATGTGCGACAACATTAAGGATTTCCCCTATACCGCCGAAAAGGGGCAGCGCCTCTTCCAGGTCGTCGCGTGCGACTGCACCCCGATCTACTATGAAATGGTCGAGGAGCTTTCGGAAACCACGCGCGGTGCCGGCGGTTTTGGAAGTACGGGAAAATAAAAATAATACTTATATATTGAACATAAGATCAGGTCTGCCATCCTTCCGTCTATGGTCAGGAAAGCAGAGCAATCAGATTATACGGTCAAGTCACAGAGCCTTCGCGTGTGCGACATGCCGGCGCAATTGCGTCCGCGTGAAGAATTCGAGCGGGTGGGTCCCGAGAATGTTTCCGATGCCGTTTTGCTGGCGCTGATTCTGCGCACCGGAACCAAAGGCATGAATGTGGTCGAAGTGTCGCAACGGCTGCTCTCGGCCTTTGGCTCTCTTACCGCCCTGGCCAAGGCATCGGTTAAGGATCTCCAGTCGGTCGACAGTATCGGACCGGTGAAAGCGCAGATGATCAAAGCTGCGATGGAGCTGGCGCAGCGGCTTACACGCGAGAGCGTCGGCGAAAGTCCGCTTGTGACTACACCGGAACAGGCCGCCGCCGTGCTTCGTGAACGCGCGCGTGTTTTGCAGCATGAAGTTTTCTGGGCGCTGATGCTCGACACGAAAAACCGTTTGATCGGAGAGCCTAAGCAGATCAGCGAAGGCACGCTGAACAGCAGCCTGGTCCATCCGCGCGAACTCTTCAAAAAGGCCGTCGAGCATTCCTGCGCGGCCATCATTCTGGCGCATAACCATCCCTCCGGTGATCCGACGCCATCGGCCGAAGACATCAAGGTTACGAAACAGCTGATCGGCGCGGGCGAGGTGATGGGCATCAAGGTGCTCGACCACATCGTTCTCGGGCACAGGAAATTACAAAACGCCACCGACTTTCTCAGCCTGCGTGAGGCTGGGCTGGTTCAATTTGGGTAGAAAAATATGGAGTACGGTGGCAACCAGCGGGTGACACTGCTTTTCGGCCGCACCGCCGCATCCCAAACCTTTGCCGCCTTGTCGTCTTGGCGCGAAACCCATTTCCTGCCATGATTTGCGGCACTATGAAAAAGACACTGCATTTTGAAAGCATTGGCGGGGCGAGCGGGGACATGATTCTGGGTGCGCTGATCGGGTTGGGCGCTTCAGTGGATGAACTGAGCGAGGAATTGAAATCGCTGCAGGTCGATCCGTTCGAGATTATTGTGGACGAGGTCGTGGAGCAGGGGATGAGCGGCTTTCGGGCCAGGGTAGAGGTGGAGGAGCATCGTCACCATCCTAAACATCACGGAGAACACACCCATGAACATGGCCGCCACTTGAGTACGATTCTCAGGCTGATTGGTGCCAGTGAACTTCCGGAACCCGTAAAGCTGGATGCATCGGAAGTCTTCCGGCGCATCGGCGAAGCGGAAGCGGCGATTCACGGTGTGGATATTGAAAAAATCCATTTCCACGAAGTCGGGGCGATGGACTCGATTGTCGACATTGTCGGCTGCTGCCTCGCATTGCATAAGCTGGGGGTGGACGGTGTTTCGATCCGCAGCCTGCCGAATGGACACGGCACGATTGAATGTGCCCACGGAACCTATCCGAATCCCGCTCCGGCGACCCTCCGTTTGCTGGAAGGATTTCCAGTGCAGGATGTGGATGAACCATATGAGTTGGTCACGCCGACCGGAGCCGCACTCCTTTCGACGTGGCGCACCGCCGAGGCTGCGCCGATTGGTAGCCGAGCGGCTGGTTCAGCATACAGCTTTGGACACCGGAAACTCAAAGATCGACCCAACCTGCTTCGCGCAACGCTTTATGAGGCGGTAGAGGATCAAACCGCTGACGAATGTCTGGTGCTGGAATGCAATCTCGACGATATGACTCCGGAGCTGGTTGGATGCCTGTTTGATCAGCTGCTCGAAGCCGGTGCACTCGATGTGTTCACTACACCGGTTTTCATGAAAAAGCAGCGGCAGGGAATTTTACTCACCGTGCTTTGCCTCCCGTCCGATCGCGAAACCATGTTGGATCTCATCTTCCGGGAGTCCACCACGTTTGGTGTTCGGGAGCATCTGTCCAAACGGACGATACTCGAACGTAGTTTTAAAACCGTGGAAACACTGTTTGGAGCGGTGCGGATTAAAGAGGGCAAGCGCAGTGGTGTGGTTGTTACGGCATCACCGGAAATCGAAGATTGCCGGAAGCTGGCGGGCGCAAACGGTGTCGCGGTTAAGACCGTGTATGAGGCGGCGGTTAAATGCATGAACAAGGAACGGGAGAGCTGATATGAGGAAATGGATAGTTGGGATCATAAGTCTGTTGGTCGTTGTATCCGTTCAGGCGGAATTGAAACTGCCCGCTGTTTTTTCGGATGGCATGGTGCTGCAGCGTGACCAGAAGGTTGCGGTTTGGGGCTGGGCGGATCCGGGTGCGAAAGTGACGGTTGCGTTTGCCGGACAGAAGCAAACGGCCAAAGCCGATTTGGATGGCAAGTTCATGGTTCGGCTCAAGAAAATGAAAGCTTCTGCGGAACCCCGTTCCCTGAAGGTGGTTTCGGGTACCGATTCGGCAGAAGTAAAAAACGTGCTCGTCGGCGAAGTCTGGCTTTGCTCTGGACAATCGAACATGCAAATGGCTGTTCAGGCATCGAATAATTTTGAGAAAGAAAAGTCTGCGGCCAACTACCCCGGAATTCGTATGTTTCTGACCGACCTGAAAGCCAGCAAGGAGTTGCAACAGGATTGCACCGGGTCATGGAGGATGTGCACGCCCGAGAACATAGGTCCCTTTTCTGCCACCGCCTATTTCTTTGGACGGAAGCTTCACAAAGAGCTGGATGTGCCGATTGGGCTGGTGCGTTCCTGCTGGGGAGGAACACGCATCGAGTCGTGGAGTCCGATGGCGTCGCTCGAAAAATTTCAGTCAGTGATGGCCTATAAGGCAGAGCAGGATCGATTGGCAGAGATTTATGATCCGATAGAGGCTGAGAAAGAGCATACAAAAAAGGTGCTTGCGTGGGAGAAGAAGGATCCAGCGAAGCGGCCGCAGTGGAAACCGCAGAAACGGGTGCATCCTCATGCATGGCAGAATTATCCGGCTAACCTCTACAACGCGATGATCAACCCGCTCGTTCCCTATAGCATGCGCGGAGCGATCTGGTATCAGGGCGAGGCGAATGCGCACATCGAGCAGGCCATGCTCTACCGCGAGCTGCTCGAAAACATGGTGGTGCAGTGGCGCAGGGACTGGAACGATGAATTTCCGTTCTATGCCGTGCAGCTGGTCAATTTCAAGCAGCCTGCGAAGACCCCCGTTCAGGACAGCGGCTGGGCATTCATCCGCGAAAGCTTTCTGAAGTTCCATAAGGAGGTCCCCAACGTGGGCATCGCCGTAGGCATCGATGTGGGCGAGGCCAACGACATTCATCCGAAAAACAAGCAGGCCATTGGTCTGCGCCTGGCGCATCAGGCGCTCGCCAAGACCTACGGGAAGAAGATTGTTCCTGGCGGCCCGATCTATAAATCGATGAAGAAGGATGGCAATAAAATCATCCTTAAGTTCGACGACATTGGTTCCGGACTGATGGAGCAGGGCGGCGAACCGCTCAAGTGGCTTGCTATTGCCGGTGCGGATAAGCAGTTTGTGTCTGCGCAGGCGGCTATCGTGGATGACACATTGATCGTCAGCTCGGAGGTGGTTCCGGATCCGGTGGCTGTACGCTATGCTTGGGCGAATAACCCGGTCGGGTGCAACCTCTTCAACAAAGAGGGCTTTCCGGCCTCGCCATTTCGTACCGATGATTGGGCACCTTCCGGGGAATAGCCGGAAAACCCGTTTGCCTTATCTCCATCCCTGCAATATCGTATTGGCCTTTTAATTCAAAGGGTCTCTATGCTGGCTAAACGTATCATACCCTGCCTGGATGTGACGGGTGGGCGCGTCGTGAAAGGCGTCAATTTTGTGGATCTGCGCGATGCTGGTGATCCGGTTGAGAGCGCCAGAATCTATGAGGAACAGGGTGCGGACGAACTCTGTTTTCTGGACATCACGGCTTCCAGCGACGGCCGCGAAACCATGGTGGATATTGTCCGCCGGTGCGCGGAGCAGGTCTTTATGCCGCTGACGGTCGGCGGTGGAATCCGCACCCCGAGCGATGTGCGCCGAATGCTCAGCGCAGGGGCGGATAAGGTGTCGTTCAATACGGCTGCGATCACTAATCCCGATATTCTCAACGAGTGCTCCGAGTCGTTTGGATCGCAATGCACGGTGCTGGCCATCGATGCGCGTCGAAAAGAGGATGGCACCTGGGGGGTCTACACACACGGTGGCCGGAATCCGACGGAGCTGGATGCTATTAAGTGGGCGATCGAAGGAACCCAGCGCGGGGCAGGGGAAATCCTTCTGACCAGCATGGATGCCGACGGAACCAAGGATGGCTACGACCTCGAGCTGACCCGCGCGGTGTCCGAAGCGGTGAATGTACCGGTCATCGCTTCGGGCGGAGCGGGAACGCTGGAACATCTGGCTGAAGCCCTGAGCGAAGGTAAAGCGGATGCGGTGCTCGCTGCATCGATTTTCCATTTTGGTGAATACACCATCCGAGAGGCTAAGGAATATCTGAAATCAAAAAACATTGAGGTGAGACTGTGAGCAGAGAACTCGAAGAAGGTCTGGAATTGGCGCTTGATTGGAGCAAGCTGGAGAAGGCAGTTGCAGGAACCAAGGGAATCATTCCCGTGGCCGTGCAGAATGCCGACACAAAGGAGGTCATTCTCGTGGCCTACATCAACAAGCTGGCATTCGAGGAATCGCTCAAGCGCAAGATGCTCGTGCTGTGGAGCTCTTCACGGCAGGAGCTGTGGGTGAAGGGGTTGACCTCGGGCGAAACGTTCGAACTGATTGAAGCCTATGTCAACTGCGAGCAGAATTCACTGCTCTTCATTGTGCGGCCGAACCGCGGCGGCATTTGTCACACCAAAAACCAAAAGGGTGAGCCGCGTGACTGCTACTACCGCAGGATCGATCTCGATAATCCGACTCGGCTTGAAAATATGGATGCCTAGTGCCTGGTGCGATGTGCCTAGTGCGTAGTGCGTGAATTTTGAGATTAGGATTTACGGATTACGAATTAATTTCTGGAGAAGAAGATGAAAATTAAAATCAACGATTTGATGCATCAAAGCGGCGTGAAGTTCGGGACAAGCGGAGCCCGCGGGCTGGCCGTGGAAATGACCGATCAGGTTTGCTATACCTACACCAAAGGATTTCTTCAATATCTGGAAGAAGACGGTGAGCTGAAGAAAAAGGGTGAGCCGGTGGCGATTGCCGGCGACCTGCGGCCCAGTACCGGCCGGATCATGGCCGCCGTCGCCAAAGCAGCTTCGGACATGGGATATATGCCGGTAAACTGCGGGCGTGTACCTTCTCCCGCTGTCGCGCTTTACGGCCTCGAAAACAATGGTCCGGCCATCATGGTAACCGGCAGCCATATCCCTGCTGATCGCAACGGCATCAAGTTCAATAAGTGCTCCGGGGAAATCCTCAAGTATGACGAGGAGCAGATACGAGAACAGGTGGTTGAAGTCGATGAATCCATTTTTCAAGACGAGGGGTTCGAGCTGCCCGAGGAAAATATTGATGCGCGGATCGAGTATGTAAACCGCTACACACGCACGTTCCCGGAAGGTTGCCTGCAGGGGAAGAAGATCGGTATCTACCAGCATTCCGCTGTAGGGCGCGATGTCCTGATCGAAATCTTTTCCGGATTGGGTGCCGATGTAACGCCGCTCGGCTTTTCCGACACCTTTATCCCCGTCGATACCGAAGCGATCCGGGACGAGGACGTCCAACTCGCCAAGGAGTGGTCTGCCCAAAACGGATTTGATGTGATCCTTTCCACGGATGGTGACAGCGACCGTCCGCTGATCAGTGATGAAAGCGGCACGTGGCTGCGCGGCGACGTGGCGGGCATTCTTGCTGCGAAGTATCTCGGGGCCGACTCGGTCAGCACGCCGGTCAGCTGTAATACCGCCCTGGAAAAGTGCGGTTGGTTTTCGGACATCCGCCGCACCCGGATTGGTTCGCCGTTTGTGGTGGCCTCGATGATTGATGCCTCATTTGCCGGATGTAAAAAGGTGGTGGGTTACGAGGCCAATGGCGGGTTTCTAATCAATAGCGAGTTCCCGATTGCCGGGAAAACGCTTCGCGCCTTGCCGACGCGCGATGCCGTGCTGCCCGTGCTGAGCATCATTTTGCTCTCGATTCAGGAACGCAAACCAATTTCAGCCCTTCTGACGGATCTGCCGCAGCGCTTTACCGTCAGTGACCGCATTCAGGATTTCCCCACCGAACAGAGCAGCAAAATTATCGAGCGCTTCAATGACGTGGCCGCCATTGAAGAAGCCTTCGGCGATGCGTTCGGAGTGGTTGAATCGATTGATCGCACCGACGGTCTGCGCGTTACATTTGATTCGTCGGAAGTGCTGCACATGCGTCCCTCCGGTAACGCACCTGAATTCCGCTGCTACAATGAAGCCGGCAGCGAAGAGCGTGTTGAGGAAATGCAACGGATCTCCATGGAGATTCTGCTCAAGTTGAAGGGTGCATAAATCGTGCAGGGCGCGTTACTCGTTACGTAATTATGATTGCGAAACCATGCGCAATGGCTACCATCCATTCTCTTTAACCAATGTGAAGATTCATGGCGATTGTACCCGATAGAGAAACATTCCTGGAAAAGGCCAAGCAGGGAAACCTGGTGCCGGTATGGGAAGAGCTGCTGGCCGACCAGGAAACTCCGGTCTCGGCCTATGAACGTGTGCGCACCTATGTGCGCCAGCGCGAGCATGCCTCGCACACCTATCTCCTCGAAAGTGTTGAGGGGGGGGAGAATATCGGTCGCTATTCCTTCATCGGCGGCACACCGCGCACCATCATTCGCGCCTACGGGCGCCGGGTTGAGATCGCGCACGAGGGGGGGGAACCATGGATCATCGAGGACATCGATCCGTTGGAGGCCTTGAAGACCCACATGGCGCAGTTCCATCCGGTGATGGATGATCCATCACTGCCTCCCTTCATCGGTGGAGCGGTCGGCTTTCTGGGGTATGATCTGATTTCGCAGTTTGAGCCCCGGGTGCCTGTGATCGGAAACGATGATATCGGCAATCCCGACATGGTGTTTATGGTGACGGATGGCCTCATTGTTTTTGATCGCGTCAATCACCGTATGAAGGTCGTGGCCAATGCCCATATTCTTGGTGATCCGAACGAAGCCTATGACAAAGCCGTTGCGCAGATACAGGATCTTCTCGATGCGCTGCAAGTTCCGTTAAAACATGTGTTGCTTGATGCGCACCTCGAAGCCGAGCCGTTGGAGCCTCAATCCAACACGACCAAGGAAGAGTTTTTTGAGATGGTCGAAACGACCAAGGAATACATCCGTTCCGGTGATGTTATACAGACCGTGCTTTCTCAGCGTTTTGAAGTGGAAAATGAAGCCGACTCGCTCGATGTCTACCGGGCCTTGCGCACGATCAATCCTTCGCCCTACATGTACTGCCTCGATATGGGCGACAGCGCGATTGTCGGCACGTCCCCTGAGATCCATGTGCGCTGTACCGACAAGCATGTTCAGGTACGTCCGATCGCCGGAACCCGACCGAGGGGAGCAACCCCCGAAGAGGATCTGGCCCTTGAAAAGGAGTTGCTGGCTGATCCGAAGGAGTGCGCCGAGCATATCATGCTCGTCGATCTTGGACGGAACGACATTGGCCGTGTGTGCGATTTTAACACAGTGGAAGTGCCGGATTTTATGGTCATCGAGCGCTACAGCCATGTAATGCATATTGTTTCCGAAGTGACCGGACATCTGTCCGACGATCATGATGAATACGATGTGATGCGGGTAACCTTTCCGGCGGGCACCGTCAGCGGTGCACCAAAGATTCGTGCGATGGAAATCATTGCCGAACTCGAAAAGAGCAAGCGCGGTCCCTATGCCGGTGCTGTTGGCTACTTTAACTATAACGGCAATTTCGACTCGGCGATCACCATTCGCACAGTCATCCTCGACAAGAATAAGGCCTATGTACAGGCCGGGGCGGGGATCGTTGCCGACTCCGTGCCGCTCAATGAGTACGAGGAAACGCGCAACAAGGCACGCGGGATGATGAAAGCGCTCGCGCTCGCCAAGCACTACCATGCCGCGCGCACGAGCGGGCAAAAGGAGAACCCCGGATGAACACCGATGAACACGGATTAGAGCAGGGCGATTTAACCCGTGAGATTATAGGCTGTTCCATGGAAGTGCTGAATGAGCTGGGGCATGGGTTGTTGGAGAAACCCTATGAAAACGCCTTGGTGGTTGAGTTTGGCTTGCGTGGGATTGAGTATAGGCAACAACCCCGTTATGACGTTATGTATAAGGATGCGGTGGTCGGAGAGTACATTCCCGATCTTATCGTAGAAGGTCGTATGGTTGTGGACACAAAGGTGATCGATCACATTACCGATCATGAAGTTGGTCAAATGTTGAACTATCTGAAAATTACCGGATTGAATGTGGGAATAATTGTTAATTTTAGAAATGCGCGACTGGAATGGAAACGAATAGTTCTTTAGTTATCAGTGTCCATCTGTGTGTATCCGTGGTTCATAGAAGAAAGAATCGTTTGAAATGATTTTAGTGATAGACAACTACGACTCCTTTACCTACAACCTCGTGCAATATCTCGGCGAGCTGGGTGCGGAGATGCGTGTGTTTCGTAACGACGAAATTACCGTCGAGGAGGCCGTTGAGTTAAAGCCTGAAAAGGTGCTCGTGAGTCCCGGTCCGTGTACACCGAAGGAAGCGGGGATTTCCTGTGATATCATTCGCGAGTTCGGTCCGCGCATTCCCTTGTTCGGGGTCTGCCTCGGTCATCAGTCGATCGGTGATGTCTATGGCGGTAACGTTGTCCGGGCCGAGCGTCTCATGCACGGGAAAACTTCGCCGATGATCCACGAGGGTAAAAGCGTTTTCAAGGGGTTGCCGAGTCCGTTTGATGCCACCCGCTATCACTCGCTCATTATCGAGCGCGAAACCCTGCCGGACTGCCTGGAAATAACGGGATGGACGGCCGAAGGAGAAATCATGGGTGTGCAGCACAAAGAGCATCCCGTGCACGGCGTGCAGTTCCATCCCGAATCGATCCTGACCACCGAAGGCAAAAAGCTCCTGCAGAACTTTCTCGATTTGTAGGGAGAATGCTACGTACTACGTATTTCGTATTGCGTATTAAGCGTCACGCTGCTTCAGGAAAAAATAAGCAATACGCAATCAATTCCGATAGCGGTTCACGATCGGCATGCGCCGGTCGCGGTCGAAAGACTTCGGGGTAATCTTGATGCCGGGCGGTGACTGGCGGCGCTTGTATTCGCTAAGCTCCACGGCATGCACCACGCGGCGGACAATCGCTTCGTCATAGCCCTTCGCAATCAGCGAATCGATGCCCATGTCGTTTACCACATAGTCTTCGAGGATCGGATCCAGCACCTCATAGGGCGGAAGCGAGTCGGTGTCCTTCTGATCGGGGCGCAGCTCGGCGGAGGGCGGGCGCTCGATGATGCTCGGCGGGATGACGGGAGCATCGCTCTGTTCATTGCGCCAACGGCACAGATCGAACACCAGGGTTTTCGGCACATCCTTGATGATGGCATAGCCGCCGGCCATGTCACCATACAGCGTGCAGTAGCCCATCGCCATCTCGCTCTTGTTTCCGGTGGTGAGCACCAGCCAGCCAAACTCGTTGGAGAGCGCCATGATCAGGTTGCCGCGGATGCGCGCCTGCAGGTTTTCCTCGGCCAGCCCCGGCTTCTTGTCAGAACCCCAAACCTTGGACAGCTCGGCGTCGAAACCGTCGTAGAGAGATTTGATGGGAATCGTATGAAATTCCACATCAAGAAGTTCAGCCATTTCACCGGCGTCGTTCAGCGTATCGGACGAAGAGTATTGCGAAGGCATTGTTACAGCTGCCACGCGGTCCTTGCCTAGGGCATCGACGGCCACGGCCAGCACGAGCGCGGAGTCGATTCCCCCGCTGAGCGCCACGACCACGCGCTTAAAGCCGATCTTATCGACATAATCCTTCAGCCCGAGCTTGAGTGCCCCGTAGACTTCCTCCATCTCGGAGAGGGGCGTTTCCTTGCGCGCAGGGGACTCGTTAAAATAAAGAACGTCTTCCTGGAATTGTTTTGCCCTGGCCAGGCGGGAACCGTCGGGAGAAAAAACCATGCTCGCTCCATCGAACACCAGTTCATCCTGCCCGCCGACCATATTGCAGTAGAGCAGGGTGGTCATAAGGCGCCGGGCGGTTTGTGCCAGGGCATCGATCCGCTCGTTGATCAGTTTGCCCCGGTGGTAGGGCGAGGCGGAAAGGTTAATGAGCAGGTCGATCTCCTCGCCTTCGAGTGAAGCGACTGCGGCTCCGTTCGGATCCCATGAATCCTCGCAGATGTGGATCGCCGCCTTTTGCCCATACAGTTCGATAACGAGCGGTTGAGTGCCCGGCTCGAACAACCGTTTTTCATCAAACACACCATAGTTGGGCAGAAGTATTTTTCGATATTCACCGATGATTTCGGAATCCCGAAAGACGATGGCGGCGTTGTATTTTCTGCCATCCCGGGTCAGCGGCGTGCCGACCATGACGGTGGCTTCGGGGGGAAGCTGGGTCTTCAGTCGATGGACCTGAGCCTCGCAGTCACCGCAGAAATGATCTTTTAGAATCAGGTCTTCAGGGGGATAACCGGAAATCGCCAGTTCAGGAAAAACGATGAGCCGCGCACCCTCCTGAAAGGCCTGCGATGCCAACGCGGCAATGCGGTTGGCATTGGCCTCCAGCGCGCCGACCGTCGGGTTCATTTGAACCAGAGCCGTTTTCATGTGCGTTGCTCCTAATCAATAACGTCTGCAGCGCCGCCGATCACGGAAGTCGTTGCCTTGATAGGCACCGTGATGACTTTGGTCAGCGCACATCCGGACAGCAAAACGATCAGGAGGAATGCGAATAGATGAATAACTGATTTAAACATATTGATTAGCGCCGGTAGTTCGGCGCTTCCTTTGTAATTTTGACATCGTGCGCGTGGGCTTCAATGGAACCGGCATGAGAGACTCGCACAAACATTCCCTTCGTCTTGAGGTCACGAATATTTGTGGCGCCGCAGTAGCCGAGGCTGGCCTGAAGTCCGCCGCAGTATTGCTTCATCACCTTGTTCACGGTCCCCGCGTAAGGAACCATGCCTTCGATGCCTTGCGGAACCAGATCGTCGTCGTCGCTCAAACCATACCGCTGGCGGCTGCCTTCGCGCGATTTCATGGCGTCGAGACTGCCCATGCCGCGATAGATCACAAACTGACGGCCTTCGTAGATGATTTTTTCGCCGGGACTCTCTTCGGTGCCCGCGAGAACCGAACCCATCATGACCGTGTCGGCGCCGGCCACGAGGGCCTTGGCAATATCGCCGGAGTTGCGGATGCCGCCGTCGGCGACCACCGGTATTTCGCCCTTGAGCGCACTGGCCGCGGCATAGATCGCGGAAATCTGCGGAATGCCCACGCCGGCCACGACGCGGGTGGTGCAGATCGATCCGGGGCCAATGCCGACCTTGACGGCATCAGCGCCCGCCTTGAGCAGCGCAAGTGCCGCTTCGCCGGTGGCAATGTTGCCGCCGATGACGTCGATGTGCGGGAATTTATTTTTCACCCAGGTCACCATTTCTATCACACCCTTGGTGTGACCGTGGGCGGTGTCGACCACCAGAACGTCGACTTCTTCCTGATTGAGAATTTCCGCGCGCTCATAGTCGCCCGGACCCACGCCGGCGGCCACGCGCAGGCGGTGTTTTTCATCGCGGTTGAAGAGGGGTTCCTCGTTTTCGATAAGACGGCGCACATCGGCATAGCTGTAAAGACCGACCAGCTTTCCTTTTTCAAGCAGCGGCAGCTTTCCGATTTTGTGTTGCTGCATAATGTCGTAGGCCTGCCGCAGGTTGGTGTCCGGTTTGGCGGTGATCAGATCCGTTGACATGATGTCCGTGACCGGTGCCCGTTTGTGGCGCGAAAAGCGGATGTCCTTTGATGTGAGAATGCCGACCAGTTTCCCGTCGTTGTCAAGGATGGGAAAGCCGCTGAAGCTGTAGCCTTTTTCCTTTCGGCGCATGGCAATGGTTTCGAGCGTGTCGTTGACGTTAAAGGTGATCGGATCCGTGATAAGCCCGTTGAGGTGGTGCTTTACGCGACTGACGTGCTGCGCCTGCACTTCGGGGTCGAGGTTTTTATGGATCACCCCGATGCCGCCGAGCATCGCCATCGAAATGGCCATGCGCGCTTCGGTTACCGTATCCATGGCCGCGCTGAGGAAAGGGATTTTCACGCCGACATTGCGGGTCAGTTTAGTTGAGATCTCGGTATCACCCGGTAGGAAGTCGGCATATTGGGTGATCAACGACACATCATCGAACGTCAATCCCTCGTGCGGGAAGGTTTTCATGAAATCTTCGATGTATTTATTCTGGCTCATCTTACGCATCCTTTTGCCGAACCATTTTGTTCAGATTCCCGAGGCGAGTCAAGCGCTGGAATCAAAAGTTCGTAGTTCTGCCTTTAGGCGGCCAGTCGTGCAGGACAGTACGGGGAGACCGCCTAAAGGCGGAACTACGAACCCTAAGCCTCAATACAGTTCGTATTTGCAGAGAACGCCGTCGAGACCGCCGGCGCGGAGGGGATGTTTCCAGTCGGGTTTGAGGCCGAGTTTTTTTACGAGGGTTTTATCGCCAAAGTAGACACAGGCGGTGGAACCGGTACATTTCTGTTTGAGGAAATCGCCGAATTCCTTGAGCAGATCGGCCATTTCGGCCGTATTGCCCAGCCGGATGCCATAGGGCGGGTTGGTGACGATGAGGGTGTTTTCAAACCCTTCCAGCTCGCGGAAATCGGCGCGGCGCACCTTGATGGCTCCGATCTCCGGCAGTTCGTTTCGGTTGGCCCGCACCGCCTTGATGGCATCCGCGCTGATGTCGCTGCCTTTGATGAGCTCATCCGGAACATCGATGGTTTCGTTGTTGGCCCTGGTTTTAACCTGGTTCCATACGGCGGCATCAAAGTCAGGCAGGCGCAGGAAGCCAAACTTCGGCCGCAGGTAGGCGGCCGGAATGTTGCCGGCTTTCATGAAGGCTTCGCAAAGCAGGGTACCGGAACCGCAGAAGGGGTCATAAAGCGGGCGCTCGCCGTTCCACTCCGACAGGCGGATCACCGTGGCCGCCAGCGTTTCCTGCATCGGGGCTTCGACGGATTCGGCGCGGTAGCCGCGCTTGTGCAGCGAACCGCCGCCGAGGTCCACGCTGATGCGCGCCCTGTTTTTGTGAATGTAGAGATTGAGCAGCAGGTCAGGAAAGCGGGTGTCCACATCGGGGCGCTTGGTGGTCTTTTCGCGAAACTGGTCGACGATGGCATCCTTGAAGATCTGTCCGGCATACTGCGAGTTGCGGATGTTGCTGTCGGATACGTTCGATGAAATGGCGAAGGTTTTGGTGAGGGTCAGGAAGTCGGACCAGTCAATCTGCTGGGCGGTTTTGTAAAGATACTTGTCGGAATGACAATCGAATGCCAGCAATGGGGCGAGGATGCGTGAAAAGATGCGCGTGCGGTAGACAATGTTGTAGATTGTGCGTTGATCGGCGCAAAAGTAATAGCCGAGATAGCCCGGTTTGATATGGGTCGCGCCCAGTTCCTTGAGTTCGGCTTCGCCGCAGGACTCAGCACCGCCGGCGATCTGTCCAAAGTAGTGCCTGGTTGTTTGATATAGATAATCACTCATATTTAGAAAAAATCAGGACAGGACGATCGAGTGATAGGATAATTGTTTTTAGGACGAATAATCCTCTCATTAAATGATCCTGTCCCGTGTCCGCTTGAGGAGGTTTATTTTGCCACGGGGCGGTTGTTTTCGTCGACGAACACCACGATGGGTTTGAGGATTTTGGCCTCTTCGTCGCTATAGTGGCCGTAGGAAATGATGATGATCTGGTCGCCGACGGCCGCGAGGCGGGCCGCGGGGCCGTTCAGCTCAATGACGCCGGAGCCGCGTTCACCGGAGATGGTGTAGGTAACGAAGCGCTGGCCGTTGTTGAGGTTCACCACCTGCACCTGTTCGCCGGGCAGCATGTCAGCCAGATCCATCAGATCGCGGTCGATTGTGATGCTCCCTTCATAATACAGCTCCAGCCCCGTAATGGTGGCCGTGTGTATCTTAGATTTTTTCATGATCCGCTGCATGGAGATCCCTCGATTTCGAAGGCGCGCATAATGTGACGCACCGTCGCGTGCGTCAACTACTTGTTTAAGCCGTTTTTCACCGAGACGCTGAACGATTAGTGGTGAATAACAGCGGAAAATAAAGCTTGGGCACTAATACACATAGTTTTTAGTGGATATCTTTTGAAAAATGGTGAAAATGGTTTCCTTTTTGATAGGCGTAGGAATAGGCGTACATGAGGGAGAACCTTCCATACACAGAGAAAAAGCTGAAGGACTGGGCTGGCTGGCGGGCATACCGCGACGGCAAGGCGTTGTTCGAGCGTGGTGTTGTGGAAAAAGTGTCCTACGACCATCCCTTCATCACCGGTATGCTGAACCTTGGGCCGCGGGGTATGCGCAGCAAGTTCGAGGTGCTGAAAAACGGTTTGGTGGACAATCATTGCCCCTGCCGCGACAACCAGGAACGGGGGTTGATCTGCTCGCATTTGGTGGCCATGGGGCTGGAGGTGATTCGCCGGAACTCGGACCCTGCCAATAAACCGGGTGCGAAGGCTGAAACAAGTCGCATCGATCGCATCGCCAAGGCGGTTGAAGGTTCGCGTATTCAGCGTGTCGGAAAGAATGCGCCGTTGGCGGTCAAGGCCCGCCTGATTCTGGAGCTTGCCGATAACTGGCGCGAGCAGTTGTCGGGCGGGAAAGTCAGCGCACACGTTTCGGTCGAATATGAAAAGGCGCGTAAGCCCGTTTCGGATGTGCCCACCGATGTGCCGTTTTCATTTGCCCGTCGCGCCGAGAGTGTGCTCGGGCTGCTTGAGGACGTATCCAAAGGGGTGCTCAAGAGCATACTGCAGCTTTCGGTCTATGATCTGATCAATGTGCTGCGCGTCAGCCACGGGCATGTGATTCATGAGCGGGGCCGGGATGAGGGTTATCCGGTCAACGGCGGCATGCTGGACACGGCGATGGAAATGGGCATGAACCGCGAGAACGGCGAGTTGCTGCTCCACCTTTCGACCGAGCTGCCTGACGGCCTGGACGCAGAGGCTCCCACGTACATCATTGGAAACAGCACGGGGTGGGTTTTCACCGCAGGACAGTTCTGGCCGATCAACAGCATATTGCCGAGAGCGCTGCAGGACGTCTACCGCGGCAAAATGGTCATTCCGCGCGAAGGGGTTCCTGCCTTCCTGATGACCGAGCTGCATCAGATTGAACAAGTGATGGAAGTTCGCACGGATATCACCCCCGAACTGTTCCACATGAAGCCGGCCAAGCCCACCTTCCGTCTCGTGGTGAAAGGCAGCCCGGCATCGCTGGCCGCGACGCTGTATGCCCGCTACAACGACGAGGTGGAGCTGGTGGCCGGGCGCGCCGACATGAAAGGTAACTTCGCGATTCCCGATCCGACCGATCTGCTGCGCTACCGTATCCGCAACATGACGGCGGAAAAGGTGGCCGTTGAAAAGCTGGAGGCGGTGGGGTTTGTCGGTCGCGCGGGCGATACGCTTCGCAACATCGTGGGCCCGCGTGAAGTGCTTAATTTCCTGGGAACGGGTGTGCCGCAGATACGACGGTTCGGCTGGAGTGTCGAGCTGGAAGGGCGGGTCAAGCCGTTTGCGGATTCGGCCGACTATGTCACGCCGATCGTGCATGTGGATGAGGCCGAGACGGGTGACTATTTTGACGTCAGCTATGAATACGATGCCGGTACGACCAGTATTTCCGAGCGCGACATCCAGCGCGCTTTGATGAAGGGCGATTCGTTTATTCAACGCAACGGGCGCACCATTCTTCTGGATGGTGATGCCATCATGCAGGCACAGGAAGTTTTCCAGGATTGCGCCATCGGTGCGGGCGACAAACCCGAATCCTTCCGAATGAGCCATATTTACGGCAGCTATGTCGAATCGGCGCTGACTGCGCTGGACGGGATTGACATCAAGGCAACGCCCACGTGGATGGAGCGAGCCAAGCAACAGAACGCGCAGGATTCGGTGGAGCCGGTGGAGCTGAGCCCGCGGCTGAAGGGCACCCTGCGCGCCTATCAGCATGAGGGAGTCAATTGGCTCCGGTTCCTTGAAAATCGCGGTTTTTGCGGAATTCTGGCCGATGAAATGGGCTTGGGAAAGACCCTTCAGACGCTGGCCTGGATTCAGCTGGGCAGAAGCGACGAGCATCATCAAGGCAAGCCGGCGTTGATTATCTGTCCGACCAGTCTCGTGGAAAACTGGCATGAGGAGGCGTCCAAATTCACGCCTGACCTCAAGGTGTTGATCCTTCATGGAACGGAGCGCCACCGCAGGTGGAAGAAGATCGAGAAAGTGGATCTGGTCATCACTTCCTATGCCTTGATGCGACGCGATATCGAAAAACATCTGGAGTTTACCTATTCCATCGCGCTGCTCGACGAAGCGCAGCACATCAAAAATCGCGCGACGCAAAATGCGCTCGCCGCGAAGAAGTTGAAGGCCGACCATCGGTTGGTCCTTACCGGCACACCGATAGAAAACGGGGTGACCGATCTGTGGTCGATCATGGACTTTCTGATGCCGGGCTATCTCGGGCACCATAAAACGTTCCGGGAATATTATGAGCTGCCGATTCTCAACGGCGGACCGGACGGGGACTATGCGCAGATGAAACTGCGCCGCAAGCTACACCCGTTCATGCTTCGTCGACTCAAGAAGCAGGTGGCAAAGGATCTGCCGCCAAAGATCGAGCGTATCGCTCCGTGCAAGCTCACGCAGGATCAGCACAAGGTCTATAAGCAGCTGCTTGAGGACTCCAAAGCCAAGATCAGCGAAATGGTTAAGAAGGAAGGCTTCAACAAGAGCCGCATGGAGATCCTCAAAACGCTGCTGCGTTTGCGACAGACCTGCAACCATATTGATCTGCTGAAGCTCGAGGGCGTAAAAAGCAACCATCCCTCCGCCAAAATGGAACTGTTCTTCGAGCTGCTCAACGAGGCCATGGACAGCAAGCACCGTGTGCTGGTCTTCAGCCAGTTCACCTCCATGCTGGCCATCCTGAAAAAAGAGATGGACGAGCGAAAGATTAAGTATACGTATCTGGACGGTAGCACGAAGGATCGGCAGGACGTCGTGCGTAAGTTTAACAAGGATCACTCCATTCCGGTGTTCCTCATGAGTCTAAAGGCCGGTGGAACCGGTCTGAACCTGACCGGCGCCGACATGGTCATCCATTTCGATCCATGGTGGAACCCGGCCGTCGAGGACCAGGCCACGGACCGCGCACATCGCATCGGTCAGAAACGCACCGTCTACAGCGTTAAGCTCATCACCAAGGGCACCGTCGAAGAAAAGGTCGTGGCCATGCAGAACCACAAGAAAGGCATCATCGATTCCACGCTGACCACCGATGAGCAGGTGATGCAGAAGCTGACCTGGGAAGACGTGCAGGAACTGCTCAACCTTTAAAGGATTCTTCGATCCGGCCTCTTCCTCAGGTGAAGAGCGGCGTGATGCCAAACTGCTTCATGTCGGCTTCCATGGTTTCATCCGAAGGCCTTTGCTCGAATTGTTCGGCGGCTTGGATGACCTTCGGCAGGATGGAAATATCGGCCGGGGAGTTGAGAAAAACCTGCGGATCACCCAGCACCCAATGGACGGCACGGTCGATGGCCTGCTGTTCATCGAGCGGCGCGTACCACATGTTATAGACTTTGGGATCATCGCCCAGTGGCCCGCGGGATACCGATTTGATAGTTTGCACGGCGACATTCCGATCACGGCAAAGCTTTGCCAGTTTGTGGTAGTCCGCCGCATAGGCCTTGTTTTGCATCTGGGTATAATTATAGGGGAGCAGCACGCTGTCGAAGTCGAAATGCTCCAGGCTTTTCAGGTGCATAGCGGCAACCTCGACATCATGCCCGGTAACGCCCAGATGCCTGACCAGGCCTTCTTCGCGCGCTTCCACAAATGCTTCGAGCGCGCCGCCACTGCCCATGGCGGTTTCCCATTCCTTTGGATCGATCAGGCAATGCATCTGCCACAGATCCACATGATCGGTCTGGAGCCGGTCGAGCGAGCGGTAGAGTTCTTCCTTGGCTTCAGCGCGGGTGCGCTTATCGGTCTTCGTGGCGAGGAAAAACTTTTCGCGGTGGTGCTTAAGCCACGGTCCGATGCGCTCTTCGGATTCGTTGTAGCCGGCGGCGGTGTCGATATGGTTAATACCGTGTTTCAGCACCAGATCGAGGGTGCGCTCCGCATCCTGCTGCGGAAGGGACCAGAATGCGCAGGCCCCGAAGATGATCCTCGTGCTTTCGTGTCCGGTTCGGCCAAAGGGCATGGTCGGCAGCATAATAAATTCCGTCCGCTATTTTATTTGATCAATCGCATCCAGTTTCTTCCACAGCTTGGAAAGATCCTGAAGCGGAATCATGTTGGGTCCGTCGGACAGGGCGTTGGCCGGATCGGGATGCGTTTCAATAAACATGCCGTCCACGCCGACTGCGGCGGCGGCTTTGGCAAGATAGGGGGCAAAGCGTCCGTCGCCCCCGGAGGTGTCGCCCTGTCCGCCGGGTGACTGCACGGAGTGCGTAGCGTCGAAGATGACCGGGTAACCCAGCTCGCGCATGATGATCAGGCTGCGCATGTCGGCCACGAGCGTGTTGTAGCCGAACGATGCGCCGCGCTCAGTGAGCATGATTTTCGTGTTGCCGGTCGACTCGAGTTTCTTCACGACATTGGCCATGTCCCACGGGGCGGCAAACTGCGCCTTCTTCACATTGACCACCGCGCCGCTTTCGCCGGCCGCCACAACGAAGTCGGTCTGACGGATCATGAAGGCCGGGAGCTGGATGATGTCGACGACTTTGGAGGCGATATGGATTTCCTCGACACTGTGGACATCGGTCAGGACCGGCACGTTGTACTTTTCCCTGATCTCGGCCAGGATCTCGAGGCCTTTCGAGATGCCGGGACCGCGATACGAGTTGATTGAAGTGCGGTTGGCTTTGTCGTACGACGCCTTGAACACGAACGGAATGTTTTGCCGCCTGGAAAGTTTCACCAGCTTGTCGGCAATGGCCATGCAGCCTTCGCGGCTTTCGATTACGCACGGTCCCGCAATCATCGCCAGTGGATTCCTGCCGCCAAACTTCACGCCTGCAGCGTTAATTGTTTTTGTCATCGTTTTCTTCCATGTTCCCACGGGTTTCACCCGTGGCTATTAATAGAAAACCCCTTCGGGGCTTACAACCAATTTCCCCAAAGGGGAAGGCCATGAATCGCCGCGGGTGAAACCCGCGTTTCCCTATAATTTTGCTAACAGCGCTTCGGCTTTCGCGACGTCTTCAGGGGTATCGACGCCGATGCCGAAGTCCTGTGTTTTAATTACCTTCATGCGGCAGCCCATGTCGAGCGCGCGGAGCTGTTCCAGTTTTTCCAGATTTTCGAGCACACAGGGGGGCTCTGCAACGAGTTTGAGCAGATAGTCGCGCCGGTAGGCATAGATGCCGATGTGCCGCCAATACGTCTCCGGTGCGGGAAGGCCCTTGGGTTCACGGATATGCGGAATGACGGAACGCGAAAAGTAGAGCGCCTGTCCGTGGCGGTTAAAAAGCGCCTTCACGACCGATGGATCCTTGATCTGGTCTTCGTCTGCGATCGGGGTGGCGGCGGTGGCCATATCCCACTCTCCGGTGGCGATGACCTCGGCCAGTTCGTCGATCAGGGTTGGATCGATCAGCGGTTCGTCGCCCTGGACATTGATCACCGCATCGACGTCGAGTGTCTGGATGGCTTCCGCAATGCGGTCGGTTCCGGTGGGATGGTCCGCCCGCGTCATGGCGACCTGCACGCCCGGGAGGTTGAGCGCCTCGACGCATTCGGCAATGCGCGAATCATCCGTGGCGACAATCACGGCATTCAGTTTTTTGGCCTGCTTCACGCGTTCGACTACCCACTGAATCATCGGCTTGCCGGCCAGGATGGCGAGGCTCTTGCCGGGGAACCGGGTCGAGCCCCAGCGCGATGGAATTACACCCGCAATTTTCATGTGTCGTTCCTCATGAATTGTCTGCAGACCACGTTGGCCGTTTCGAACAGGCCGCGCGCCTGCTCCGTAAAATGGTACTCCGTTTCGTAGACCACCTCTTTGATGCCGGCGTTGATGATCATCTTGGTGCACATCAGGCAGGGGCTGAGCGTGCAGTAGAGCGCACCCTCGCTGACGCTGATGCCGTGGTAGGCCGCCTGCACAATCGCGTTTTCCTCGGCGTGAGCGCAGATGCATTCACCCAGATTGTCGCCCGACGGCGCATCCGAGGCGCAGCGCGGGCAACCGCCTTCGTAGCAGTTATCAATACCGCGCGGCGTGCCGTTGTAGCCCGTGGATATAATCCGCCGGTCGCGCACAATCACGGCCGCGACTTTGCGCCGGCAGCAGTTTCCGCGCGTCGAAACGACATGCGCGATATCCATGAAATATTCGTCCCAGTCCGGGCGCTTATGCGGTTCATGATTCATCCGGTAGAGCGTACGGACTATTTCCCGCGTGTTCAAGTGCCTTGTATGCGGTGTTGGGCGGGCCCTATGCTTTTTTCTGTCGATCGGCGGAAGGAAGGTCGATATCCATGACGAAGCCCTGCTTGCTCAGGATCAGCAAGCGGGGTTTTCCTTCAATGTGCACGGGGTAGGGCAGGATGTGCATTTGCAGCAGCACCTGCAATTGATTGGGCGTTAGTTTTAGGCCCTTGTATTCCGATTCGAGCACAAAGGCGCATCCTTCCTTCCAGCCGGAGCAGCCATAAGCGGTTTTACCCTGAATGATTTCCTTGCCGCACAGCGGGCAGTCGCCCCAGCGGTCGGTGTTAAGCATCGTGGCGGAACTGTTTTCGATAAGGCCGCGTGTATAGGAAACAATGCCCGCCATAAAGTCGGATGGCTTGGATTCGGACCGCTCGATCTGCTTAAGTTTTGCCTCCCACTCGCCGGTCATTTCCGGCGACTTGAGCAACGGATCCTGAAGCAGGGCGATAAGGCAGCGGCCCATGTCGGTGGCCCGGATCTGCTTTTTTTCGCGGCGGATATAGTTTCGCCTCAGCAGGGTTTCGATGATCGCCGCACGGGTGGCCGGCGTACCGATGCCTCGCTCCTTGAGGGCTTCGCGCAGGGTGTCGTCATCGACCCATTTACCTGCGGCCTCCATCGCGCCGAGCAGCGAGTTTTCGGTAAAGTAATTGGGCGGCTTGGTTTTGCCTTCTCGCGTCGAAGGCTCATGCGGCCCGTTTTCGCCCTTTTTGAATTCCGGAAGGGTCTGATCGTCCTCTTCGCTTCCATCAGGCGATTTCTTTTTCTTCTTTTTCGGGAAGAGCGCCGTCCAGCCGGGTTCGATGATCTGTGTGCCCTTGGCGTGAAACTTCACCTCTGCGCTTTCGCCGTCGACCGTAGTGATCTTTTTGACGCACACAGGATAGAAGGCGGCAATAAACTGAGTCACCGTTGCGTCATAGACCAGTTGCTCATTGGTGCCGAGCGATCGCGGGATGATACCGGTCGGGATGATGGCGTGGTGGTCGGTCACCTTCTTGTCATCAACGATGCGTTTGGTGAAGGGCAGCTTGGTCAAATCCAGCGCCTCGATCTGCTCCGCACGAATCGGCTTCAGCTGCTCCAGTATTTTCGGAATGCGCGGTTTCATGTCGGCGCTGAGGTAGCGCGAGTCGGTGCGCGGATAGGTGACGAGCTTGGATTCGTACAGGTTTTGCGTGGCGGTCAGCGTGTCGGCCGCGGAGAGCCCATGGCTCTTATTGACTTCGCGCTGGAGTGTGGTCAGGTCGAATAGCTGGGGCGGTTGTTCCTTTTTCTGCTTGCCCGCAACACCGGCAATCGTGAAAGGCTCGCCGGAAATTTTTTCGAGCAGCGCCTGCGCTTTTTCCGGTTGTTCTAAGCGGTCGCCCGTGTATTTAAAAACCACGTCGCGGTATTTTGTCGTCAGTTCCCAGAAGGCTTTCGGGCGGAACTTAAAGATTTCATCGTCACGCTGGACAATCATCGCCAGCACGGGGGTTTGCACGCGACCGATGCTCCAAAGCACGCGGTCCTCCGAGCTGCCGATCCGGCCATGACGAACGGTGTAGTACCGCGTGGCATTCAGCCCGACAATCCAGTCCGATTCGGACCGGCACCTGGCCGCGGCATAGAGCGCGTCATAGTCGTGCCCATCCCGTAAATCCTTGAACGCGTCCTGAATGGCATCGGGTGTGAGTGAGCTGAGCCAGAGGCGCCGGATCGGCTTGTCCTCACATCCGCTCAGGGCAAGGATGTAGCGGAAGATCAGCTCGCCCTCGCGCCCGGCGTCCGTGGCGCAGACGATTTCCTCGGCTTCCTGGCAGAGTTTCTTGATGGTCTCGAATTGCTCGGCCACACCGGAGTTGTCGATCAGCTTAAGCTTAAACTCGTCGGGAATGAACGGGAGGGAATCGAGCCGCCATTTTTGCAGGGCGGGGTCATACTCGCCCGGCTCCATAAGGGTGACCAGATGGCCGAACGCCCAGGTGATCGCGCAGCCGCGGCCTTCGATGTACCCCTTTTTCTTGCCGGTGATTTTAAGGACGCTGGCAATGTCGCGCGCGACGGAGGGTTTTTCTGTGATTACGACCTTCATGGGTAACGAAGGCTATTGGGCGAGAATTTTTTGCATCCGATGCAGGCTGCCGCCATTCACGACTTGAGTATATCCTATGGATTCAAGCGATTTTTTAGCGGCGCCGGATCGCGCTCCGCTGTGGCAGTAGACAACGATGCTCTTTGCTTTATCAGTTGTGTATTGAGCGATCGTCTGTTCGACCACGTTGAACGGGATGTTGATGGCCCCCTCAATGTGCTCTCTGGAAAACTCGCCTGCGGTTCGGACATCGATAACCAGTGCGCCGTCCTTGATCAATTGAGGGATATCGGCGTCCTTGTCGACCCCGCCGCCAAACAGAAGATTTGCAAGCATACCCACGGCAAGTACCCCCATTCCAATTTTCATGATTTTGTTCATATCCCTTTGGAAGGACGGGCTCTGTCCCGTCCTAGGACGACACGGAGGTCGTCCCTCCAGTAAATGTTATAGGTTTATTTGTTTCTCCAATCCCTTAGCGGAATCGAAACCAAGCTCTCTGTCGCCAAGTTCTACGGTCACTCTGTCGTTCGATACAATCAGTTCGATGTCCGCATCGGGATGGCGACTCTTCCACGCATTGGCCAGCGCGATGGCGCGCTCGAGGCCGTCGCCGCGCTGGAAGTTCCAGACTTCATCGGGTTGGGCGATGCGGGAGCCGTCGTAAATCGATTCGTTCGGCAGAGTTGTAAGGCATTGGATCAGCTCGTCGTCAGAGAGATACTTGGTGGCTTCAATCACCACCGGGTTGCGCTCTAACGCGGCCTTTAAGAAGGGCTTCCAGTCGGTGACGGCGAGGTCGCGGCTGGCATAGAAGGCGAGGTCCGCTATCGCGTGGCTGCCACGCACCTCGTCCAGATACCGGATGATTTCATCCCGCTGCATGCCGGGCTTGATCTCGATGGGGCCTGGACCGTTGAACTGCTTGTTGCCCGTCTCCGGCAGCTCCGGATCGAGATGGACGAAGTCGACCAGACCTTCGATCACCGACATCTTGCGCTGCATGTCGCCGGTGCAGTCGATCTTGTCGGCGAGACCGCGCATGCTCTCCTCGTCAAAGTGCGAGATCGGATTGTTTTTGAGATAGTCAGACAGCTTGTTGAGCTGGATACGGTCGGGAATGGGATCGGCGTAGAAGGCATATTCATCAATTTCGTCGAGCAGCTTGTCGCGCGTGGCATCGTCGGACACCTTGTAGGGGCTGCCGTGCTCGTACGCGAAGGCCCGCTCGATGGGCAGGTATTGCGCCTTGCCGTGCCGTAGGTATTGAATCTGGAAGCATTTCTGGTATTCGGAGCGGTCGCGCAGAAAGTTGGCGAGGATCTCGAAGGTGATTTCGGTGGTGGTGAATTCATCGAGCTTTTTACGGAACAGCTCAAAGCTATCGGGCGCGATGGTGGCCTCGGGATAGACGGTGTGGATGTAGCCGGTGTTATTGGCGATAATGGTGACCTGCTCATGGCGCAGTGCGCGCTGGGCCTTGGCGGTCAGGTCGGTGCCGTTGAACCACATGTTCTTGGTTACGAGCCGGCGGTTGTTGGTGAGTACACCATCGTTCACCAGAACGAAGTTCTGCGAATGCAGCGGTGTGGCAATCAGGAAAATATCTTCCAGCGGAATGTCGCAGATGATGAACAATGCGGCCGCGTAGAGCGTGGAGAGCGAGACACACTCGCCCGCGCCGACGCGGTAGTTATCCTTGAATTGAAAGGCATCCATCGCCTCCAGTGTCTCGGTTTTCCAGTAGGGGATGATGTTCGAGGTGTAATTATCCAGGCCAAAGTGCTTCCGGATATCGAGCGAGAAATAGTGCTTGTCGCCCTCGTAGCCGAAAAGCGCGTTGGACTGGCCGATGGTTTTTTCGTCCATGAACGGCGCAAAGCGCTCCACTTCCGATTCCTTGGTGGTCAGTCCCCAGGTGTCGAGGTCGAGGTTGAATTCATAGTGGTCGATGATGAACTGCTTGAGCCGCTGGATCTTCTTGTAGGGCTTCATGGTGTCGAGCTTGCGGAACCAGTCGTGGTTCTTCCATTCCCAGATACGCGGCGACATGATATTCGCCAGCACCAGACTGTAGAGCAGCTCGGGAAACACAAATATCTCCATATCAGAGAGGGAAATGGCGGAGGAATATTTTTCGAGATCGTCGGTCGAAATTTCGGGAATTTTTTGCATGCGAAGCATTGTAGAGGGCGAATGTGTATTTGGAAGCAAAACGTATTGAGTTTTTGAAGGGTGGGCGTTGACGATGCCTGTATGGCGTGCTACGTTCTGCGCCTTCAATATTCCACTCCTTGGATCATTGGAGTTTCTGATGAAAAATTTCGGGGCGTAGCTCAGCCTGGTTAGAGCGCTACACTGGGGGTGTAGAGGTCGCTGGTTCAACTCCAGTCGCCCCGACCATGAAAACCGCCGCGAGGCGGTTTTTTGGTGTCAGGCTGGATGAAAAACCAGCAAGCTGGTTTGACGCGAGCCTGCGAGCGAGGCTGACCTGCCGGAGGCGGAACCGCCCCCGAAGGGGTGAAACAATCCAGTCGCCCCGACCATGCTTCGCTTTTTCTTGAGATAATAAAGTGAAGCATGTCCTGCGAAGCCTTGGCGAAGCGGGACTTTTCGTTTGGATCAAACTGAAAACTTACGCATGGCAAGCCATGTATTGTGTATATCTTATTCGAAGTGAATCGGATTCATCCCAGACATATATTGGGTTGACGGATGATCTAAAGGCCCGGCTGGGCAGTCATAATGAGGGAGCAAACAAGCACACCTCAAAATTTAGGCCGTGGCAAATCGAATGCTACATTGCATTTCCCGAAAGAAAGCAAGCCGCTGATTTTGAACGGTATTTGAAGCATGGTTCCGGTCATGCGTTTGCTAAGCGACATTTCTGGAATACGAAATCTGCGAGTGGTTCCGTTTAAGGGGGCGTAGCAAATTCAGTATTTCTCGCCGAAGCTCAAAGGCGCAGGCGGATCACTCCGACCACAATATTAACGATGCATTCAGATGCATCTTTTTTTTTGTACCTTGATGCAACCGCTTAAACGAGATTGGCACGGAGTGTCGGCCCCGTAGGGCAAGGCGAAGCCGCAACAGTCAGATGGTATGACGAAAAGCACGAATGTTTATCGGCGAAAATACTATACGTATGGCTAGCTGGACAATTTTCGTCAAATTTGCTAATAATAATCGCTAGTATGCCCATTCTACAGTTTGTAATTAGTCTGCGGGAACTTGATGCTGAACAAGGGAGCACCCCGCCTGTCCAAGGGACCGAGGAAATTGATATGAAGGCAAAAAAACAAATACAATATATGGCTATGCCCGTTTTTCTGGTGCTCTTCGGCATGAATCCGGCGCCGGCCCAGACTGTTGATGTCTGGCTTACGACTCAAAATCAGAGCAGCAAACTGGAGCAGCAGGCTTCAGTGATGTTTACCAGTGGCATCGGCGGCAGCAATCCTGTGGTCGTGGATGAAACACAAACCTATCAGGAAGTGGAAGGATTCGGCGCGTCGTTTACGGATGCAGCGGCCTATCTGTTGAACCAGGTGGCGACGCCCGCAGCACGTACCAATGCCATGAACGATCTGTTCACGCGTGCCGGGAATGGCATCGGGGTGAGTTTTGTGCGCAATCCGATGGGAGCCTCCGACCTGACCCGCTTCCACTATTCCTACGACGACAATCCGCCCGGGGGAACGGATCCAAATCTCGACCACTTCAGCATCGCGCATGATCAGGCCGACATCATCCCGCTGGTTAAGCATGCCATGCAGCTCAACCCGGACCTCACGATCATGGCTTCTCCCTGGAGTCCGCCGGGCTGGATGAAGACTTCCGGTTCCATGATCGGCGGGTCACTTCTCCCAAGCATGTACACGCCGTTTGCCAACTATTTCGTGAAGTATATCGAGGCCTATGCTGCCGAGGGCATTCCGATTGACTATGTCTCATTGCAGAATGAACCGTTGTATGTGCCCGGTGACTACCCGGGGATGGATATGGATGCGGCCGCCCAGTTGACTGTGTTGCGCGATCATGTGCTACCGGCATTTACGGCCAGCAACGTCGCCACCAAGGTATTGCTCTATGACCACAATTGGGATGGCTACGCATACCCGCACGCGATTCTTTCCGACCCCGTCGTTTTGGCCTCGGATGTTGTAGGCGGAACCGCATGGCACGGCTACGGCGGGACTCCCGGAAGAATGCTCGAATTGGCCAACCAGTTTTCGACCAAAGGGAATTATCAGACCGAGCATTCCGGGGGCCTCTGGGTGGGTGGGGATGCCAATCAGATCAAAGACGATTTCAAGGAAATCACGCATGTCATGCGCAGTGCGGGCAAGGCGTATGTTAAGTGGGGGTTGGCGCTGGATCAGAACCTCGGTCCGAACGCCGGCGGTTGTGATACCTGCTCCCCACTGGTGACTGTAGATACCGGTACGGGTGGCGTCAGCTATACCATTGATTATTATACCCTGGGACACTTCAGTAAATTCGTGTTGCCGGGCGCCCTCCGCATCTATTCGGCGAATGGAAGCGGAGTGGTCAGTGCCGCGTTCCTGAATCCGGACGGGTCAAAGGCACTGATCGCTTTTAACGACACCACAATCAGCAAGACTTTTCAGGTTGAATGGGGCGGGAAATCCTTTTCCTACACACTGGCCGGATATTCAGGCGCCACCTTTACCTGGTCCGGAACGCAAAGCGGCAGTTACACGCTTAGCCCTACCAACCAGATTCAGGCATCGAGTTTCGATATCATATCCGGTCTGGTGACCGAGCCAAGTGCCGATACGCTCGGCGGCTACAATCTGGGATATGCTGAGAACAACGACTACGCTGTCTATCGGAATGTCAATTTTACGGCGGACCTGACCAATGTGAATGTGCGCGTCGCATCCGCAGGAGGGGGCACCGTTGAATTCCGGCTGGGCAGTCCGACCGGGACGCTCATGGGCTCCCTCGTGATTCCCAACACCGGCGGCTGGCAAACATGGCAGACCATTAGCGGGCCGGTTTCGGGAGTGAACGGCCTCTTCGATCTGTATCTCGTTTTCAAAGGCACGAGCGGTATCGGCAACGTGAATTGGTTCCAGTTCGAGGGGGGCTCACAAGCTGGACCGCCCGGACCAGCCACTCAGCTGATATGGTCAGTACAGCCCGGGTCCGCCACCAATGGTTTTTCGTTCGCGCAGCAGCCCGTGCTCGTAACCGCGGATCAGTTCGGCGTGCCCTCTACGAATGGGTTGCCGGCAACGCTGTATGTCGTCATCACCCAAACGGGCGGAACCGGTCCTTTACTGGGCACCACGAATCTGAACATGGGTGCGGATGGCTGGAACGGCATCGTTCAGTTCACCGATCTGCAGATTGATTCTGTCGGGTCGGACAAGGAACTGACGGCCGCAACGCCTGCCACCACCAACTTTTCCTCCGGCAATCTCCTGCTTAACGGCGACTTCAATGCGCCGAACTCCACGGATCCGGCAGACCACTGGACCACATGGGCCGGCGGCGCCGGTTGGGCCAATCACGAGAATGAAGTCGCCGTCACTCTCGATGGCTCCTACTATCTGGTGGATGGCGGTTTCGCTGGTGACAGTGCGGGACATTACCAGACCGTTCCCGTAACGGCGGGTCTGACCTACGAGCTCTCGGTTATGGCCGGTGCCGATGCATGGTGGCTTCCGTACGGCGAAATGCGGTTTTTTTTTCTCAATGGGATGGGGGGTCAGGTTGGATACAGTTCCCGCCCGACGGTCGATCCCTCTGACTATGGCAACCAGGCAGATATACCGCATCCGTGGGAACCCTATTCGCTCATAGCGATTGCTCCTGCGGGAACAACGCAGGTTAAAGTGGAGTTTATGTCTGCCGGGTCAGGAAGCATCTGGTATGAGAACGCTGTGCTGGCTCAATTGACAAGTGGCCCTGTTCTCGCCCCTGCCACGACGCTTCCGTTCACTGTCGAGGCCTATGTGCCGCCAACAAGTCAGACGAATGTTGTCACGGGCATCACCTACGATGGTGGCGAGGTTTTCACGCTCGAGTTCGTGGGAACGATGGGCGTCGAATATTTTGTGGAGTCCACCACGAATCTATTGCCGCCCGCTGTTTGGGAGGCGCTGCACGGAAGCACCAATCTGGTGACGGATCCCACTGGCCAGTGGAGTCATATTCTAACCAATGATGCGGCTCAGCAGTTCTTCCGGTCTGTTGTGGTTCCGTCTCCATAAACACTGTGGCGACCTGCATGCGAAAGCGCATTCTTAACGTATCATGTGCGGTGTATGTGTGATAAAAAATGACACGATAATGAAGAGACGCTATTTCAATCCCTATTCGTTGGTTTCCATGCCGCAGGCCTTCAGGCGGCTGGTACGGCATGGGGTTATCGTCGGCTGGTTGGCATCGGTTTGCTGTGGTGCATTTGGGCAGGTTGACGGCGCACCGACAGTGATCTCAAACCTGACCGAGCTTAATCATCTGGCAAGCATGGATGAAAGAAAGGTCACCGCTGTGAACATCGAGGGGACGGTATGGTGGTCGAGCAGTACTTCGGGCCGGATTATCTTGAAAGATGACACTGTCGCAGTTCAGCTGGAACTGGAGCTGCCTTGTCAAATGCCCGAATTGGGCGACCGGCTAGTTCTGGAGGGGGATTGCTCGGTCATTAAGACAAGAGACTATATCAAGATCTCAGGTGTGCCGGTCGTGGAGAGTGACGGGCTGCATCCTATGCTGGAGGATTCGGGAACAATCCATCTAAAGGCGGGGCGTCATCCGATCCGCCTCGGCTGGTTCAATCGAACGCATCATTATAATCTGCAAGTTGAGTATGAAGGCCCGGATGTGCCTCGACAGAATATTCCTGACTCGGTCCTCTTTCGTGTTCAAACAGATTCCGCAACGGGAAAGACGAATTTTGTTAACGGATTGGATTACCGGTGTTACGAAGGACAATGGTGGAGCCTTCTTCCGAACGTGGAACATATTCCTGCCGCGAACACCGGAGAAGTGGATAATTTCGATATCGACGTAAAGAGTCGAAATGACCATGTGAGCCTTCAATTTGCCGGATTTATTCAAGTGCCGCGGGATGGGGATTACACTTTTTATGTATGGTCTGATGACGGCAGCCGGTTGTTCATCGGGGAACCCTCTCTCCGAGTGCTGACACGCGGCCGGGGGGAGCTGCCTTCGCCGAGCCGATTGGTTATGGAGGAGGTTTCCGAAGAGGAGCCAACGTTTCAATGGTCCGAAATCGAGGGGGTTGTCACCTCGTATGATCGTATTGATGGGGCCCTGGAAGTGGATGTGGTGACCGAATTGGGTCTGGTGAGACTCACGGTGGCGGAGGATTCGGACTGTTCCTACACCCTGCGCCCGCAGAATCGCATCCGGACGGTGGGGGCCAGCCGGAGAATCCGCAACCTGGACGGCCGGTGGATACGCGGTGAGTTTTTCGTGCAACACTGGGATGACATTGAGCAGCGATATATTACTCCTACGATTTGGGCCGAGTATCCGCGTGTAAAGATCGGGAGCCTGATGGCAAAAGAGTCATCCAACATCTTGGAATCCGTGGTTCATTTAAATGGAAGAATTACTGCGCCGGCCGCCGGAACCCCCTGGGTGCTCGAAGATGAAACAGGCCGGATTATTCTGGATGACTTCGCGCCCGATGGTCGTGTTGGCCGATCGTCGGACGTGCTGGGAGTGTTGCGTCTGGATGGATCCAATTTAGTGCTGCAGTGCGCCCATTTTTACCGTTTGGGGGAGGGTGGAACAGAAGCCGACAGCCTCCCGATCCTTGCTACTGCTGAACAGATTTCCCAGCTCAGTCTGGAGGAGGCTGCGCAGGGTCATCCGGTGCGATTACGGGGTGTGATCACCAGTCCCATGGAATTCGACGGGGCCATACTCCAGGATTCTTCACGCGGTATATACATCAACACCGCCGGAGAATTGATTCCGCTCGAAATCGGCGATTTTGTTGAAGTGGAAGGCGTGACCGGACCCTTCGGGTTCCAGCCCTATGTTCAAGTTTCTCAAGTGCGGAGGCTGGGAACGGGTGGCCTTCCCGATCCGGTGCAACCCACATGGGATCAATTAATCAATGGAAGCATGCACTGCAACTATGTGGAACTGGAAGGCGTGGTCGCCTCGGCCAAAGACCACATCGTCACGTTGCTGACCCGCGATGGACGCATTAATGTGCGCTTGAATCCCATTGGTCCAAGCGTACCTCCGGCCTCGCTCGGAGCGACGGTACGTCTTCGCGGTGCTCTGCTTGCTGATTTTGACGAAGAATCCCGCCGGGTTGTAGTGGGAAGCATTTCTTTGGATCAGCACAGAGTCGCTGTGATCCATCCGGCTCCGGTCGATCCGTTTTCCATTCCGCTCAAGAGAGTCGGTGAACTCCTTCAGTTTGATTCCGCTGCCGGGGCGCTGCAGCGCGTCAAGGTGTCCGGCGTGCTGCTTCATAAAGACCCGAACATAGCCTATCTGTCGGATGGTGCGAATGGTTTGCGGTTCTCTTCAGTGACGGCGGTTGCCGCTCAGGTTGGTGATCGTGTGGAGGTGGTGGGGTTCTCGGATTTAAGCGGACCGTCTCCTTTCCTGCGCGATGCGGTCGTTCGGCGGGTTGAAGCATCACAACTTCCCCCGCCCAGAAAGCTCGGGGGGAACGAACTGCTGGATGATGATTATGACTCCACAATGGTGCAGGTGGAGGGCGTTCTCTTGAGCGTAGGCAGGCGTCAGAACGGGGCGGTGCTTGAAATGCAAAGCGGCCTGCGCCGGTTTATGGTTATGTTGGACGATCCGGCCGGTTTTGAAAGATTGCCGGCGCCCGGCAGTCGGTTAGAGCTGACTGGCGTTTACGTGGGGCAGGGGGGCGATCGGGTACTCGGCCGGCCGATCGATTCCTTCCAATTGCAGCTCAACTCCGCCCGCGATGTCCGTGTTCTGTCCCGGCCGTCCTGGTGGACTTTCAAGCGTTTGATGTTGGTGGTCGGCCTGTTGATCCTGGTGCTGCTGGCGGCTTTGGTTTGGATCGAACTGTTGCATCGAAAAGTAGAGGAGCGCACGCAGGAGCTTGGCGATCAAATCCGGCAACGCCAGCGCGCCGAACACCAGCGGCAGCTTGAGCATGAGCGGGCCCGGTTGGCCCATGATTTGCACGATGATCTGGGTGCCGGATTAACCGAGGTGAACATGCTTGCCGCACTCTTTAAAAGCCCGGCGACCTCCGCCGAGGAAAAAGCCCTGTATGCGGATGAAATGAGTGGACTGGCTTTGCGCATGGTGACATCGCTGGATGAAATCGTCTGGGCGGAGAATCCGCGTAACGACACCGTTGTCTCGCTGGCCGGTTATTTTGGGGCGTATGCCCAGCGGTTACTGGAGCTGGCTTCGGTGGGGTGCGGCCTTGATGTGGCGGAGGATCTGCCCGACCACGCACTCGATCCCCACTATCGTCGGGAATTGTTTCTTGCCTTCAAGGAGGCGCTCACTAATGTAATTCAGCATGCGGAGGCCACGAAGGTCTGGCTGCGAATTTTCATAGAGGACGACGACTTGGTTGTTGTGGTCTCCGATGATGGTTGCGGTGTTTTGCCGGACACGCGCGAGGCTGGCGCCGATGGTCTAATCAATATGCAGGAACGGATGCACGCAATGGGTGGTCGATGCGAAATTCAGAGCGATCCGGAAAAGGGAACCAGCGTGCGCCTGCAGGCACCGATACAGAGAGTTACACTATGATCAATGTTGGCATTGTGGAAGACAACAAGACCTTGAGAGAAGGCTTCGAGACGCTCATCAACCGCGAACCGGACATGAGGTGTGTTTGCACCAGTGTGACCGTGGCTGAGGCACTCGAGCAGATTCCCGAAGCCAAGCCGGATGTGGTGCTGATGGATATACAGCTGCCCGATGGGACAGGCATCGAATGTACTGCGAAGATCAAGGAGTTGCTGCCCGCATTGCAGATTATTGTTGTCACGGTTTATGAGGATTCCGTGCGGATTTTTCAGGCGCTCCAGGCCGGGGCATGCGGCTACCTGCTCAAACGGGCCAATCCGGAACGCATTATCGAGGCGATCCGGGAAGCGCTCGAAGGCGGCGTGCCGATGACGCCGGAAATCGCCCGCAAGGTGATCGGTCAGTTTCGGGATCAGGCCAAGACGGCATCCACGGTGACCAACCTCACGCCTCGCGAGACCGAAGTGCTGGAGCTTGTAATGCACGGGTTGGCGAACAAGGAGATTGCCGATCGCATGGGAGTGACCACCGCGGCCGTCAAATTTCACCTGCAGCACATCTATGAAAAGCTGCATGTACATTCCCGTACCGAGGCTGTGCTGAAATTTAAAGAGCATCAGAATCCCGACTAGCCGGGAGCCCGCCTGTTACCATCTGCGTTGAGCTTCATCTAATGAGGACAGGTCGACAGACCTTTTGCACTAAAACAGATCCTGATACCGGTGCTTGGAAACCGGAATCTGCTGATATCGCATCTAAAGCGTCTTTAGAGCCAATGTTTGCAGGGTTTTATGGCGACTAAATTACTAACCGTTTGGCTAGCTAGACGGTATTGCGGTTGTCGTATAGCGTGTTAACAACTGCCGGAGTTGCACTTCCGTAGACTCATGTAGGGCAGGGGAGAAACGCTAAGGAACGGAGAAACACTATGAAGAGGAAATTATTCTGGAGCGTCTGGCTCGCATTGGGGCTCGTCGGGGCGTCTTTTGCACAGACCACCAATATAGCCATCTATTCAGATGCCGCCGATGGAATGCTGGAAGTGCGGGATACACTGCCGCCAGTTAGTCCATGGCCGGGGATTCAAAACACAACCGATTGGCAATTTAGTGTTGGCGAATGGTATGGACCAGGCTTAACCGCGGCTGTGATGCCGTTCAAGTTGCCGGACTTTGGAGCCGTCACTGATCCGTTTCAGTCGGCTGACTTCGGGGTGAACTACTTCCAAAAAGGCACTGCCGCCGTGACGGATCTTGATCTGTATGCATTGTCGAGGATTGATGCTTCGCCGGCGATTTCAGGCAATGACTGGTATAACGGTTCGACCTTCGATCCAAGTGCAACGCTGATCCAGGCAGGTTTCATCACGCCGTTCACGCCTATGCCTACAAACAAGCCTAACACCTTCACCGATGGCGCTGCTGATGCGACCCTGCTGAACTTCCTGAACACCGCCTATGCCGGTGGAGCGAATGCCGGAAAGTTTGTCTTCCTGCGCGTAAACTATCATGGGGATACCTACGCTACTACCTGGGACGCCTATAATTTTACGTCGCGAAATGCCGGCTTGGTTGGCGATTGGCCCGTCATCAACGTTGAGATCAATTTGGATTCCGATGGCGACGGCCTGCCGGACGTCTGGGAGTCGACTTACGGGCTTGACGCGCAAGATAATGGATCGATCAACACAAACAATGGAGCCATCGGCGATCCCGACAACGATAATTTGGTAAACAGCAATGAGTACACGCTCGGAACAAACCCCGTTAATCCGGATACGGATGGCGATGGTCTCACAGATGGCTACGAGGTGAATACCAGTTTAACCGACCCGCTCCTTTGGGACACGGATGGCGATCGCCTGAATGATGGCGACGAAGTGAATATTCATGGAACTAATCCGTTGCTTCCAGATACTGACGGTGACGGTGAAGACGACTTCCTCGAAATCTTCCAGGGAACCGATCCAACACTTTTTGCGAGCAGCTCCGCTGCCCTCGGCCTGGCGGTTGTGGACGGTATCAAGGATTCGAACTATGGCACTGCAGTTGCGACTCAGACCGTGAACACGGCATGGGACGATAACCTCGACGAGCTGGACGCCGCATATACTTATATCCAGAACGGCCGGTTGTTCTTCATGCTGACTGGTAATATGAATACCAACTGGAATTCGATCGAAGTCTTTATCGACTCTTCCGACGCAGTGACCACAAGCGTATTTACTGCGCAGGGGTCCGATAATACCGCCAATATGAACGGCCTCGTCTTCGATGCCGGTTTCAGCCCGGATTATCACTTGAACATCCGCCTCGGTGATTTTAACGGGTTCAACTTCAACTTTGATTTTTATGATTTGGCGACCAAGGCTGTTTCATATCAGCTAAACGCATTCGAAGGTTTGGATGCGGGCACCGCATACATGGGTCCCGGAGATGCCACAGACAGCATCGTGGCAATGGCCTTCACCAACGGCAATTCCGCTGGTATTGTTTCCGGTACTGATGCCGCCAACCAGGCGAATGCGCTAGCCGTTGCATCCGGTCTGGAGTTCAGTATTGCGTTGTCCGATCTCGCGAGTGGCTATGGTGATATCCGTGTCATGGCGATGGTGACCGGAAGTCAGAACGGTGACCACGACATCGTATGCAACCAGATTCTTCCCGGCGTGCCGGCACCGCAGGCCGCATTGGGAGCCACGACCAACGTGAACTTCACGGCCATTGCAGGGGATCAATTCTACGTTGTGGCCGATGGGTCGGTGGATAGCGATGGAGACGGCATGCCCAACCTTTGGGAGTTGGGTAATGGTCTCGATCCGAATGATGATGGAACCACCAATCCGACCAATGGAGCAAGCGGTGATCTCGACAGCGATGGTTTGATAAACATCGATGAGTACACGCTCGGCACGGATCCCCAGAATGCTGATACGGACGGCGATGGCCTCACGGATGGAGACGAGGTGCACATTTACGGAAGCAATCCTTTACTGGTAGACAGTGATGGCGACGGTCTTAATGATGGTGATGAGGTGAACATCCATGGCAGTGATCCTACGCTAGTGGATACGGACGGCGACGGTGAAGACGACTTCCTGGAAGTCTCGCAGGGAACTGATCCGGACGATGACCAGAGCAGCTCCGCCATCCTCGGCCTGATTATTGTCGATGGCACCCTTGATGCGGCCTATGGTGCTGCGCTTGCGGTCCAGACCGTGAACACGGCATGGGAAGATAACCTGGACGAGTTGGACGCCGCGTATTTGTATGTCAAGAACGGCAAGCTGTTCTTCATGCTTACGGGTAACATGCATACCAACTGGAATGCGGTCGAGCTCTTCATCGACTCCTCCGACGCGGTGACCGCAAACGTTCTGACTGCGGCAGACAATGATTCGGCCACCAATATGAACGGTCTTGTCTTTGATACCGGTTTCAGCCCGGATTATCACTTGAACATCCGCCGTGGCACATGGAGTCCTCAACCGACCGACCGGTCGATGAATCTGGCCATAACGGATCTGGCGACACTGGAGGTTTCATCGTATGATGCGGTGTTGGGTGGCGGCGTGCTGGAAGGCTCCGGCACAACCGGAACCGGAACCGTGAATGCTGTCGCGATCGCAGTGGCGCTCAATAACAGCAATGTCGGCGGGGTGGTTTCCGGTACTGCTGCGGCCAACCAGCCGAATGCGCTGGCCGTTTCAACCGGTCTGGAGCTGGGTATTGCGTTATCCGATCTCGGAAATCCATTTGGCGAGATTCGCGTCTTTGCAATGATGACCTCTAACAGTCATGCTACCGTATCGAATCAGATGCTGCCCGGCTTGGCGCCGGGGCAGGGCCCGCTGGGAACTGCTAGTGCCGTGGATTTCTCGGCCATTGCCGGGAACCAGTACTACGTTGTAGATGGCCCCGTATTCCCGGTACCGGTGATTACATCGATGGTGATGGGCCCCACAACGATCCAACTCGACGTGGTTAATTGCCTCGAGGGATACGGCTATAAGGTGCGGGAGTCTTCCGATCTTGTTAATGCGGGCTTTGCCGACGTGACGGGATCCGATTTCACTGCCGCCAGCTCGAATGAGACGGTTACCGTGCCTGTCGATACGGGCGCTAATCCCGTTATGTTCTATCAGGTGATTGCTCCATAGGTTTACTCCACTGGTTAAAATGGCCCCGTCCTCAGAGCGAAGGCGGGGCCATGTTTTTTGCTGGCGAAGAGGTAAATAAATATGCTTCAAGAGAATCGGCACAGGGCACCGGACGATAATAACACAGCAATCTATAACGCATTCAGCATGCTCATGACGGGAATGCATGCTTTTGATCAGTTAACGGATTAGTGGTATGAACGAAGAAAAGAAGTTCGTATTAGCAAGGCATGCCAAATCAAGTGCACTGGCGGTCAGTCTGGCAGTCCATGCGATCATTCTAGTGATGGCACTCTCTTTTGTCGCCGTCACAGTCATCCAGAAACAGGATCCGACCTTTGCGGTAAAAAAACCGAAACGGCCCCGCATGCACATGAAAAAGCTTCAGGTGCCAATCAATATCAAGAAAAGGAAGATCCAGAAACCCAAGCTGCGAAAAAACATCGTCGCCAAACCGAGAAATATCATGCCGGCGATTGCCATGCCTGAGATAACGGGCATCAAGGGGGGGCTGGGTTATCTGGATGAAGGAGGGCTGGGCAGTCTGGGATTCGCAATGGAACTGCCCGATCTGTTCGGCAAGAACAAGGGAACCGGAAATGAGTTCGAAGGCACTTTTTTTGATCTCAAAGTATTGGCTGATGGATCGCCGGCCGAAATGGATGAACATATCTTTAATGAGGTGGTGGCTCACTTTGCCAATTCATGGAGCATTAAGCGGTTGGAACGCTATTTCAAGGCACCGAATAAAAAGTTCGCAACATCGTTTATGCTTCCCAGTATGTCGGCCGAGGAAGCTCCGAAAGCCTATGCGGTCGCCGATGTGGTGAAACCGAAACAATGGGTGGCTTACTACAAAGGCAAGATTGCAGCTCCCGAAAGCGGGCGCTATCGTTTTTGGGGCATTGCCGACGACGTCCTGCTGGTGCGAAT
>JBFHPA010000003.1:0-38819 GCA_041592955.1 Pontiella sp.
ACTGATAACAAACTGAGCTTCCAACAAGACGCATGCGCGAGCACATAAAAAAGGAAAAAAGGGTCAGCCCGAAAAAAGGGTCAGCCCGTACAGTGTAACATTTTGAGTTGCAATATGAGATCCACCAAGGTAGATCTTGTTCATGTCCAGGGCGATTAGACATGAATACGCGGGCGCGGTTTATCACGCCATGTGCCGCGGAAACAACGGACAGGACGTTTTTCTGACGGATGACGGCCGGCGCCTTTTCCTTTCAACGCTGGAGGAGGTTTGCCTGCAAACGGGCTGGATGGTTCACGCCTATGTCCTGATGTCGAACCACTACCACCTCCTGCTTGAAACACCGGAGCCCAATCTTGTTGCTGGAATGAAGTGGTTTCAGGGCACCTATACACAGCGTTTCAACGCGATGTTCAAGCGGCGCGGGCATCTGTTTCAGGGACGCTACAAAGCGCTTCCGATCGAAACATCGGCGGAGGGGTATTTCCGCGAGGTGGGGCATTATGTGCATTTAAATCCGTTCCGGGCGGGGCTTGCCGGCGCTGGCAAGGCCGTTGCGCTGGATGAGTATGCATGGAGCAGCTACCCGTGTTATGTGGGGAAAAGACGAAAGATGCCGCCGTGGCTTTATCGTTCCCGGATGTTTGCTGCGTGCGGGTTGAGCGAGGGGCGTCCAGGTTACATGAAAAGCTACCGCACCCTGACCGAATCACGCATGCTGGGCGAATCGGATGACATGAGCAACGAAGATCGTGATGACGTGGAACGCCAGCTGCGGCGCGGGTGGTTCATCGGCCAGCGCCAGTTTGGCGCTGATCTTGCCGAAAGAATCGAACAGGCGAATGATAACTTGCGGGGGGAACAACGACGGGCGCACGATGCGGCCGAGGCAGAGCGCTTGCTTGCATCCGCCCTGTCTGTGTTGAAACTCGATGAACAAACCTTGCGGGCCATGAAGAGTGTCGCCGAAGAGAAGCAGGCGATTGCCTGGTTGATGAAAACCCGCACGACCGTGACTGTGGCGTGGATTGCTCAACGCTTAAACATGGGGCACCGGGTCAACGCCTCCCGAGCGATTTCCGAGTTTAATCGCCGGGCCGATGCCCCCACCGGAAAACTAAAAACTAAAATGTTACAATGTACGGGCTGACCCTTTATCCTTTATCCGGGCTGACCCTTTATCTTTATTCCGAGAGAATAGGTACCAATACTCATCGGAGCGGAAGGCGGCTCGGGAAGAGGATAACCCTCAAGGTCTGCGCTGAACGAGAAACCTGACTTATAATTTCAGATACGCGAAACTAATCGCGCAGGTAGTGACATCCGGTGTGGTTGCCGCCCTGCTTCTTGAAGTAGTCCTGGTGGTAGTCTTCGGCGGGGTAGAACACTCCACCCGCGGTGATTTCGGTGACAATCGGTTTCGACCATTTTTTCTGGGCTTCGACCTTCACCTTTTCGGCGGCGCTTTTTTGCTCGGGGGAATAGTAGAACACGGCGGATCGGTATTGTGATCCCCGGTCCGGGCCCTGGCGGTTCAATGTGGTTGGATCATGCAGCCGCCAGAAATAGGTCAGCAGCTCTTCATAGGAAATTTTTGCGGGATCGTAAACAATTTCAATGGCTTCGGCGTGGCCGGTGTCTTTGTAGCAGATATCCTTATATGTGGGATTCTCCGTCCTTCCGCCGGTGTAGCCTACCGTGGTGTCGATTACACCGTCGAGCTCCTGCAGAATGGCTTCGACGCCCCAGAAGCATCCGCCTGCAAATACCGCTTTTTCCATGGCACCCTCCTTCGCTCCGGTCGTTGCCGCGAAAAACGCCGCCACGATGGTCAGCAAAATTGTTTGTTTCATCATGTTCGCCTCACTGTGTTGGGTAAGCATTTATGGTTAGATGCCCGGCGGACGGATGCGTTCATTTTCAGGAGGTCAATTCTCCACGCGCGGTCGGTTGAAATAGCTGAGTGTAATAAGCAGAACGAAGAAGCCGGTCATAATGCCCGTTACCTTCCAGTTGTGCGCCTGCTTCTCTTCCAGCTGCGTCGGTGAGTACAGCAGAATGTGGGCACCCCCTATTTGCATTTCGTAAAGATTTTTTTTCCAGAACTGGGGAAATCGTTTTACGTAGCGCAGCTTGACGTTGGTGCCTTCGGGGATCTTATCGAGGGTCTCCTGGAACTGGGGTTTGTAGTCCATGTAATAGATTTCCCTCAAATCTCTGTCGACGGTGCGTTGGGGATCTCTACCGGACGTATCCCCGAGGATGGCATGGATCCGCAGCTCGTTTTTGATCAGCTCAAATTTGCCGACCCGTTTCCACTTCCTGATTTCATAATGGGAATACACCCCTTTCTCATCGGTCAATGTGTGCATCGATGGAATAATCAGGTTTCCGATCGCAGATACCCAGATCAGAAAACAAAGGCACAGAGCAATAATCAGATACGGCATCTTCATGGTATTTCCTTTCCCGCTAGTTTTTCAAACTGTGAATCGGAGCTGGTATACGGCCACCAAACTGCACAAACCGCGCCGACTTGCCCGTATTGCGCACCGGCATCACGACGCTCTCACCAAAAAGCCCACCAAACGAGATAAATTCACCGGCCTTTTTCCCGGGCACCGGAATCAGCCGCGCGGCGGTTGTCTTGGAATTAATCACCCCGATCATGAGCTCATCGGCCATGATGGCTGCGATGGTATCGGCATCGGTATCGCCCGGAATCGGAACCATATCCAGACCGACCGAGCAGACACAGGTCATCGCCTCGAGTTTCTCAAGGCTCAAGCATCCGGACTCCACCGCTTCCGCCAGTTCCGCATCCTCCATCACGGGGATAAACGCGCCGCTTAGCCCGCCGACACTCTGCGAAGCGAACGACCCGCCTTTTTTTACGGCGTCGTTGAGCATCGCCACAATGGCCGTCGATCCCGGTGCTCCAATTGCATCGACGCCCAGAATCTTCAGGATTTCACCGACACTGTCGCCCACCGACGGCGTCGGCGCCAGCGAGAGGTCGACGACGCCAAAGGGCAGTCCAAGGGCCTCGGCCACCTGTCGGCCGATCAACTCGCCGCAGCGCGTGACCCGAAAGGTCGCCTGCTTGATCTCTTCGGCCAGATCATCGAGGCCAAGGCTGTCCGCATCGCCCTTTTCAATCTTTCGTTCCAGTGCGCGCGCAATGACACCGGGACCGCTGACCCCCACGTTGATCACCGCTTCGGCCTCGCCAAGGCCATGAATGGCGCCGGCCATAAAGGGGTTGTCGCCGGGCTGGTTGGCGAAAACAACCAGCTTGGCAGCACCGAAACCGCCGGTGTCACGCGTGGCTTCCGCAGTCGACTTCACGGTTTTCCCGAGCATTGCGACGGCGTCCATGTTCAGTCCGTGCCGGGTGGAACCCGCGTTGATCGACGAGCAAACCTTTCCGGTTGAGGCAAGGGCTTCGGGAATCGAGGCGATCAGATTCATGTCGCCTTGGCTGATGCCTTTCTCGACGTTGGCGGAGTAGCCGCCGATGATATCGATGCCCACTTCGGCGGCCGCCCGGTCAAGCGCCTTTGCCAAAAGCACAAACTCCTCCTGCGAGAAGCCCGCGCCGACATGGGATATGGGCGTCACGGAAATTCGCTTGTTCACCACCGGCACACCATATTTTCCGCCGATGCGCTCACAGGTATCCACAAAGCTGCCTGCCAGCAGCTTGATCTTGTCGCCTATGTTCCGAGCCGTCGTTTCGGCGTCACCCGTGCGGCAGTCCAGCAGGCTGATGCCCATCGTAACCGCGCGCACGTCCAGATTTTCCTTCTGGATCATTTCAACGGTTTTCAGAATCTGGTCGGATCGGATCATTTCAGGTTTCCAGTTTTAAATTTCACGTTTCCTCTAGATCTCGTTGGTTGCCCGGAAAATGTCGTAGTGCTGCAGCACAAGGTTAAGGCCCGACTCCTTGCCGAAGACAGCAAGTTCCGACTCGAACGCTTCCAGCGACGGGAGCCCGGACAGGTCGATCTGAAGCATCATGGTGTATTGATCTTCGTCGACGTGGGAGGCCAGGTCCAGAATGTTCACGCCGCGGTCGCAGCAGAAACGCGACACCTGTGCCACCAGTCCCACGCGGTCGCGGCCGACGGCGGAAAGCACATACGCATTCCGGGTCTCCTCGATCTCGGTCAGGCTGCCTTCAGCCAGTTCCACTGAAACCCGCGAGGAGGTGCCGGCAGCCAGTGTGTCTTCGACCTGCTCAACGGATACGTCCGGAGAAAAGCTGGCCACCAGAATCATCGTGAAGTAGCCGCAGAGCACCGACTCCCGCAGATCAGCAAGATTGCCGCCGAGCGAGCTGATTCCCTCGGTCACCTCTGCCACAATACCCGGCCGATCCCGATCCATCACCGAAATCACCATAAGTCGCCTGTCCGCCATTGAACCGCCCTTCTAAAAACTCAAAATACTCTATCGCTGATCTTCCCAACATGGGAACATAAAAAGGGTCTATTTCACAGATTATCCCATAATTTGATATCGTAAGAAGATTGATATTGGATGATACACCCGATTGGAATATACTGTCAGCAACTTACCGGAGTTTGGAATTATGGCAAAAACAACCCTGTCCCTGTTCACCGCACTGCTCCTGCCGCTTCTACCTTGCATGGCACAGGATGCCGGGACCATTGATGCGATGATCCAGCCGATTGAAGCGGCATTCAATATCCAGATTCACTACGCCTTCGATCCTGCAACCTATTTCCCCGAACAATGGAGCGCGCCATCCGTCGCGGCAACAGGACAGCAGGCGGATTTGGCAGAAGTTCAGCACTTCATCCCGATTATCCAGGAATTTCTCTCCGGCCATCCGGCGACTGTTGTACAGGGTAATCTGCAGCACATCTATATTCTTGGAGAACTGGTTTGCGGCGGGCGGAACTATGGAAGCACACGTTTCGAAAACGGTATCTACGTTGTATGCAAAAGTGCTCAGGAGGGGTATACCGCGGAGTTTCTGGAACAGCGTCTGCACTCTGAATTTTCAAGCCTGCTCTTCACCCACCACCCCTTTCCCGCCGGCCAGTGGCTGGCGCTGAATCCTCCGGGGTTCCGATATTCAGGAACGGGCTTCGAGATGCTCCGCGACCCGCAGCGCTTTGATGCCAAAGAGTCATACCGCACAGATGGCTTCCTCCTCAATTACAGCCGCTCCAGTCTGGAAAACGATTTTAACATGATCTCGGCCTGGATGTTTACCCGCCCCGGGGATCTGAACAGCGTGTGCCAGCAGTATCCCAAAATTCAGCAGAAAAAGACGCTGGCGGAAAGCTTCTACAAATCCATCTCATCCCAATATATCTTCCCGTAGCCCCACGCATTCCCGACGCTCATGCATAACCATTATTCAAGAAGGGTTTTCACGGCATCGCTTTGCTGTGGCGCTTTAGGCGCGGCCGGACAGCGCCGTACTCAGTGTGCCGTATGCGGCCGCCGGATTTCCGGACGCTATTGGGTATACAACAACCTCGACTGCTGTTCGCAAGCGTGCGTCGATGCGCTTCGTCCCCGCTGTTCCGCCTGCGGGAAAACCGTGATGGCGAACTATGTAAAAGCCGACAACAAAACCTACTGCTCGTCCGCCTGCTTCGAAACCACCTTGCCCAAATGCGAAATATGCAAAGACCCCATTCGCTCCGGATACAACTTCGGCCGGCACAAGTACTGCGATGAATGCGCCCGCAACAAGCCCACCTGTTTTTCCTGCGGACTTCCGGCGGCCTACCCCACCCGGATCGAAGACGGGCGGATGATCTGCAACGGGTGCATGCGTTGGGCGGTGAAAACGGAGGATGCCGCGCAGCAGCACTATGAACTCGCGTTGCGGCATCTCCAGGCATGGACGTCGCTGACCATTGCCACCGTGCCGAAACTGCAGCTGGTTGACCGCAACGAAATGCAGAAGCTCTCCAAAAAGATTCGCACCTCCGATTCGCCGATTTCCATCAGGGGCTTATACAGCCGGCAGACGCAATTGCATAAGCGAAAACTGTTCGGCCGCTGGATTACCGAGAAGGAAGACACGGAGGAGACCATCTATATCGTGGATCATCTGCACGACGAGGTTTTCCGTGTCGCCGCGGTGCACGAGTTGATGCACGACCTGATCCATGAACATTTCCCACGCCTGGAAAACGCGCCGCTTTGGGTACATGAAGGCATTTGCCAGCAGGCGGCCGCCGAATATTGCCGGCGGCGAAATTATGCCGATACCCTCAAAGGCATCGAAGACTGCACCGATACGGAGTATGGCGGAGGTTACCGCTATATCAATGCACTCACCGGATTCGAGGGATGGCGCGCACTGCGGCGCTGGATGGAAGAGGTGGATCCGTCGAGTCTGCCGAAATACGCACCCCGGTAACGCTCTGTGAATCGTTCACGTTCCGATGCGGTGCATGCCCTTGCCGATTCCGGCGATGAGACGCGTCGCGACAAACAGCCCGAACCCGGTTAACAGTCCATAGATATCCATCTGCCAGTCCAACACACCCGCGGTGCGGTCAATCGTGAGGTACTGCAGCGATTCGGTGATGGCCGCGAAAATCAGGATATCGAAAGCCACCTTGAAATAGTAGCTCATGTGCTGCCGTTCCAGCGCAGCGGACCAGTAGACCAGAAAGCAGAGCGATGCGAAGAGGACAAAATGCCCCGCAACGTGGGCACCGCCTACCACCTCGTTGAAATGGTCGATGCGGTTGAGCTCCTGCTCCAGCATCGGCGCCTGCCTCGCTTCGACTTTTCGGGCAACGGTCTTCTTGAGTTTTTCCGACGTATCCGAAATCCAGTCCCCCGGCATCATGGTTCCTGCCAGAATGGCCAGGACATTCAATAGAATCAGGATTCGCAGCTTGCGTCGGTCCAAACGGCAACGCTTGAAGTAAAGCACCGCCATCGCAACCCAGAGTCCGCAGAAAACTATCTGCCAGAAAAAGAAAGAGCGCCGCAATCGGACCGGTTCTGCAAGCAGTTGGTCATACGCCGCAACACCGGACCGTCCGATCTGCTGGATCACCACGTCGGCATGGAACGCATCTGTTTCGATTTCGAAGACATCCTCGTGCGTTTTCCAATCGCGGGTGCCCTGCTCCGCCACCACACCATGCTCACCGGGCATCCATTTGTCGTTTTTGTCATACTGCGTCAGCAGCAGCCGGGCGCAGCTCCATGGATATTTTCCAACCGTCACGCCGTCAACCTTGATGCGGGCACGTACCCGGATGAGATTGTAGTGCGTTGCCCGCGGCATGCGAAAATTGATGCTGGCGGTTTTGCCGTCTAACGGGACCGTCAGAACAAAATGTCCGTTGGTTTCGGTGCAGGCCCCTCGCACCCGGGTGGCGTCGGCAAGGGACGGGGCTTGAAGCAGCGCATCACCGGCCGCCTCGTAGCGGTCGTAGAGCCCCCAGAAAATCAACGTGACCACCAGCAGAATGAGGGCCGGCAGCCGCATCCTCAGTTTATAGATCCACTCGTTCATGCGGCGGAAAAGATAGCACCCGTTCTTCAAATGCCGAATCTATTCTTCGTGGACTTTCATGTTGTCTCGCAAGAGATGATGCATGAACGATGTCCAATCAGCCATCAGGTCCGTCTCGTCCCATGCCCCGAAAAATTATATGCGAGCGATACGGGATACAACGTTCGTAGTGCCAATGCATGTCTTTGTTGGCGGGAAAGCGGCAGACATCGGGCGAATCGCAACATGGCTGCAGTCAAACGCCTGCTTGACAGATCTACATCTGTCCCGGCCTACGACCCTTTTTTATTAACATTATTGTAAACATTATTATATTATGGTTTATTGTTTTATAATCATTTACTGATTTTTTTCATGATATCAAAATGCATTTTGAACAATTAATACGTTGCGTTTAGTGCGGGTTTAAGGTTAACTGTTCAGTGCTTTACATACAGCACTTGGGGCCTCTGGGAGGAGGTTCGGTTTGGGAGAACCGAAGATGCCAAGTGCAACTAACACGGGAGGACATCATGAAAAGCACCAAGTGTGCAAACGACGCACCGCTGGTTACCCTGGGAAACTGCATTTTTCTAATGGTTGCCCGTCGTTGCCGAATGCGTTCCCCTCAATCCAGACGTAGGCAGGGTACCGGACGTCGGCGGAATGCTTATGGCAGCTTTATGATGGATAATATTAATGCGCGGTCGATCTTCTAATCGATTGCTCACATGGGCGGCTACGAAACCCCGTTCGCTGCATGCAATCCTCAACCCTTTGATGGGCGGAAGCAAGCTGTGGACTTCGATATTGCCGCTATGCGCTTTTTTGAGGATGAGCAACCTCTCGCAGTGAAACGATGATAGATGTGATAAGCGTAATACTTGCGCTGATTTGTGAGGACGGGTGATTTGATAAATTTGTTAGTAATCCCGTCTTGGTTTTGGAACAGATTATATTAGTTCATTTTTATATTTAAATTAGTAGATAATAATAAAAAACGACCTGGCAGTAAGGAGAAGGTCATGAAAACACTGATTATTGCGGCCCTGGTGGCCACTAGCCCCCTGATGGCAAATGCCGAGTTGTTCAGATTCTATGCCATTACTTCCAATGATCCATCGAATCCAGCGATTGGCGAAAGTCAGTTGCTGATGGATGTAACCGAAACCGGTGCAGGGCAGGTTAGCGTTCTCTTCACCAATACCGGTCCGGAACAATCTGCAATCTCGGATATTTATTTCGATACGCCGGATGTTGCCCCTCCTTTCAATCTGGCCATCGCGCAGATCATCAATGGATCTGGCGTTCAGTTTATTGAAGGCGCAAGACCCCAAAATCTGCCGGCCGGAATGGATCCACTGATCGCCTTTTGCTCTGATGAAGACTTGGGAGCCACCTCCCCCCCTCCGAAAAACGGAATTAATCCGTATGAGTCACTTCTGCTGGAGCTGACCTACACCGACACCTACAGTTTCATCGACCTGCTGGGATCCGGGGAGTTGAGAGTGGGACTTCATGTCATAAGCATGGGAACGAGTGCAGACAGCGAGAGCTTTATCAATGTAATCCCCGAGCCGGGCACAGCCAGCATGCTGGCGGCGGGAAGTGCTTTCCTAATTTCGTTCCGTCGACGGATGAGCGGACTTAAGATCCTTCATTTGGACTGGCAGGTTTTGCACCCGAACAAAGAGAAGAAAGATTTGGAGTTGAAGAATATTTAGCGATCACCGGCGTTTAACATGCGAGCGTTACGGTTCTGATATCGGGATTGGTAAATCAAGGGCAAGAGGTTCCGGGCGGTGCACAAGCACCGCCCTTTTTTATACCTGAATGTCCAACCAAGCTTCTTTTCTGGTGCAGGCAGGCTGCTAGATCACGCCTTTTTGATGAAGCGCCTTGAAGATGCGATCAACCTCGGCATGCGATTCCGAGATGAACTGCTCATAATCCGGAGCGCCCATGCCGGTGGGATCTATAATATCCCGAACTTTGTTGAAGTAATCTTCACGCAGGTATGCCGTCAACAGGAAGGTTTTATCGGCAGCCTGTGGAAACCGCTTTACCAGTTCGGTCTTCTGATTCTGCTCCATCACCAGAATCACATCCGCTAGCGCAACCACCCGCCGATCGACGGGATAGGAGCGATGCCCCCGCAGGCTGATCCCACTCATGCTGGCAATGTGCTTCACAATTTCGCTGGCTACACCACCATACTGCGCGCGCACACCCGCTGAAATAATCCGAACATTCTTCCGTGTGGCACGATAATGCTTCTTCAGATAGTACTTCATGTAGCCGCAGAGATAGGGACTTCGCGTGATATTCGCTCTACAGGCGACAATGATTGTAAATTTTTTTCGAAGAAGACCCATATGAATTAGCTTAAATGTTCTGCATTCAATATGTAAACCGCATAATTATGCTATCAAAGCATCAAGCAGGCCAACGATATGCATTCAGGTTGACCTTAGAGCGAAGAGCCTCGCCAATGGAGCTTTTGCGCAAGGACCGAGAAATAACGGTGAGCCGGCAGCTGAAGAAACCGTACCATGTAGGGGCTTTTCCGAATCTCAACCCGTCCGCCCCGTTCGACCCTGAATTCATCCTGGCCGTCGATGGAGAGGATCAGCTCTTTGGCCGCGTTGACCACCTCAATCTCGATCAGGCTTGAGTTGCGCACCACCAGCGGTCTTGAACTGAGCGTGTGCGGACAGATCACGTTGATCACAAAAGCCCCCACATCCGGATGAAGAATGGGGCCCCCTGCCGATAGCGAATGTCCGGTGCTTCCCGTGGGGGTCGAAACCATCATGCCATCACACATAAATGAACCAACCGGTTCGCCGTCGACGGATAGATTCAAGGTAACGATCCGTGAAGACCCGCCCCACCCCAGCACGACGTCGTTGAGTGCTCGTTCTTCGCCAATCGGCGAGCCATTTTGAAAAATGCGGCACTCGACCACATCCCGTTCCGAAACTTTGTATGACTTCGAGGAAAGAGCCTCCAGTGCCTCGACAATATCCACATCGCCCACACTGGTCAGAAATCCAAGGCTGCCGAGGTTGATACCCATGATCGGCACCTCGGAACCGTGAAGCGCCCGCGCCGTGTAGAGCACGGTACCATCACCACCGAGCGCCAGGACCACATCGACTTTTTTTCCGAACGACTCAACAGGCAAATGCTCAGCATGCAGCGCTTCAGCAATCTCAGCATCCTCCGCAAAGAGCTTGAACCCCCGCGCACCAGCCTGTTTGCTTAAGTCGCCCAGCACATGCGCGGCGCGCGGACGCTTGGTGTTGACGATGACTCCGATGTTTTTCATTCGGTTCAGAATAGATGATCATCCGCCCAACTCAAGGCTTGTTTTCACCCCTGAAAGAAAGGTTCAACCCCCGAAGTGATGGTTGGCAACCGCCGCCTGAAACTAATCCTGCGCACCTCTGTAAGGATTCCCCTCTCTGTACGAACCTGATACACGGTGATAACAATGGCTGAAAAAAAGAAAATTCTACTGACGGGTGCCACGGGGTATATCGGGGGCAAGCTGCTCCGTCGTCTCGAGCTTGAAGGACATGCGGTTAACTGTCTGGTCCGCAATCCCGGAAGGCTGCCGCAGGAGGTTGGAGGCAGGATCACGGTTTTCCGGGGTGATGTCCTTCAACCCACGACCATGCGACAAGCCTTCGATGGCGTGGATACCGCCTACTTCATGATTCATTTTCTAAACGAAAAAAATGATTTCGAAGCCAAGGAAGCCATGGCGGCCGAACATTTCGCTCTGCTGGCGAAAGAGGCCGGCGTCAAACGCATCATTTATCTGGGCGGACTCGGCAATGAACGTGATGGACTTTCTCCCCACTTGCGCAGCCGGCACAACGTAGGTGATATTCTACGCAAAAGCGGTATTCGCACCATCGAACTGCGCGCATCCATCGTGCTTGGACATGGAAGCTTATCCTTCAAACTGATTCGCGACCTGACGGAGCACTTACCCTTCATGGTCATGCCCAGATGGGTCTCCACAAAAGCGCAACCCATCGGAATTCGTGATCTGCTCGACTATCTCACGGCGTCGGCCGAGGTTAAGCTGAAGCAAAATGAGATTGTTGAGATCGGCGGGGCCGATGCGATGTCCTACCGGGAACTGATGTGCGAATATGCGCGCCAGCGCGAAATCAAACGGTTGATGATTCCCGTTCCGGTTCTGACCCCTTGGTTGAGCAGTCACTGGTTGTCATTTTTCACCGAGGTGGATGCATCGGTCGGACGAAAACTGATCGAGGGTGTCAAAAACCCAACGGTGGTGGAAAACAACAGGGCCCGCGAACTTTTCAACATTCAACCCGCAACGGCCAGCGAAGCCATGCGTGATGCCATCCGCGAAACCGGGCTTCACGTAAGGACTGAAGAGGATGAGACGGTCGCTGCGCTCCATCTGGCAGAACATCAGTTATGAACATTTTCGTACTGGATTGGCATATTCAAACATGTGCGCAATATCATGGTGACCAGCATGTGGTGAAAATGATTCTGGAAAGTGCCCAGATGCTCTGTACAACGTTGAGCAAACGCGGGTATGAAACGCCCTGCCGCTCAACGCACAGTAATCATCCATGCGTGCTGTGGCTCGATGCCTCGTACGACAACTTCAAATGGCTGCGGGAACTGGCGCTTGAACTGAATAAGGAGTATCGCTTTCGCTTCCGGCGGGACAAAGACCATGCCTCAATTAAAATGATTTCCGAAATCAGCAACATACGATACGAGTCCCGCGGATTAACCGAATTCGCACAAGCCATGCCCGGTGAGTATAGGGTCCCGGGTGATGCTGTAAGTGCCTATCGCGCCTTCTACAAGGAAGAGAAACTCGGCTTTGCAACGTGGACCGGGCGACCCGTGCCGCACTGGGTTGGTAAAAACCCGCAAGACAACAAACGAAAGATGCAACATGTATAACTTACGAAAAGAAACCCTGGTAACCACAGATATGGAAAAGGCTTGGGATTTTATACGAAACCCCGGCAACCTGAACCTCATCACCCCGCCGGATATGGCTTTTGAAATTGTGTCGGAACTGCCGGATGAAATGTTTGAGGGCATGCTCGTGGAATATCGTGTCAGGATTCCCGTTGTCGGCACGCGGCCCTGGTTGAGCGAGCTGAAACATATCGTACCCGGTCGCTCCTTCGTAGATGAACAGAAGATCGGCCCCTACAAGCTTTGGTATCACTATCATGCGCTGGAGCAGGTCGGCGACAAAATCAAATTCATCGACCAGGTAACCTATGAAGTGCCCTACTGCATTTTCGGAAAAATGGCCCATGCCCTGTTTATTCGAAAGACGCTGGAGCGAATCTTCGCGTATCGCGAGGAACGCTTTAAGGAGATTTTTTCCTGATTATATGTGGCATATCTGCCTCCTCCGAAAAAAAGGTTCTTCCTGCTGAAAGGATTCTTCTGACCGATCGAACAGATGAAGTTAGGACTGGAATTGTGAGTGTCATAATCAACAAAAGGAGTTGTACAATGAAGAAGCATTATACCTTCAAGGCCTCCCTGATTGCGCTGTTCTCTCTTGCAGCAACTACCATGGCGACGCCCATTTACTACACGATCCTTCATGCTTTGGAGAAGGATTCGATGGATGTATTCACCTACGGCGGTTCCGGAACACTAAGCGTATCCCGGGATGCTGGTGAATCCTTCACAACGATTTCGGATTTCAAATTCGACAAGTACGGACGTGCTGTGGCCCGGGTGGCTCACCTCAACCGCGTACCGGCCGATTCGCCGGTGAAACTTATCGCATCCTTCAACGAGAGCGATATCGGGCAGCCAGTAGACACCGTGGTTGAAACCACGGCAGCTGAGTTTTTGGATTCGCTGAGTCCTTACAAACGCTGGCCCTGGCTTGCGTATGCACCGGTCTACGTTTCCTACGAAACCCTCCCGAATATTGTGGAGATCGCTGTCGAAGATGGAAGGTTCACCACATTGGTTGCGGCGGTGGAACAGGCCGGTCTGGTCGATGCGCTGACCGGCGAAGGTCCGCTTACGGTTTTCGCTCCGACGGACGCCGCCTTTTCGAACCTTCTGGTGAGTTTGGAAATTACGACTGAGGATCTGCTCGCCAACCCCGATCTGGGCAATATCCTGCTCTACCATGTGGTGGCCGGAGCTCTGGATGGAGAGGCAGTCGCTGCAGAAACCCACATCGAAACCCTGCTGGGCAAAGATGTTGACGTTCAGGTTGTTGGCGAAGATCTATTCATTAATCACTCCAAAGTCATCATAGCCAACATCAAGGCGTCCAACGGAATCATTCATGTCATCGATGCCGTGCTGATTCCGCCCACGCTTCCAAATATTGTTGAGATCGCCGTTGATGACGGCCGTTTCCAAACGCTCGTCTCCGCACTGGTTGAAACCGGACTGGATGCAGCGCTCACGAATGAAGGCCCGTTTACTGTATTCGCCCCGACCGACGATGCGTTTGCTGCGCTTGGAATTCCGGCAGATGACCTGCTGTCAGACCCCGAGCTGGCGAATATTCTCCTCTACCATGTGGTGGATGGAAGATTGGCGGCAGAAGATGTTGTGGCGGTTGAGCGCCTGACAACCCTGTTGGGTGAGAACGTGAAGGTGAACGTGACTGACGAAGGAGTCTTCATTAACGACTCCAAGATCATCATCACGAACATCAAGGCGGAAAACGGCATCATTCACGTGATCGATGCGGTGCTCATTCCCGAGGAAATGCCCGATATCGTGGATATCGCTGTCGGTGCAGGCAACTTCAACACACTGGTTGGTGCGTTGCAGGCCACGGGTCTTGATGAAGTACTGCGCGGTGACGGTCCGTTTACCGTATTTGCCCCGACTGATAAAGCCTTTGAAAAGCTACCGCGTTGGTTGCTCCGTTTCCTGGTGAACAACCCGAAATATCTTAAGCAGGTTCTTCTCTACCATGTTGTGTCCGGAGATCTGGACTCCACCGAGGTAACGGGTCAGAGAAAAATAACTACCATCAATGGCAAGACAGTCAGGCCACGGGTATACGGCGATAAAGTTTTCATCAACAACGCCAAGATTCTGGAAGCTGACATCGTCGCTGAGAATGGAACGATTCATTTGATCGATCGAGTTCTGCTTCCCTGGTTCCGATATTAACAATCCCCGAAACACACGCATGCATGCTCCTTTTGCATGCGCCCCCCGGCGCCCCGAATTTTTTCGGGGCGCCATTTTTTTTATCCGAATGGATGAACTCTTTGGGGCACGGCTGGGTTGCTATTTCCAAGTATTGAAAATAAAATGCTCGAATGAATGATAAAGAATTGACCGATCCGGCAACGTGGCTTGATGAGCACGGAGACTACCTGTTCCAGTTCGCCTTCGTGCGGTTGCGCAATCGTGCGGCTGCCGAGGATGCCCTGCAGGAAACCTTTCTGGCCGGCATCAAAGCCCTGGACCGTTACGACGGCAAAACGCCGGTGCGTTACTGGCTCAGAGGCATCTTGCGCCACAAGGTGGTGGATTACATTCGCAAGGCATCGCGGGAAGTGGCTGTTGACGACACGGAGGGCGGCGAAATTCTCGACAGCCTGAAGTTCAAGGCATTCGGAATTCCCACACAGCATCCCCCGCCCTGGAAATTCGATCCCAAGCATGCCTATGAGCAGAAGGAGTTCTGGGAAGTCTTCTATGGGTGCATGTCCAAATTGAAAGACACGATGGGCCAGGCTTTTACCCTTCGTGAGCTGGAGGGATGGTCGACCGATGAGATTTGTAAGGAACTCAACATCAAGCCGAACAACTTGTGGGTCGTACTTCACAGGGCACGCACACAGTTGAAATCGTGTCTTGAAGATAACTGGTTGTCGACCTAACGGAGATTTTAAATGATTGCCTGCAAACAAGTCGCTAAAGCACTCGCCAACCACCGTTATTATGAACTGCCCTGGTGGCGGAGAATCCCTATGTTTGCGCATATCAAGCTGTGCATCATGTGCGGGAAATATCACCAGCAGGTCGTGGATATGCAGAGAGGGGTTCACGACTACCTCGAACATGAAGAAGTCGGTGACATCGAGCCCCACGTACACCTTTCAGACGAAGCCAAAAAACGGATCGAATCCTCCCTTCCCAAGGACTGATGAAAACTTTCCCTTCCAGCACAGCAACCAAAAGTTCATCCTTCAGCATCCCCCTGCTGTTCATGCATGCCTGCTGTGCTGGAGTCTTTTTTGTACCGGGCGGATGGCCGGCATTCGGTATTTTCGCAGTCATGTATGTGTTGCATGTTTTTGCGCTGACCGCAGGCTATCACCGCTACTTCTCGCACAAATCCTACAAGACCAGTCGGGCCTTCCAGTTCGTGCTGGCCCTGCTGGGAACCACAGCCGCGCAGCGCGATCCGTTGTGGTGGGCCAGTCATCACCGCATGCACCATCAAAACTCCGACACCGAAGACGATGTCCATTCTCCCCGGCATCACGGTTTCTGGTGGGCGCACATGGGCTGGGTCATGAAACGGGAGCTGATGGAAACAGACTTCAGCCGAGTGAAGGACTTTGCGAAATATCCGGAACTGGTCTGGCTCAACAAACATCCTTATGCGCCTGCAGTTGCGCTGGCCGTGATGCTGCTCGGCGTGGGATCACTGATTGGCTGGCTTCGCCCCGCGTGGGGAATTACCGGCTGGCAGTTTGTTTTCTACGGTTTCTTTCTCAGCACCATAGCCGTTTACCACGTCACCTTCTGCATCAACTCGATTGCGCACATGTACGGACGGAAACCATTTGATGTGGATGACGACAGCCGCAACAACTGGCTACTGGGACTCCTTGCCATGGGCGAAGGCTGGCATAACAACCATCACCGGTATTCAATTTCGGCCCGCCAGGGATTCAAGTGGTGGGAAATCGATCTGAGTTACATGATCCTGCGTGTGCTTCAATGGTTCCGTATCGTATGGGACATTCGCGAGCCGCCCAAGACGGTCCTTGCCGAACGGAGGTCATAATGGACACACTTCAGCACTTTGCGCCCATGCTTTTGCAGGGCTTCATCGGGGCGTTTATCGTCTTCACAATCCTTTGGACAATTCAGGTCATCCGCAAGGATGCCGGGGTTGTGGATATCGGCTGGACGGCCGGTGTCGGCGCCATGGCCGTCTATGCAGCCATGGTTGGCGAAGGCTGGTTGCCACGCCGCATCCTGCTCGGTGCGATGGGCGGTATCTGGTCGCTTCGGCTGGTGCTGTACATTCTCAAGGATCGCATCATCTGCGAGGAAGAGGACTCCCGTTACCAGCGCCTGCGCGCCCACTGGGGCGATAAAGCAAACCGCTGGTTCTTTGTTTTCTTTACGTCCCAATCCCTCCTGGTCGTCCTCTTCGCACTGCCGTTCCTCTCCGGCGCCAGCAAAACACAGACCTCTGTATCGGTGTTCGATATCCTCGCGGCCGTCACATGGATTTTGACCATGATTGGTGAGTGGCAGGCGGATCTTCAGCTTGCGCGCTTCCGGAACAAGCCTGAGAACAAAGGAAAGGTCTGCAAGGACGGACTCTGGAACTGGTCGCGCCATCCGAACTATTTCTTTGAGTGGCTGCACTGGTTTTCGTATGTGCTCCTGGCCGTGGGAGCACCGGCTTTCGCGCTGAGCCTGATCGGTCCGGCGGCCATGTATCTTTTCCTGATGAAGCTCACGGGCATTCCCCATGTGGAACGCGAATCGCTGGCCAAGCGCGGCGACGCCTATCGCGAGTATCAGGAAACCACCAGTATCCTGATTCCCTGGCCGAAAAAAAAGAAAACGCTGTAAGGCTCGGTTCATGACATCGAACCCTTGGCAACGGAGATTAAAATGATTGATTTTATGGAACTTGCTGAGAAGGGAAAAATGCCTGATGCCGCCATTCGCGCGGGAATCAAAAAGCTGTTGCGCGACCGCCTCAGGCTGGAGATGAAGGGTTCGCACGAGGAGCAGCTCGAAGCGCTCTATAAATTCATCGACATGATGGAAGCGTCCCCGGTGGCCGTAGCCACCGACACCGCCAACGAACAGCACTATGAGGTTCCCGCCGACCTTTTTCAGACCTTCATGGGTCCGCATCTCAAATACAGTTCCGGCTACTGGCCGGTCGCGGACACGACATTGGCTGAATCCGAGGAATACATGCTCGAGCTCACGTGCAAACGTGCAGGTCTTGTTGATGGAATGGATATCCTGGAACTGGGTTGTGGATGGGGATCCCTCTCCCTGTGGATGGCGGAACACTATCCCAATTCAAAAATCACCGCGGTATCGAACTCGCGAACGCAGAAAAAATTTATCGATGCGCGGGGCTTCGCGAATCTGGAGGTTATCACCTTGGATATGAACGACTTCAACATTGCCCGCCGTTTCGACCGCGTCGTGTCGGTTGAAATGTTTGAGCACATGCGCAACTGGCCGGAACTGCTGCGTCGCATCAATGGCTGGCTCAAACTGGACGGAAAGCTGTTCATCCATATTTTTGTACATCGCGAACTGGCCTATCTCTTCAATGATGCGGGCGAAGTTAACTGGATGTCCGAACACTTTTTCAAAGAAGGCATGATGCCCTCCGAATCGCTTATGACCCTGACCAATCAGGATATGGTGACCGAGCGGCACTGGCGCATCAACGGAAAACATTATGCCCGGACACTGCGCGCCTGGCTCGACCGCATCGACCAGAACGCTGAAGATGTCATCGCGATTCTGGAAAGACACCACGGGAGTGAGGAGGCCCGGCTTCAGTTCGGCCGCTGGCGCATCTTCTTTATGGCCTGTGAGGAATTGTTTGGATTTAAGGAGGGAGAAGAATGGTACGTCGCACACTATCTATTGAAAAAACGCTGATTGTTTCAACGCTTGCAGGACTGATTATGACGACGGGATGTACATCCAGGTCTAAAAACAGGTCGCCGGACTGGTCAAAGAACAGCGCCGCACTCGAACGCATTGAATCAATCCCCTCGATGACTCCAGGGAGCACTGTTGAAAAAAATGCGCTGCAGCTCTTCGATGACTTCTACGCCGAGTATACCGCTGAAGCCATCCGTGCCGGGGTGCGTGAGGTGTATGCCGAGGATGCGTGGTTCGGTGATCCCTTCCACATCGTCGAAGGTATCGATGCGATCGAGCACTACTTTCTCGTCATGGCGGAACCGGTTCAGGAGTGCACCTTCACGATCGATTCCATGCAACGCAGCGGCAAGGACTATTATGCCCGCTGGACCATGAAGCTGGAATCGGCCGTGGCCAAGGGAGAGGTTATCGAAACCATTGGCCTCTCCCATGTGCGCTACAACGCGGAAGGAAAAGTTATCTTTCAGCAGGATTACTGGGACACCAGCGCCATGCTGGATCGTCTCCCCGTGGTTGGATTCTGGACCCGGCTCGTAAAGAGCCGTCTCGAAAAAGGATTGGAAAAATGAAAATACACAGCATCGTATTTGCCGCTATACTTACCATCGCTACCGGATGCACATCCGCAACTACGGAGGTTCCCATGACTGAATTCTACGAGATTGAAGCGCAAACGATTTCCGGTGAAACGATCAAGCTGGAAAATTACCAAGGAAAAACGCTGCTGATTGTCAATACCGCAAGCCGTTGCGGCTTTACCGGGCAGTATGACGGACTACAGAAACTCTATGAACTCTACAAAGACAAAGGCTTTGTGGTGCTGGGATTTCCTTCCAACGATTTCATGAATCAGGAACCGGCAGGTAACGAGGAAATCGCCTCATTCTGTAAACTCAACTATGGCGTGACGTTCCCGATGTTTGAAAAGATATCGGTCAAGGGCGATGATCAACATCCTCTGTATGCGTTCCTTACCTCCAAACAGACCAACCCCGACTTCAGCGGAAAGATTTCATGGAACTTCAACAAGTTTCTCATTTCCGCCGACGGCAGAGTCATCAACCGCTTCGGGAGCCGAACCAAACCGGGTGATCAGAAACTCATTGAAGCGATTGAATCCGCACTCAGCCAGTGAAGTCGTTGTTCCTCAAAACATTTTTGCCGACCCTGTTGCTCTCGCTCGGTGCAGAGGCCGCAACGGTCGGGGGCGTTGACCTGCCGCTGCAGCACGGGGATTTCAAACTGCAGGGTGCCGGTCTTCTTCGAAAAGGTTTTATCTTCAAAATCTATGTCGGGGCCCTCTACCTGGAAAACACCAATGATGTGCATCGCGTACTTTCCGATGTGCCTAAGCGCATTGATATCCACTATTTTCATCACACGCCGAAGAAACACATGATTCGGGCGGCAATCGGCACCCTCAGAAAAAACCTGACCGCAGCGGAATATGACCGCTTGCTTCCGATGATTGACGAACTGCATGATGCCTATCGTGATGGTGCGAAGGGTTCATTTGCATCGATCATCTTTCGTCCAGGGGAAGGGCTGACCTATCGCTTCGATGATGAGACGATTGCAACCATACGGAATGAGGAATTTGCAAACGCCTATTTTTCGATCTGGCTGGGCAAGGAACCCAGCAGCCGGACTGTGAAGGAGGCGATGCTGAAGGGAGTCGAGGTTAGTCAGGAATGAGCAATGATAATCTGAATATTGCCGTAGTCGGCTCGGGCGTGGCCGGGCTTACGTCGGCGCACCTGCTGCAACGCAAACACCGCGTAACACTGTTCGAGAAAAACAATCGTCTGGGCGGGCACACCAATACCGTGATCCTTCCTGACGGGCCCGATGCGGGTACTCCGGTCGATACCGGCTTCATCGTGATGAATGACCGGAACTATCCCCTGCTCAACCGGATTTTCGATCAACTGGGTGTGGAGCTGCGCAACAGCGATATGTCGTTTGGCTATCACGATGCGCCTTCAGGCCTCCAGTATTCCGGCAGCGGACTGAATGGTCTTTTTGCCCAGCGATTAAACGTGTTCAAACCCTCCTTCCATCGCATGGTGCGCGATACGCTGCGATTCTTTAAAACCGCCGAAAACGATCTGGAGAAAAAGGACCTCATCCATGAATCGTTTGGCTATTATCTAAAGCGCAATGGCTTTCGGCAGGAGTTTATCGACCACCACATCATTCCCATGGGCTCGGCGATCTGGTCCACGCCCTGCGAAAAGATGATGGAGTTTCCCGCACTGAGCTTTATTCAGTTCTTTCATAACCATGGGTTGTTAACCGTCGACGACCGCCCTCAATGGAAAACCGTGGTGGGCGGAAGCAGTGTCTATATCGATCGGATGCAGAAGTCATGGGACCGGGTTGACGTCCGGCTCAGTGCCGACATCAAAGGCATCCGGCGCGATGCTGAAGGCGTTGAAATTCAATTCGGGAGCGATCGGAAAGAACGTTTCGATCAGGTGATCATGGCCACGCACGCGGATCAGGCCTTTCGTTTGCTGATGGATCCGAGCGAGGAAGAAGAAAAATCCCTCGGGTGCTGGCAGTATTCCAAAAGCCGCACGCTGCTCCACACCGATGAATCCGTCATGCCGCCGCTCAAGAAAGTCTGGAGCTCCTGGAATTTCCAACGTCTTGCGGGAGCAAGGACCTGTCTGACCTACGACATGAACCGCCTGCAGGGCCTGAAAACCCAAAAGCGCTATCTTGTCTCCCTCAACCTGCCGGAGGATCCCAAGGACATCATACGCGAATTTAATTATGAGCATCCGATGTACACCCGCGCAGCACTGATCAACCGGCCGATGCTGAAGAAGCTCAATGGACAGAACAGCACCTGGTTTGCGGGAAGTTATTTTGGGAACGGCTTCCATGAAGACGCCGTTCGCTCCGCTGTCGAAGTGGCAAAGGGTTTTGGAATCGATCTGTGAAAAGCCGTATCTACAACGGGAAAGTGATGCATGCGCGGCACAGTCCGGTGAACCACAACTGGGTATTTCCCTTCTACTTCCTGGCCATCGATCTCGACGAGCTGCCCGAACTCGACCGAACCCTTCGCGGCTTCGGCTACAACCATTGGAGACCGGTCAGCCTGAGGGACGAGGATTACCTGCGCGGCAGCGGCGGTTTCCGGGAGCGGCTGTCCGAGTTCATCGACACCTCGGAGCTGGATCGCATTGTGTTGGTCACGGTTACACGCTTTATGGCGAAGGTGTTCAATCCCGTCAGTTTTTACTACGGACTGAAAAAGGACGGATCGCCCGCCTGCATGGTGGCGGAAGTGAACAACACCTTTGGCGAGCGCCACCTATACCTGCTGGAAGGCGGAACATCCTTTCCGCTCCGGTGCCGTCACGACAAACAGTTTCATGTTTCCCCCTTCAACGACATGAACGGACACTATGAATTCACCTTTTCCGCTCCGGGCGAAGACATGAATATCGACATCAAGCTGATTCGCAACGGTGAAGTGATCATGCATGCCGCCATGTGGGGCAGCGGTGAGGAACTCACCACGTCCAGCCTCTGGAAAACAGTGCTGCGGCATCCGTTTGCCGCGACCCTGACCATGCCGCGCATTCTCTGGCAGGCCGCCCTGCTTCATTACAAAAAGAAACTTCCAGTGTTTGTCAAACCTGCGCCTTCCAGTATCATGACGATCAAGGAGAGCACATGAGACCGACGTTCATTGAAGAGCAATGCATGCGCATTGTTGATCGTCATTTAAATAAGATTGAGAACGGCCATCTGCGGATCGAGCTTCCAAGCGGTATCGAGAAACACTATGGCGACCTCTCCGAACCCAAACATCTCAAAGTCAACCACCACCGCTTTTTCACCCGACTGGTCATCGGCGGCAATATCGGCATGGGCGAGGCCTGGATGGACAATGATTGGGAGAGCGATGACCTGACGGGTGTGCTGCAGCTCTTTATCGACAACATGGCCCAGCTTAAGGCAACCGGGATCACGTCCGGCATTGCCAAGCGGCTCATGCACATTCTGCAGCATGCCACCAATCGCAATACCATCCTCGGCAGCAAACGTAACATTCACGCGCACTACGACCTCGGCAACGATTTCTACAAGCTGTTTCTCGACAACGAAACCATGATGTATTCATCGGCCATCTTTGAAACGCCGGACGATTCCCTTCCCGATGCCCAGCGCCGCAAAATTCACCGGCTGATCGAGCTGGCGTCCATCAAACCGGAACACCATGTACTGGAAATCGGATGCGGATGGGGAGGCTTTGCGATTGAAACAGCCAAACGGACCGGCTGCAGAGTGACCGGTATTACGATCTCGGAAGAGCAGTTTAAATTTGCAAAAGAGCGCGTTGCGGCGGAAGGGCTGGAACAGCAGGTCAAGATTGTGATGTGCGACTACCGCGAAATGCGCGGGGAGTTTGACCACATTGTATCCATCGAAATGCTCGAAGCCGTCGGACATGCCTACTATGGAACCTTTTTCGCCACCTGCGACCGCCTGCTCAAACCCGGCGGACGGGTAGTGCTGCAGGTCATCTGCATTCCTGACCAGCGCTATGACGCCTATCGCCGCAACCCCGACTGGATCCAGAAGCACATTTTTCCGGGGGGCATGCTTCCGTCGCTGACAGAGCTGTCGAAGGCCATGACACAGCACTCGACCTTTACAGTCGAAAGCCTCGACAACATCGGCATTCACTATGCCGAAACGCTCCGCCGCTGGCGTAAAGCATTCAACGAGAATACACGGACACTGGTTAAACTGGGCTATGACGGCCCCTTCCAGCGCAAGTGGAACTACTATCTCTCCTACTGCGAAGCCGGATTCCAGACGCGCTTTACCAACGATCTGCACCTCGTGCTCACCCGCCCGGCGGAAGAAATCAACTACTCACCGGAGATTTGACGAGCGGCCTGACCAGCCGTGTAGGGACTGGCGATGGAGGTGCCGGCATAGTTTTTACCGTCAAAACTGGCTTTGGCCGGGGCATAGATCTCGACGAAATCGCCATAGTTGGAGTTTTCCCACTGTGTTCCATCGGGATTTAGGCCACCCACCGCAATAACCGAGTCATAGCCGGCGGGATAGATCGGCTTACCGGTCGGCTCGTTGCCTGCTGCGGCAAACAGCGTCATCCCGTTTTGCGCGGCAAAATTCATGGCGGTTTCCATGAAAGTGCTGTCGACATCCGACCCCCAACTCATATTGATGATCTTCACGCCCGAATCGGCAGCGAATTCGAGTGCGCGCATGAGGGTGGCGGCACTCGTCATACCGTTTTCATCGAAGGTACGGATCGCCAGCACCGGCACACTGGTGTCCGCTGGCGCACCGCCGAACGGCACAATCGCTCCGGCGGCAACCATGGCGGTCAGGGTGCCGTGCCCCGTCGGATCCGATATTTTCGCCAGGGGATCAATGGCGTCATACGTTCCGCGTATAAAAGGCTGATCGGCATATTTGGGATCCAGTCCGGAATCAAGGACGGCAACGGCCGTTTCCCCCGGCAGGAGGTTCAGATTTATGCCCTCTCCACCGCCAAGGCTTGGTATTGCTTCGCCTCCAATGCGCGGAAAGGCAAGATTCGGTTCGGAAGATCCAACGCCCTCAAATGCGTTTGCAATGGCCATTGCATCCTCGACCGATAGGCCCTCGTTCAGCTTAATGCGATAAATCCCCGGAGGGTCAATCACTTCAATTACCGTACCGTCCAGCTTTCGAAGCAGTCTGTTGAGATCCTCGATACTCGAGCCTTCCTTGAAACCGACCATGATCTCGCTGCGGATATATTTGATGCCGTCCTTGCCTTCGACCACATCCAGCGTTTTGCTTTTCGGCGACAGGGGTTGCGCCGCGGAGGAGTTGCCGTCGGAAAAAATACGAATGGAGGAAATTTGGTACAGGTCGCCGAGCGGGCCATCGACATGCTTCCACTCCAGCAGATAGCTGTGCGGACTGACCAGCTGGCCGATTAGACGGCCCACCTCGGTGTTTTCCCACTCCCCGGTAATCCGGGCCAAATCGAGCGAGGGGTCGATCCGTACATCGACGCCCCGCTGTTCGAACAGTCGCAATACCTTGGACAAAGGCATGCCATCGGCTTTCAGCCAGGCCTGTTCGCCCTCGATCCGCAAGGTTGCACCATGACCCGCACAGGCCAGCAACAACCATCCAATGATTAAAGCGATTCGCATGGTTGGAAACATAACGTCCATAGGAGCGAAAACAATGTCTTTTGCAAAAAGCCTGACTTCTTGACCTATATCAAGGATATGTTTTGCATGCCCGTGCATAATAGCGGCATCATTTAAAACGGAAACCAACCAGGAGAGATAAAATGAGTATGTTTTGCTACCAATGCGAACAAACCAGCCAGTCGACCGGATGCACCGCCTTCGGCGTGTGCGGCAAGGACCCCGAAACCGCAGCCCTGCAGGACCTTTTAGTCCAGCTCTGTAAAAAAATTTCAGAAAAGGCGCATGCCGCCCGCACGGCCGGACAGGCCACCCGCGACGCCGACCTGTTTGTGATGGAAGGGCTTTTCACCACCGTCACGAACGTCAACTTCGATGCCAACGATATTGCCGGCATCATTTCCCGCGGCGCACAGTTGCTGAAGGAAATGGGTGGAAAATTTGAACTGGCCGACGACCTTGACGGCCTCATTTCGCAAGGCGAGAAAGTCGGTATCGAAAGCCGTATGTCTACCCTCGGCCCGGATGTGACCGGCCTGCAGGAACTGATCCTCTATGGCTTGAAAGGTACCGCGGCCTATGCCGACCATGCCTTCGTCCTCGAAAAGGAAGACGATTCCGTCTTCGCCTTTTTCCACGAAGCACTGGCCTTTCTGCTGAACCCCGCACCGACCGTCGATGAGCTCGTGGGGTACGCCCTCAAAACCGGCGAAGTCAACCTGACCGTTATGGGCCTGCTCGATTCGGCCAATACCGGAACCTACGGCCATCCGGTCCCCACCCCGGTTCGCATCACACCGGTCAAAGGCAAAGCCATCCTCGTTTCCGGGCACGACCTTAAGGATCTTGATCTGTTGCTCAAGCAGACCGAAGGCAAGGGCATCAACATCTATACACACGGTGAAATGCTTCCCTGCCACGGCTATCCGGAACTGAAGAAGTACTCCCACCTCGTCGGCAACTATGGCGGTGCATGGCAGGATCAGCGCTCCGAATTCGAAGCCTTCCCCGGTGCCATCCTGATGACCACCAACTGCATCCAGAAGCCGAAGGAAAACTACAAAGCCCGCATCTTCACGAGCGGCCTCGTGCAATGGCCGGGGGTTGATCACATTGACAACGGCGATTTCACGCCGGTGATCAATGCCGCGATCGAATCCGAGGGCTTTAAGGAAACCGAAGAAGAAAAAACCATCCTGACCGGCTTCGGCCACAACGCCGTGCTCGGTGTTGCCCCGCAGGTGGTGGATGCCGTCAAGAGCGGCGCGCTCAAGCACTTCTTCCTCATTGGCGGATGCGACGGTGCCAAGCCGGGCCGCAACTACTACACCGACTTTGCGGAAGCCGTGCCGGACGACTGCGCGATCCTCACGCTTGCCTGTGGTAAATTCCGCTTCAACAAACTGGAGTTCGGCGACATCGGCGGCATTCCGCGCCTGCTCGATATGGGTCAGTGCAACGACGCCTACTCCGCCATCCAGGTGGCCGTGGCCCTCGCCGGAGCCTTCGAGTGCGATGTCAACGACCTGCCGCTCTCCATGATCCTCTCCTGGTACGAGCAGAAGGCCGTCTGCATCCTGCTGACCCTGCTGCATCTCGGCATCAAGGATATCAAGGTCGGCCCGACCCTGCCGGCCTTCATTACCCCAACCGTACTGCAGGTGCTTGTTGACAACTTCAACATTGCCCCCGTCACGACGGTTGAGGATGACATGAAGCAGTGCCTCGGTGCGTAGTACCGGACATGCGCTGACCAGCATTGGTTAACAGAAAAGGCGCTCCTCGCGGGGGCGCCTTTTTTTGTAGACGAAGCCTCCAGCTTGGTTGCGCGGGCATGCCCATTCGTGGACAATGAAGCTGGACGCTTCGTCTACACTCAATCCAGGATCACTTCCTGCTCGTATTCGGGAACGAGGCAATTCCAGCCGGTTTTGTCGGTCAGAAATTTCTGAAAGGCGGTGGCCTGTTTCTCTTCACCGTGGGTGATGAATACCTTGCGCGGCGGCTCCTTGATGGAGGAAAGCCATTGGTAGAGCTCGTTCTGGTCGGCATGGGCCGAGAAACCGGAGATGCGCTCGATCCGTGCCTTGACCGGATATTCCTCGCCAAACAGGCGAACCGTTTCCGGCTTTTCCAGCAGGTATCGACCGAGCGTGCCGAACGCTTGGTAGCCGACAAACAGGATCGTGCTTTCAGGACGGTCGATGTTGTTTTTTATGTGATGCTTGATGCGGCCGCCGGTGCACATGCCTGACCCGGCAATGATGATGGCCGTTCCTTTAATATGATTGATCGACTTGGACTGATCGACGGTCCGCGACATGGTCAGGCCGGGGAAGTCGCAGGGCTTATCGCCCGCCCGCATCTGCTCCATCGCTTCTTCATCAAACAACTCGGGATGTTTCTTGAACACCTCGGTAATCTTGATCGCCATCGGGCTGTCGACAAAGGCCAGCAGATGCGGGATGCGGTCTTCGTTCAAGAGACCGTTAAGGTGGTAAAGAAGCTCCTGGGTGCGTTCCAGCGCGAAACTGGGAATAATAATGTTGCCGCCCGCCTTGTGGGTTTCGTTGATGACTCGCTCCAGCTCGTTGGGAATGTTTGCCACTTCATCATGCACCCGGTCGCCATAGGTGGACTCGATCAGCACATAATCGGCATGCTCGAACTGATGCGGATCGCGCATGATCGGCAGATCCCAGCGGCCGACGTCGCCGGAGAAAAGAATGGTCCGGCTTTCATCGCCCTGTGTCACTGTGATCCGGATGGAAGAGGAGCCGAACACATGACCGGCTTCGCGGAACTCAGCCGAGATCCCCTCACCAATCGGAACCGGCACATTGTATTTCACCTTGCTGAACATCGTGTAGGTTTTCTGCGCATCCTCCATCGTATAAAGGGCTTCATACGGGAACGGACTGGTCTTGCCCTGCTTTTCATGGCGACGCTGCTTATGTTTGATGTCTTCTTCCTGGATATGCGCGGAATCCAGCATGATGATATTCGCAATTTCCGCCGTGGCCGAAGTCGCATGGATTACTCCGTCAAACCCCTCTTTTACCAGTTTGGGCAAACGGCCGCAGTGGTCCAGATGGGCGTGGGTCAGCAGAACCGCATCGATGGTATTCGGCGGCACCGGAAAGTCGGCCCAGTTGCGCGGCTTCAGGTCGCGTTCCTGATAAAGGCCGCAGTCGATCAACAGCCGCACACCATTTGCTTCGAGGTAGTAGCAGGAGCCGGTAACATTTTTTGCCGCGCCGAAAAAATTGAGTTTAATGTCCATGTGCTTCGCTTCCTTTCTAAATCGTAATGCGTAATTCGCAAGGTCTCTCGCTACGCATCACGGATCAATTGTTACGTTTCACTCCAGATCCTCCCGTGCCACCGCTTCGGTGCGGCACACAGACTCATAGTCATTATAGGTTTCGATGAGCGGATCGACAGCAAAATCACCCTGCTTTAATCGCTGCAGATTCGCGAACAGGGTTGCCAGAAAACCTTCAAGCAATTCGGGCTCATCCATCGGAACGAGACTGCGGGCCAGCGCCTGTTCCATCTGATCGAGATCGCGTTCATAAAAGAGATAACCCGCCTCGGTCACCGCATTCAGCTCGTTCGTATTGAATGCCCCGAAAAAAAACTGCTGGGCAGCGAATGCATAGATCGGCAACTGACAGTCCAGATTGCGGAGGATGTCATCGATATACTCTTCGTGTTTGGTGCGCTTGCGACTCGCCCCCTTGTAGTCAAGCACCCGCACCTTCAGCAATTCGCCCGTATCCGCAAACACCAGATCCACGCGGTCGATGATCCCATGCAGCTTGACCTCTCCCATATCCACAGCCGTTTCACCCCCGAACTTTAGTTCAAACAAGGCGGGAAACCTGTTTTCAGTGGTACAGGTTTGAAGGTCGTGGCGGATGAAGTTGAGAATAATTTCCAGAATCTTTTGGCGCTCCGCCGCCCAGATTCCGGGATGCCCCAGACTGGCCTTATCCATTCGCTGGTTCGCAATTTTTTTGGCAAAGACCTCGTAGTCATTGCTGAGTTCAGGAACGAATGTCGCCAGCGAAATGGCGTCAACGCCCGGTTCAGTTCGCCGGATCCAACCCGTCGACGTCTTCACCGCCCAGTATCGCGGCGCATCAATCCCGCTTTCGCCGAGGGCAACAGCCGTGTAAATTTCGCGCAGAATGGAGTGGATCAATCCGCCGCGATCCATGGGATCGGGGGTATCATCCGCCATGCGCTCATCGCGCATGCCGAAGACGCGTTCGAGCAGGAAGATATAGCGGCACTGCGCCAGTGCCTGTAAGGCGGTCGGGCTCATCTCCTTCTTACACGTGAACCAATCGGCAATCTTTTCTTTAAGGGCATCAATATGGCCGCAATAGTTCGACGGTCTCCGCTCTTCAATCGGCGAATCAAGAAAAGCGTCTCTTTCGGATTCAATGCCCAGCATGGCAACCAGATGCGTGAGCTTAGATGAAGGGCCAGTGTCTTCACTGTTTACGGACGCTTCGCCTTCGCCAGAGGCTACGGCAGGACAAGCTACGGAAGTCGTACTTTCATTAACCGCCGCCTGCAGCGCTTCATCTTTCGCCCGGCATAGCGGAAGCGGAACAATCGGGAGGAACGACTCTCCCGGCATGGGAATACGATCTTCCCGAGGCTTGCCCGCTTGCTTCTTCCAATGGTCGCGGAAAACGTTTTTATCTGTAAATTGTTCGATTCGCCACGCATCGTAGGGGCTCAGTTGGATTTGAGCCTGCGCGCACCAACCGGCCAGGCTCCAGAGCTTGCTGTAATAATCCCCTTCGCCCAGTTCATTGCCTTCCTGATCCACGGACTGATAGGAGAAAACAAGCTGCTCACGCGCCATGCCCAAGGCCGTCAGGAAGAGTACGGACTGCTGCTCCAGAAGAACATTCATTGCAGGCAGGGCCATTTTGGGAAGCGGCGCGCCCTTTTCTTCTAGGCTTTGCCGAAGCCAGTACCGCTCCTTATCGCTGAGCAAGGCATCCTGTTGCGGGATGCCGGGAAATTCCCCTTCGTTGAGCCCCGCAAAAAGAACAAGGTCGAAGTCGAGTCCCACCGCGTCATGCGGATTAAGAATCCAAACACCCTGCTCATGGCTCTCTTGCGGGCGAATGGTCGAATCCTCCAACAGCTCACCAATCAGATCGACCAGTTCCTGCAGCGGCATCGGGTGATCGCCGAATCCGTCCAGCGATGCGGCGACCGCCTTTAATGCCTCGCTATTAAAATAATCATCAGGTTCGACAATCCGTTCCTTTAAGATCTTTGCCGCCTGAACGCCGGAACAGATTTCCAGGCCATTGAAAAAAGGGAAACGCCGCAATTCAACACGTGGCGGTTCTTTGACCAGTGCGTCAATTGCCCTTTCACGATCATCGAACTGGATGGCCGGATTCCGAATAAGATCGATGAGCGTGTCGCGGTCTGGATGCAGGGGAAAGGTAAGCCATGCAAGAAAGGCTTTTACGCAGGGAGAAGAAAGGACCGGTCGGCCGCGCCGGAAAAAGTAGGGAATTCGAAAACGGCTGAACACATGCGGAATAATATCCTGCACCTTTCCGATATTGGGAACCACCAGCGCCATTCGATTCGGAGCCATTTGATGGGTTTGCAGGTTCCAGCCGATACGCCGCGCCAAATCCTCGATCTCGCCATAGGCCCCGGCTGAGCGGGAAAAGTTGATGCGGGATGAATCCGTCAGCTGAAGCACATCGGCGCTGTCGACCGCAATCGCGTCGCCCAGGTCTTCCGCCCAGATTGCCCAGGGCTCGCCCATGATTTCGGAGCGGATCTGCTGCCCCAACCGGTCGGCCGCCGCTTCCGCATGTGCGGGAGGCAGTGCGGATTCAATGCGCACCTTCAGCCGCTGATTGAGTGCCGCCACACAGGACTCTTCAAACGGATTGAACCAACGTACCGACCGGAAAACCAGCTGCCTGCAGTCACGCAGCTGCGGCGGCCAGTCTTCGCGTTTACCCTTCAGCAATCGGAGGATCGCCAAGTTGATATCAAGCTTGTCAGCCCGCCCCTCCTGCTTGGCGATCGTGCGCCAGACGCTGAAAAGCGTACCCAACTGATGAAGCTTGTGGGCTCGGTTATGATCGAGCATCCAATCCAGGATACGTGTGGTATGCTCGGGTATCGAGGCCAGCTCGGTCACCAGTTGGTCGAGCACATCACCCAGCGCATGGGGCGACAGTTCGCCCAAGGTGCCCTCCCCTTCGAAATGCCCACTTGCGATATCGACCACCTGTTTCCGCAACAGCAGCTGCTGTGCGGCATCCATGCGCTGCCCGCTTATTTTCGCATAGGGCAGGCAGAGTTTAAGGAGTCGCGCAAAGGTCGTGTGGAACGAAGCGTCGACCCAGCCATGCGCAAGTGCCTGTTCCTGCTGATATCGACGCAGTGCCAGCTCGGTTGGAAAAACAATCAACTCCCGCTGGACAGGTCTTTCGCGCATTAGAGTTTTTCAATAAAACGGGCGATTCGCACCATGGCCTCTTTGATCTCATCCATCGACGTGGCATAGGAGCATCGGATAAAACCCTCGCCACAGGCCCCGAAGGCCGTACCGGGCACGCAGGCCACGTTCTGCTCGTCCAACAGTTTAAGGGCAAACTCCTTGGCCGTCATGCCGAAGCGGCTGATGTCGGCGAAGGCATAGAATGCGCCATCGGGTCGGATGCAGGGAATGCCCATCTCTTCAAAGGAGGCGTGAATAAAGTTTCGGCGCTTCTTGTATTCCGCCTTCATGTAGCCGATGTCCGCATCCGCATTTTTCAGCGCCTCAACCGAGGCTTCCTGACTGAGGATCGGCGCGCAGAGCATGGTGTACTGATGAATCTTCATCATGGCCTCGGTCAGCTCGGGCGGCGCACACGTGAAGCCCATGCGCCAACCGGTCATGGCCCATGCCTTGGAAAAACCATGCAGGTAAATGGTGCGTTCACGCATGCCGGGCACCGAGATAATGCTGAAGTGATCGCGGTCGTAGGTCAACTCGTCATAGATTTCGTCGGTGAGCACAATCAGGTCATGTTCGATGGCGAAAGCGGCAATATCCTCCACATCCTTCTTCGACAGGGCAGCACCGGTCGGATTGTTGGGATAGTTGAGCAGCAGGATCTTGGTTTTATCGGAAACATTTTCTTCCAGCTCGTCCCGGGTCAGGCGGAAGCCGTTTTCCTTCTTCGTCTGAATGGCGGCCGGCTTGCCGTAGGCAAACTGAATGAGCGGATTGTAGGAGACATAGCTCGGCTCGTGGTAGAGAACCTCGTCGCCGGGCTCGATAAGCGCGCGGATGGCGAGATCAAGCCCCTCACTCACACCCACGGTGACGAGCACTTCATTCTCCGGACGATATGCGATACCGGTCTTCTTTTCCACATACTGGGAAATGCCGCGTCGCAAGGAGAGCAGTCCCATATTCGAGGTATAGGAGGTCATGCCCCGGTCAAGCGCGAGGACGGCCGCCTCGCGGATGTGCCAGGGCGTAACGAAGTCCGGCTCACCGATACCGAGCGAAATCACATCTTCGCGCGAGCTGACGATGTCGAAAAAATCGCGGATGCCGGAGCGGGGAATATCGCGGACGGTCTTGGCAATACGGCTATGGAGAGACTTTGAGTCGTTCATCGTCCTCCCCTGTGTGCATGACAATGCCGTTTTGCTTGTAGGTCTTCATCATGAAATGCGTGGCGGTCGATACGATGCCCGGCATCGTGGCCAGCTTTTCACTGACGAAGCCGGCCGCCTCGTGCATGGTGCGCCCTTTGATGAAGAGCAGCAGATCAAATGTCCCGGACATGAGATAGACAGACTCCACTTCAGGAAAACGGCTGATACGTTCGGCAATCCGGTCAAACCCGCCTTCGCTTTCGGGGGTGACCTTGACCTCGATCACTGTAGTAACCAGAGAGGAATCGAGTTTCTCCTCGTTGACCACGGCCTGATAGGCGCGAATCACGCCTTCCTTCTCATATTGGACAATCTGTTTTTTCACCTCGTCGACGCTGATGCCCAGCATTTTGGCCATATTCTCCGGCGTTTCGAGTGCGTTCTGTTTCAGCAGGTTCAACAGTTCATTCATGGCTTTCACCTTTCCCTCAGGGAGTCAGTCCGGGCAAGTGCATCAATAGATACCGCTTCGCTCACACAGCCTCGTACTGACCCCATTCGTTCCTTGGGTTGATTAAAAATATGACAGAGCTTAACGGTTTAAAGTCGCGCGACCAAATCAAAAAAAACGCCCCGGGGTGCGGGGCGTCGACTCGCGGATTTCTGCGTTGATTAGAAATCGTAGGTAAGGTTTACGCCGCCCCAAAGCTTTTGTCTATCCTCGTAGGTCGCTCTCGCCGCCCTGCGGATGGAGCCGCCTTCGAGCAACGTGTAGGTGACGTTTGCCGAAACGGTTACGTTTTCATAGAGCTCATACGAGGCATTCACATAGAAGTTGTAGTCGTTAAACCCGGCGTCCTGGTTTCCTGCGGCATTGGGAAAATAGAAATCATTGTAACGGGTGTTACCATAACCTGCGGAAACACCGCCCTCAACTGCGAGGTAGTCGCTTACCTGATACGGCGCAACCACATCCAGCAGGACATAGGTTCCGCGCACTTCATCGACATCACCAAAGATGGTGGCGGATGGGATGAAATAATCCGCATAGCTCAGCACCCTAGCGGTGGCAAACAGCTCGCTCGTGGATTCTGCAGCACTGCCGGAACTGGTCAGCGTATTCGGATAGGTGTAGTTGATCGCACCAACAGTAATTTCCATCTCATTGAGATTCACCGGCAGTGTGTAGGCCACAGAAAGAGCAAGCTCGGAAAAATCGCTCGATACACCCGCCACATTGTTCTTCAGGTCGTAGTTGCCCCAAACATTAAAACTGAAGTCATACTGCGAAATCGTGATCTGCGGCTGAATCACCGCATCGCTGTTATAAACCTGGCCGCGCCAGACATAAGCCGATACCAAAGCCGCTTCGGCCGAAATTTTGGCCACAGACGAGTCATTGGCCGGAGCCTGTCCCACCATAACCATGTCACTCTGTGCATTTGCAAAACCCGCAGCCAGCAGGGTTACCATTCCGATTGTCATCAATTTACTCATCCGAAGCACTCCAGTTAATCCATCCCTAAAAAAATTACACCAAAACTGCCGCGGCAGTCCTAACAACGGAACGAAATGTTACATCTACCCCATTGCGTTGCAATTCATTTTTCCGACTATATTAAAGGAAAACAATGGCATCCATTGGCATGCGATCAGGACCCTGAGATTCGACACAGCGCAACCTGGCGGCCCTGAGATTGGCGACCACTACGGCCGTATATTCAATCAATCCGGTGGTGTCGCCAGCTTCAGGCTTATTTCAAAGGATGAACCTTTATTCCTGCCCTCCGATTTAACAACAACGTCGCCACCTATCTGATTGACTAATTGCTTCACAATCGAAAGCCCCAGACCGGAGGATGTTTCATTCCCCGTTGGCCGGGCGCTGAGGGTCTTGAATTCCTGAAAGGCGTTATCAATGTCCTCGGCGGTCATCCCCAGGCCTTGGTCACGAACAATGATCTTAAGCCGGTCGGAGAACAGCTCGGTGATGATTTTCACCTGAGTGTTAGGTGGCGAATATTTTATGGCGTTACTGATCAGGTTGGAAAGAATGCGATCAAGTGCGGCTTTGTCATAAGTGATCTCCGGCAGGTTGCTTTCAACGAGCCGCTGAATCGATATGCTCTTATTGACAGCCGTTACAATGAATTTATCAATAACGGACTGGATGGTGTAGTATGGGTTGCCGACCTCAAGATCATCAGGCTCCAGCCCCGAGTCCAGTTTCGTTTTATCGAGGATCAGACCGATATTCTCAAGCATGTCGGAAGAGCTTTGATGAATAAGCTCAATATACTCCTTGGATTCTCCGGTGATGCTTTGGTCTTCCTCAATAATCATTCCGGAAAGACTGTTAATGGCTGCAACCGGACTTTTGAGATCGTGAACGATGGTTCCGGTGAAGGATCTGATGCGCCGATTTTTATCAAGAACAATGTCCCTCTCCTGCTTAAGCCGACTTCCAAGCATGATCGTTCGGGTAATAAGTGCCCCAAAAAATATCCCGACCAAAACAGGAATGATACAATCCCCGGCTTTCGATCCGCCTCCCTGAACAATTTCATACTGAAGATAGGCACAGGCAACCACGGCCAGAGCAGACAAGGTACTTCCCAGCAGGTATTTGGATAAATGATACGTTTTCTTTTTCATAAGCTGTCCGGAACTCGTTTCAGAAATACCAATCCTGCTCAGACCTGTTGCGCCGTTGCGCTATTTCACCAACCCGCCCGGCCCCATGCCGCCTTCGACGGTGACGAGCTTGAGGGTTTCCCCGAGTGATGCGGCCAGCAGCATGCCCTGTGATTCGACGCCGCGCAGCTTGGCGGGCTTGAGGTTCGCGACCACAACGACGGTTTTTCCGACCAGCTCTTCAGGCGTATAGTGCAGGGCGATGCCGGCCACCAGTTGGCGCTTTTCTTCTCCGAGGTCGACCTGGAGCTTGAGCAGCTTGTCCGCCCCCTCGATTTTCTCAGCTTCGAGCACGACGGCGGTTTTGAGGTTTACGGCCATAACTTGATCGAAGGTGATGAGGCCATCAGATGATTTCTGATTTTTCACTTCCGATTTTTGATTTTTTTTCGGGGTGGGTTTCTCCTCTTTCGCAACGCGGCTGGAAGCCGCGTCTACAGTTTTCACCTCGATGCGCGGAAAGAGCGCGCCGGGCTGAGATATTTCGGAGCCGGAAATGAGCACACCGAACTCGGTAAGCTTGCCGAGGTGCGGGTGACTGTCAGCCATGCCGAGTGCCGTACGCAGCGCGAGCATCTTTTCGGGCATCACGGGATAGAGTAGCGCCGCACAGACGCGCAGACACTCCGCTGCCGTGTAGAGACAGGTATTGATTTCTCCCTGAACGTTCCCTTGCTTTGCCATACTCCAAGGAGCGCGCTCCTGCAGATAACTATTAATCTGACGAACTGCACCCATTACCAAAGCAATTGCGCCATCAAGCTTCATTTGGCCAATCATCGGTCCCACTGCCTCAGCAGCACTTTTTACGTGAGCCCAGAGTTCGTCCTCTGCATGTGTATCGATGTAGGTTTCATCTGATTCTGGATTTACCAGCACGACTCGATCACCCATTTTTGGATCAGGCATCTTATCGTGACAGTAGCGGCTGATCATGTTGAGTACGCGGTTGGCCACGTTGCCCAAATCGTTGGCCAGGTCAGCATTATAGCGCTTGATAAACGCCCCTTCCGTGAAGGAGGCATCCTGTCCGAGGGTCATCTCGGCGATCAGAAAGTAACGGAAGGCATCAACACCATAGCGGTCGATCATCTCCATCGGATTCACGACATTACCGAGCGACTTGCTCATTTTTGTGCGGCCGGTCAGCCACCAACCGTGCGCAAAGATGGACTGCGGCATCTCGACGCCCATGGCCTTGAGCATGGTCGGCCAATAGACGGTATGCGTCGTGAGAATGTCCTTGCCGATGAGCTGGCACGAGCAGGGCCACCATTTCCTGAACTGCTCTTCGTCCGACTTGTAGCCGATAGCCGAGATATAGTTGATGAGCGCGTCGAACCATACGTAGGTGACGAAGTCGGCATCAAACGGCAGCTCGATCCCCCACGCCAGACGCGTCTTCGGCCGCGAGATGCAGAGATCCTGCAGCTCCTTGTTCTTGAGGAAGCCCAGTGTTTCATTGGCTCGGAAGTCGGGCTGAATGAAACCGGGGTTGTCTTCAATATAGTTGATGAGCCAATCCTGATATTTACTCATCCGGAAGAAATAGTTGGATTCAATGATGGAGTCGACCTTGCGGCCGCACTCGGGACAGTTGCCGTCGACCAAATCCTTCTCGGTGAAGAAGCGTTCGCAACCGACGCAATACCAGCCCTCGTATTCGGCCTTGTAGATTTCGTCGCGATCAAACAGCTCCTGCAGGATCTGCTGGACGACGATCTTGTGGCGCGGCTCGGTGGTGCGGATAAAGTCGTCGTTCGTGATTTCAAGACGCTTCCACAGCTCCTGGAAACGGATGACGGTTTGATCGCACTGCTCCTGCGGGGTAATTCCGTTGGCCTCGGCCGCCTGCTGCACCTTCTGGCCATGCTCATCGGTTCCGGTGAGGAAATGGGTGGGCACGTCGAGCAGACGGTGATAGTTGGCCAGCACATCGGCGAGAATCGTCGTGTAGGAGTGGCCGATATGCGGCTTGTCGTTCACGTAGTAGATCGGCGTCGTGACGTAGTATTTTGATGGTTTTTCGCTCATGTCCTGCTTCTTCTATGGTTTATGAAAATCGCAGAGAGCGATGATAAGGAGAACGCCGCAAGATACAAGCGTTAACCGCCTTTGGCGGAAATCCGACTTTTTAGCTGCAACGAATGAATGAAAAGCAACGAATCTACAACCCCTGAATCATTAGCGACCTTGTGGGTGTAGCGCGTGCTTCCCGAAGGGAGCGCGCTCTCCGCTAGCGGAGAAGCCCGCACCACACCTTTAGCTAAAAAAAGTTACTAATGATTCAGGTAAAACCCCGCATTCGTTGCTTTTCATTCATTCGTTGCTCAACTAATTTTCATTTTTGGAGAACAACATGAAATTCAGACCTTGCATCGATCTGCACAATGGACAGGTGAAACAAATCGTGGGCGGCTCGCTGGCCGATGGCCGGGAGCCGGACACCAATTTTGTTTCGGACCGATCCCCCGCCTGGTTTGCCGAGCTGTACAAAAACGACGGCCTCAGCGGCGGACACGTGATCAAGCTTGGAGCCGGCAACGACGAGGCCGCGCGCGAAGCCCTCGCCGCATGGCCGGGCGGATTACAGGTGGGCGGCGGCATCACCGCCGAAAACGCAGGGCAGTGGCTGGAAGCCGGCGCTTCTCAAGTGATTGTAACATCCTACATCTTCAATAACGGACAGATCGACGAAGCCCGTCTGACAAAACTCATGGCCGAGACCGGACGGGAACGACTGGTTCTGGACCTGAGCTGCCGTAAAAAAGAGGGCCGGTACTCTGTCGTGACCGACCGCTGGCAGACTTTTACGGATACGGTCGTGAACGCGCAGTCGCTCGAGAAGCTGTCGGCCTATTGCGCTGAATTCCTGGTTCACGGTGTCGACGTGGAAGGCAAGCAGCAAGGCATGGATGAGGAGCTGATCCAACTGCTGGCCGAACAATCGCCGATCCCGTGCGTCTACGCCGGCGGAATCCGCAACTTCCAGGATCTTGAAAAACTCAACCGGACCGGCAACGGCAGGATTGATGCGACCATCGGCTCGGCACTGGATATTTTCGGCGGCAGCCTGCCCTATCGCGAGGTGGTGGCATATTGTCGCAACCACTGACAGCGCGCTCCCTGCGGGAAGCACGCGCTACACCTATGTCGACACTGTCTGTACGATGTGGTGCGGACTTACCCGGATCTGTGCGATGTGGTGCGGGCTTCCCGCAGGGAGCGCGCCTTCTTCAGTATTGAATAGAAACTATATTCCCCTGATAGTTCCAGTCATCGGGCTTTTCAACCAACCCCGCACGGACAGGATTCATGCGCACATATTCCCATTTTTCGGAATAGCTGTCGGCGCTGCGTAAAACATGGTCAAAAAAATTAGGCTGCCAATGCGGTTGCTTGATTCCCGCGACTCGTAACGGCTTCGACAGCGCCTTCTTGATGAAACCAATCGTCTTGCCCAGTTGATATTGGTGCGGGTCGGTGCGCAGGAACAGATGAATGTGGTCTGGCATGATGACGTATTCTCCGCACGCTATGCCATCGCAGGCCTTCCTTTCCATAAACTCGACGAAATGCTTATGGAAAGAGTCCGTCGCCAGAATCGGCAACCGGTTGTGTGTGCAGAATGTGATGAAATACAGGGGCGGATCGTATTTCCTGAAAATCGCTTTCAGGTGTGGCGGACGACCGGGGATCTTCTTATCCATATGCAACCCTTTCCTAAATTAGCGCGCTCTCCGCAGCGCGGAGAAGCACGCACCACAACGTTCAGCCATCCCCCGACGGTGTAGCGCGGGCTTCTCTGCAAGAGAGCACGCACAACGTTTTGTCATCCCCTCAACGGTGTA
>JBFHPA010000004.1:0-37814 GCA_041592955.1 Pontiella sp.
CAGCACGGCAATCGTCATGGAAACCGGAATATCGAGGAACTGCTGAACCTCATCAAGCGCCAGACCCGCATCATCAATCACAAGATAGAGTTCCTTGTGGCGCGTAGTTTGTCGACCATGCTCAGAAGTTGTCTGGCAACCGCACAGCACAAGCAGGCATAGAAAGGTTAGGCAGTATCGCATTATTTAACCGTTCAGATTCAGGCGGTAGTCCTGCCCGCCGCCGAATTCAAGGATGCGCTGGACGTGCTTGCCGAGGATGTCGGCCTCGAGATTGACTTTGGTTCCGACCTTGAACTCCGACATATCGGTTTCCTGCATGGTGTGCGGGATAATGTGGACGATGAACCCGTTATCCGTCAGTTCCGCAACCGTCAAAGAAATGCCATCGATGGCGATGGAACCCTTGTAGACCATCAGCATCAGCATATCGCGTGAGCACTCAATAGTAAACTTCCAGTCGCGCCCAACCTCTTCGATGTTCGCAATGGTACCGGTGTTGTCGACGTGTCCGGTAACGATGTGCCCACCCAGCGTGTCACCGAGCGCCAGCGCCTGCTCCAGATTTACAACATTACCCGGTTGTTTTTCACCAAGGTTGGTTTTATCGAAGGTTTCGCCCAGCACATCGAACATCAGTTTATCGCCATCCATATCGGCGACTGTCAGGCAGGTGCCGTTCACCGCGATGCTGTCGCCGAGGCCGACCGGTTTGTCGAACGGGCGGTTCGGAACCATCGTAATCCGCCCCGCCTGCGGTGAGCCCGGTCGAACCGCCGTACCTTCCATCTTGATATCAACGATATTTCCCAAACGCTGAACAATCCCTGTAAACATATCTACTTCTCCATTTTCGCTCTAATCAGCACATCATTCCCCACCCGTTCCACGGACAGGAAGCTTAAATTGTCAATGCCTGCAATCAGGCCACCGGTTTTTCCAAAGCTCGGAAGCCCGTCCGCACCCATCAGCTTCGGAGCGATGAAAAGGGCAAACTCATCAACCAGCCCTTCTTCTACCAGCCCGGCGGCCAATTGTCCGCCTCCTTCGCAGAGCACATGCATCACATCGTGTTGCTCGGCCAACTCCTTCAAGATGGTCTTAAGCGATCCCGACTTCACAAGCGTGCGCTTGGCGGCATCATCAGTCAGCACCTTGGCCGTATCGGGAATATTTTCCCCAATGATAACCCGCCACGGGCTACGGTCCTCGGAAGGACGCGGCAGCAGCGAAGGATCATCAGCGCGCACCGTGGCCGCTCCGACCATAATCGCATCCGCCCGCCGACGCATCGCCTGTACACGCTCACGAGATGCTGTTCCGGTAATCCATTTGGAGTTGCCCTGGCTGTCGGCAATTTTTCCATCGAGTGTAGAGGCCAGCTTGAGCGTGACGTACGGCATGCCGGCGGTAATAAATTTTTCAAACGGGGCGATCAGCTCCTGCCCCTCGGCCTCGCACACACCGGAAACCACTTCAACACCGGCTTCTCTTAAAACAGCAAGCCCGTGCCCGGCATGCGCCGGATTCAGATCTTCCACCGAAACCACCACCCGTCCGATTCCTTTTTCAAGAATCAGGTCCGTGCAGGGCGGCGTGCGTCCATGCGTCGAGCACGGTTCAAGCGTAACATACAGCGTGGCGTTTATCAAGGAAGCTGCGATGGGAGGAAGCTTGCCGAGACAGTCGCGTTCGGCGTGGTCGCCCCCCGCCTCCCGGTGCCAGCCTTCCGCAACGACGTGGCCCTCCAGCACCAGCACGGCACCCACCGGCGGATTCGGGCGGGTCATCCCCTCGCCCAACCTCGCCAGCTCCATCGCCCGCATCATATGTTTTTCATCAGCAGTCATAGCTGTTTTTAACACTAAGATCGCCAAGTCCGCTAAGGAAGACGTCATTATCCCAGTTATCCTTTGCGATCTTTGCGTCCTTCTGTATAAACTAACTCTTCTCCGTGTTATTCCCTACTTCGTGGTGAAACTACTCTGGATCAGACTCCCCAAATAATGCATCGACAAATTCTTCGGGGTTAAAGGGGACGAGGTCGTCCTCGCCTTCGCCGAGACCGGCGAAGAGGATCGGCACATTCAGTTCGGACCGCACGGAAAAGAGAAAGCCGGCCTTGGAGGAACCGTCGAGCTTGGTCACCACAATCCCGGTAAGCGGAACCACCGCGTCGAACTGCCGGGCCTGGATGATCGCGTTTTGCCCCAGCGTGGCATCGAGCACCATCCAGACATCGTGCGGCGCTCCTTTGAGACGCTTGGCCATAGCGCGGCACATCTTGGGCAGCTCATCCATGAGCGGGGTCTTCGTGTGCATGCGGCCTGCCGTATCCACGAGTACCAAATCACAGCCTTGTTCGCTCGCCGCATCAACGGCATTGAAAGTGACCCCTGCGGCATCGTGACCCATTTCTCCGCCGACAAAATCGCATCCGATTTTTTCGCTCCAAAGCTTTAGTTGGGAAGAACCGGCCGCGCGGAATGTATCGGAGCCGCACAGCATCGGTTTGAGTCCATGCCGCATCGCCATCTTTGCCAGCTTGGCGGCGGTGGTGGTTTTACCGGAGCCGTTCACGCCGAGCAGCAGGACCACGTGCGGATCGGTACCGGAAGGCCAGTCGAATGCACGGGCTTCGCCAAGTTCATTGATGAGCAGATCCCGTAGCAGATCCTGGCGCGAAATCTTGCGGGACGCGGCTTCCAGTTTATCGACGATATCCATCGTTAAACGGGCCGGGACATCGGAGCTCAGCAGCATTTCTTCAAGGTCGGCTACGCTGATTTCTTCAGCCTCGACAGCGGCAGGCATGAAGACCCTGCCGATGATGCTCCGGGTTTTGGAAAGCGCCCCCAGCCAGCCGGCCATTACTCTTTCCCCCGCGGATTGTTGGTCGTGCGCGCGGGACGATCAATATCCTTGCGGATCCGATCGAGCACGCCATTGACAAAGCGTCCGGACTGAAAGCTGCTGAAGTCCTTGGCAAAATGGACGGCCTCGTTGATCGACACCACGGGCGGAACATCGTCGCGGTGTAGCATCTCAAACAAAGCGACGCGCATTACGGTGCGGTCGACCGCGCCCATGCGATCGGAGTTCCAGCGGGTGGCATACTCCGAGAGCTTTGCGTCGAGCTCCTGCTTATGCTGCACCACACCTTTGATGATTTCTTCCGCATAGTTTTTTTCGCGCTCACTGGGGGTTTTTTCCTCCCAGAAATCCTTGAGCGCCACGTCGATTGGCTCGGGATTGAAATCGAGCTGAAACAAAAACTGCATGATCCATTCGCGCGTTTCGCGGCGGCCGTTGACTTTTTTCTTTTGCATCAATAGTTATCCAAGTTGTTTGTAGACGCGGGCGGTTTCGATGGCGGCTTCGGCGGCATACCAGCCGCGGGTATTCTCACCGCTCCGCTCTGCGAGAGCGCCCTCGCGAGGCGGGGCGCCGAGGCAGCGGGCCTCGGCCTGCGCCCAGCTGCGGGCGCCGACGATTTCATTGATGACGGGAATCTGATGCCTGCAGGCGATATCAAGAATGCTCTGTCCGGTCGTATCGATAATCATCTGGGCATGCTGGGTTTCGCCCTCGACCACCACGCCCAGCACGATCAGCGCATCGTACCGCCCGCTCGCCGCCATCCTTTCGGTCACGACCGGAATTTCGTACGCACCCGGCACCCGAACCACATCGATGGTTTCACGCTTGGCACCATGCTGCTCGAGACATTGGTAGGCGCTGCGGGCGAGTTCATCGGTCAATTCATCGTTGAACCTTGCCACCACAATGCCGAAGCGCATGCCGGACGCATCGAGACTTCCGAGGACCTGCCTTGCGCCGATCCCGCCGATGGGGTCGATCGATTTAGAAATACCTTTTCCCATTCCACTACTCCAACCCGATTCAAGTTTCAGGTTTCAAATTACAAGTTTCAAGTTTCAGATTATATGCCCCATCTTGTCACGCTTGGTTGATAGGTAGAAATCGTTATGCTCCGACGGCGGCAGCACGAGCGGCACCCGTTCCTCGACCTGGATGCCGTATTTATCCAGCCCGGTGATCTTGGCAGGATTATTGGTCAGCAAGTTGACTTTCAACATGCCCATGTCCTTAAGAATCTGGGCACCGACTCCATAGTCGCGCAGATCGGCATTGAACCCGAGGTGTTCGTTGGCCTCAACTGTATCCAACCCCTTCTCCTGCAGCTCGTAGGCATGCAGCTTCTTGGCCAGGCCAATGCCGCGGCCTTCCTGGCGCATATAGACAATGGCGCCATAGCCATAATCCTGAATCGCATGCATGGCGGCGTGCAGCTGAGCTCCGCAGTCGCACCGCAGCGAGTGAAAAACATCGCCGGTCAGACACTCGCTGTGAACGCGCACGAGCGGCGTCTTTCCGGATTTTGCATCCCCGCATATGAGGGCGAGGTGATCCTTGTTGTCGACGATCGAGCTGTAGAGCTTCAACCGGAACTGCCCCGCATCCGTCGGCATATTGATTTCGCGCTCCAGATGGATCAGCTCGTCGTGGATGTAACGGTATTTAACGACCTCCGAAACCGCAGTCATTTTCAAACCATGCTTGTCGGCAAACTTGCGCAGCTCCTCCAGCCGCATCATGCCGCCATCGTCTTTAAGAATTTCGCAGATCACCCCGGCGGGCTTCATTCCGCAGATACGGGCAAGATCGACGGTTCCCTCGGTATGGCCGGCGCGTTCGAGCACTCCGCCCGTGACCGCCTTAAGCGGAAACATATGTCCCGGCTTGATAAAATCGCCGGCTTGACTGGTCTCGGAAACCAGAGCCGCCACCGTTTTCGCGCGGTCGGCGGCACTGATTCCGGTGGTCGTCCCCTCTCGAATATCCACCGAATCCATGAAGGCCGTGTGATATTTGTCGGACGAATGCGCCGGCACCATGTGCGAAAGCCCCAGCCGCCTTAGCTGGTTTTCTTCCATCGGCACACAGACCAATCCGCGGGCATGGGTGATCATGAAGTTGATTACTTCCGGCGTTGTTTTCTCCGCGGCGCAGATCAAGTCGCCTTCATTTTCCCGGTCTTCGTCATCGGTCATTACGATGACTTCACCGCTGCGGAATGCTTCGATCACATCCTCTATCGGATCGAATATGCTTTCGCTCATAATTGCTCCTGTATATCAAAAAAACCCTAAAGACGTACATCTTCAGGGCATTTTGCAAATACATAGCTTCGCACGATCTTCTCTCATCCAGACTCTACTGTCGGTTGCAGAATTTCACTGCATCCTGTTGTTCCAAACATTGGAAAAACTCGCGGACTGTCACCGCCGGTCGGGAATTTCACCCTGCCCTGAAGATCGATGGAATATGCTTCAACTCCCATGGCTCTGCAAGTTGAATTCGGTATGAATTCAGCATCACGAGCCACCAAGGACGAGCTTGTTTTGGCACGCATAGGGTTTGTCTTCATGTAAGGTTTTTGGCATGGTTTGAGCTGTTTTTGCATCTTGAATTAAAGGGCACATGGGAAAAAGAACCTATTCATCTGAACTCTGTAAAGATCTTGAGCGCGTCGCCAACGATCCGCAGCTGAAGATCAGGCACCGACCGGTGCGCTATGAAACCGGCACCATACTTCCCATTGAAATCACCGGGGTATCCCCCGCCATCACGGGCCATGCCGAGCTGACAATCGACAAGTTTCTCGGCGGCGGATTTGCCGGACAGGTCTACCGTTGCAAACTGAGCAGCCTTGATCTGCCGGACGGGGAACAGATCCCCGGGCTGGAGAACGGCAAACTGTATGCCGTGAAGATTGTGATTCCCCCGAGCGCTTTTTCGCGCTGGTTCCGCAACACCACCTATTGGCTCGCATTCCAGGGACCGTTCAGTTCGCAGGTAAACTATGGTGCGTGCCGCGCCGGCCTGCTGTGGCAAAAACTGGTGCGCCGCGCGGGCGTCATCAAGTTTGGCCGCGAAACCGCAGTGAAGGATGCCTATGCATCCTTCTGGGATGCCAATCTGAATGCCTATGGCGAGATCACCGAATGGGTCGAAGGGCGCATGTGGCACCTCGAGGCCGATGACGATATCACCAAGCGCTTTGACTGGAAAAACGTTGATCTCACGGAAACGGGCAGCGCCGAGTTTGTCGACAAGCGGCGCTTCATGCGGGACATGGTGGAGCTGATGCATGAAATGGGGGCGCCTGAGTTTGCGCGGCAGTACGAGTGGTCGACCATGAAGAGCCAGCCCAACTGCATGAAGCGCACCGATACCGAAGACGGCGGCCTTTGCGCGATCGACTTCCGTGCCGGTCTCGCCCTGCTCCCCTGGCTACCGATGAGTCCCGGCGACTTCAAACTCATTTTAAACGGTCTCAAGCGGGGTGCTTTGGTTCAGTTCGACCGATGTGATCTGATTCAGATGGAAACCTACGTGACCGCCCACCCCGATGTCTTCGAAGACGTCCATGCGATGATCGACGAGCTGAAGATCCGCGACCGTGAATACCGCCGTTCCCTCCCCGACCTGACCCACCACGGGGTTCGTCCCACTTTCGACAAGGCCTTGCAACAGGACATCATCGCCGGTCTGGTGGAAGGCTATCTGGCCGACGACCTGATCGATGAAGCGTTTGCCGAAAAACTGCGCCGAGGCGGATTGCGCTTTGCCCTGTTCCACCTGCTCGGCGCGGTTCCGATTCTTGGAAAAATAATACGCCAGCGCTGGGGAAACAAAGCATTTCGCAAGCACATCTTCAGCATTCTGACCCAGCCGGCCTACTTCAAATCCGCCATGAAGGCCCGTGCCGCGCACGACCTGATCGGCTGGCACCGCGCAGGGCGCACCGATGAAACCCGCACCCGCAAACTGGCCGACAAGCCCGGACTGTTCTTCATCGAACGTTTCACGATTGGCCTGCTGCCGATCGGCCTGCATCGATTCTGCGTCCGCCCCGTCATTGCGTGGTACGGCGTTGCGGGCTTTTTCCGGTTTATGTACGACTTTGCGGCGGATGAAGCCTTTCGCGAAAAGTGGTTCCTCGAGCAGGTGGCCGAAGGCAAGAAGGACGGCATGCTTACCAAAGAAGAGCATGACCACATTGTCTCGATCATCAAGGAGCCGTTCATTGTAAAATACCTCAAGAGCATGGCCGTTCACTTCTGCACGATTCCTGTCACGCAGATCGTCAGCCTGATTACGGGCGGCTTCGTTGTCGCCTATGTGCTTAGCAAAGGCGGCTCAAAAACCGATGCCTCGCTGGCCTTCGCCGGCATCATCGCCCTCTTTCAGGTTACACCCATTTCACCCGGGTCGCTGTGCCGGGGATTCTACGTCGTCTTCCTGATGATTCACGAACGTAACTGGCGCGACTATCTGGTGGCCGCCCCGCTCTCGTTCGTGAAATATATCGGCTACCTCGCCTTTCCGCTTCAGATGACGACCACCTACCCTCATCTGGCGCGCTTCCTCGTCAGCCGCCGGGCCACCACGCTGGTGCACATCATCCCGGTTTTTGGAGAACACGGTGCACTGCTCGAACACTGGGTATTCGACCTCTTCTTTAATATCCCGCAGATCATGGGTCGCCACATCAAAGGATTGCTCACCCTCTGGATGCTGCTGGGAATGGGCATCATACTGCCCTCGCTATACCACGCCACGACAAAGGGATGGGTCGGGCTGATCATCGCCCTCATCGCCGTCTTCATCTGCCCGAGAATGCTCTTTTACCCCATTTACCGCCGCGGTAAATAAAGAGAGTCGCTAGTACACTTACAGGGATCCCAGCGCAAAAATCCCACCAAAGGTGTCTGGCTGGTCGACCAGATAACCCGTGGTCAAGCGGAACCAAAATTCCGCATCCGTCCGTTCCTGAAAAATATTGACCGCCAAGGAACAAGCCACGAGGGAAACGCAACTTTTTGCAAATCGCACCTTGGCGGCCAAATCAAAAATATCTACAGCAATCCTTTTGCGGAGGTGTTCCATAAGCCTAAAACTGCAGGGTGAACTTTCCGCTGACAGCATGTTCAGCATACTCGGATGAAAAGAGTCCGTCATAGTCGATTTCAAATTTGGCATTCTGATATTTCCAACTCCAGACATCGAACCCGAGCCCGAGGCGTAACAGGTCTTCTTCCCGCGAACGGACTGCAAAGGATTGCCGGCCTGCAGCGGTCGTGTAGCTGAAATCTTTCAGATCGGGATTAAACTCATGCAGCCAGTGCGCCCGGAATTCCGGGATCAGGGCCAAACCATTTTTCAACCAGTCGATCTGATGTTGAGAGGCTACAGTTACACCCGCGGCGGCAACATGGGACCATTCGTCATAGGCCTCGATGGTTTTTTGAAGAAAACCTGCCCGATTGTAATCATCCTGTGAATAGTAGGATGAAAGCAACGAGGCTTCGGGTGTGATTTTAAGGAAGCCTTTCACATTGAAAGACTTTCCGCCACCAATGTATCCGCTGACAATGTAGGAATCGAATGTATCGCTGGCTAAGCTGTTTTTTGATTCGGTGTCAGCCATGCCGTAGGTGAGGGCAAGATCGATAAATACATCGTCTCCGCCAATCGTGGAGTATATTGAGCCATGGTAGGTTGTTACATCAGCCTGATAGGCGTCTTCGGCTTCAATGTTAGCCACCCCCGCTCCACCCGCGAGGCCAATCAGAATGTTTCCAAAGCTCCTGTCGATACCCATCACGCTGCCGTAGGTTTTCAAGTCATACGCAGCGAAACTACCCTGCGGGTCACGTTCTGCTAAAGAGCCATAGGCTCGGACCCATCCCTGCAGGTCGCCGGTTTCCTGTGCCGGGCCAGCTGCACCTGCCGGAGCGGTCTTTTTTCCAAATCGCGGCTTAGTCGAGGCAAAGCCGTTCATGGAGCGGAACTCGGCTCCGCGGGCTGCAATCTGCTCGGCAACCTGCTGTTGGGTTTGGAAACCGACATCAGCGGCATCCGGAACCTGTGATTCGGAATAACGAATCAACTTTTCGCCTCCCCTTTCACCATGCTTGTTAATGCTAAAAAACACGCCGTTGCTGATGCTGCTGTCGCTTGTGATCATTGCATCCAGCTTTGTGAGCAGGTTGGTGCCTAAATCAGCAAGGGCGACATTGTTGGTCAGTGATTTGTATTCATAGGCAAAGTCAATACCACTGTTTGTATTTACTCCACTCATTTGTGTCAGCCAGCCCGTATCTACATCGACCACATCCGTGATGCTGTTGTTACCAAGCATAACGGCCGAGCTCGTTACCACCGTAATTTCGCCGGTCGGTGTCGTGGATATTGCGTGGGCAATAATTCTGGAATTCATGTTGGTCGCCCAAAGAGCGCCGGCAATATCCAGCCTGCCTGTTTTTCCGGAAAGGAAGTCAACACCAACGCTGACCGCAGCGTTTTCGCCCAGATGCAGGTCGCCGCCAATGGCCACCTGACCATAGCGCGCGTTAATACGCGCACCGTTCGAAAGATCCATAGCCATAGCCGTGGTAAGCCTGCTGCTGTTGGCATTGCCGAGCGTGAACAGGGCGTTCTCCGCAGTGATCGCGTTCGTTCCATTCAGATTGAAAGCAGCAACATCGCCAATGGTCACATTCGAGAAAAACTTGCTTTCTTCAGAACTGGAGAGATTTACGTTAACGGTGCCTGCCTGCTGAATAAATGCTCCGCTGTAGGAGGCGTTGGGGTTGACAGTCATAGTGGTGAGTCCGGCGCCTGTTTTATAAAGGTTTCCTTCAACATGCCCACTCTTGAGGCCCAGTTGCTTTGTAGTCGTGTTGGAGAACAGGATATCGCCGAGGATATTCATCGTGGTATTGGTCTGGTCAATCGTCAGACTCCCCTCGTTCACAAAGATGCCAAGGTTGCCCATTTGAAGCTGATTGTTTGCAAAACCACCCTGCCCTCCACGGAATGTTCCACCATGAACCGTTAGAGACCCGCCGTTTACCCGCGCACCAGCTCCGCCATATGCAAAGGCTTCGCCTTCACTAAAAGCATTTCCTCCCTGCGCTCCGGTAAATTGACCGTCCGTAATCGTGACAATGGTGCCGGAGGCGTACAATCCCGAGCCGCCGGTTGATGTGGCATTGACGCTGCCTTTTGATGCTCCTCCTGGCGTTCCGGAGGCGATCGTATTACCCCCGATAGTCGTGGTACCCGAGCTTTGAATAAAAATGCCATTTCCGCCGTAGGCATTTGCCCTTCCGTTTGCATCCGAATTATACGCACTACCGTCAACCAGCCATATCTTTGATATAGAGATCCATGCATCGCCACTGCTGCCGGCCAAATAATTCCCGCCTTTAATTGCGACGGTTCCTTTGCTGAGCAAGGCCAATCCTGATCCACCGACTGCAGACACGATTGCATTTGGGCCGGAACCAAACACGTCTCCGGCCGGCCCTCCGAGAAACCATCCATCATGAATGGTCACACTCCCACCTGTACCTCCCGAAAAAATGGCGCCTGCTCCGCCACTGGCATTCAAGTTTGCGTCAAAGATATTATCTTGCACGTAATCAATCACCCGTTTGCTGTTTCCGATCTGCTGGCTGCCTATAAAACGTCCACCCAAAATCTCCGAGGCTCCGCCAACTTCTTTTGCTGTGAGGCCGGCGCCACCCACCAACCAGCGCCCATTCAGCAAGGATTCGAATGGGGATCTGTTCTTTCTTGCGGTAATACCGCTGAATTCAGACGCCTGAAAACGGTCCGTATCTTTATTTTTATTTTCAATGTAGAGCGCTTGCGCACGTCCGATATAAAGCCCCGACGATGCTACACTGGTTGCAAAACTTGCGACGTCGGAAGAAATGAAACCCTGCTTGTCCCCGGAGTTTTCCTGGTAGGATCCCGCCACAAAAGAGGTGCCCGTCATCGAGAGAGTCCTCGCAAGATTGAAATAGGCGCCGGAAAATCTATTTGCCCCATAATAGTTTCCCTCACGAAAGGTCCAATTACCTGAATCGCCGAAAATAGTGATGGCATTGTCAGGGCCTGAAGTATTCAACTGACCGCTGGATTGGGAACCCCGTATTTGCGACCTGTTTGGATCATCATACCCCAGCAATTCCGTGTTAGCTCCAGCCCCGGAGTTTGCGAAAATCCGGCCGTTGACGCTGCTATCAATCTCGAATTGGGCATCGGGCGTGTCTAAGAATCCCCGGTGAATGCCAACGCTGCCAGCGCCTATAATTTTATTGGTGGCAATATTCTGCTCCTGGATAAGCATGGCATTGAGGCCATCACGGATGCGGATACCGGTTTCATTTGAATTATTGACCTTACGGTAGGTTCCCGCCGGTTCCATGTACTGATAGCGCTCGCCCCATTCAAGGTAGGAACCGATGGCATCGACAGTGACTGTCGGACCCTGCTCCTGAGCGCTTGCCTGATAGGCAAGCAACATCGTTAGAGCCCATAAAAACTTTGATTTCATAGCCGTTCCCTCGTCGTTATTTCAAACTACATTCTAACTCTGTTAAATGCTTCCGACCCAATGTTAATAAAAAGCCTTCGGCCCCGTCGGATGCACCCGCTTGCACGTGTCGTCAAAGAAGTTTCCGACCTGAATCTTCAGCAGGTCTTCAAGATTTTCGTAGAGCCATTCGTTTGAGGCGGCATACTGGACGATTTCACCCCGCTTATCGCGAACTAGCACGAGATACCCCTTATATTCTCTTCCAAAAGTCTGTTCCATTAAATCATACTTTTGCGTTTCAACCGTTTTGGGCGATCTGAACTCATGCGAACGCTGGTTGGCCTTGGTTGGGGTAAACGTCGTGGTCTGCCGGTCAAGCAGCATATATTTATTCCCATCCATAAGTTGCTGTCCCACGGCAAAAATCTCAACGGTCAGCGCATGGTTGTATTCGGAGGCGCTGGTTTGCTTCAGCTTAACCCCGAACTTCCAGTCGACAACAATCGGCGGAATTCTGTCGAGATACGGCGTGGATTCGATCATTCTCTGCGAGCTCTGCTTCGTGAAGCTGATAATGAATTTCGGCGGGTTTGCCAGTTCTATAAATTCGCGATCCGCTTCGGACAACTGGTTTCCATCGAGTTTAATCTGTTTACCTTGCGGAGATCGAAGCACCACGTTGCCGCCGATCACACTAAGATATTCCGCCTCAAGGGTCGTACCATCGGCCATGGTCCATGTCCGCACGTTGTTTTCTTCTTCTGTGATGGGTTCAGCAGACGTGGCTTCCTCTTCCTTGGGTCGTGATGAGCCTTTGGATTCGAAATCGCTGAAAATAGGCCCGTTGGTTACGGAAGCCTCGCCGTCCACCAAGGTTTGGTAAATCTGATCGCGCAGGTCATGATCCGGAAACATCGTCATAAACATGGGCAGAATCGGCCCCCCCTGCATATTCGTTTCGTAGTCCACGCCTTTTTCCTCAACCACCAGCATCATATCAAACTCGCCTCCCGGCGCTTCGCCGCCGACCACCTCCATATCAAGTGGCACGCCGGGCTCAAGGGTAATCCAGTCGCCTACGACGGAAAAGTTGTTTCCCAGTCTGTAGGTACGGTTCTTGGCGTCGGAGTTCTGCCAATTACTGTAAATTTCCTGTGTATCAGGCCAACTCGCGTTCAGCACAATCTTGCCGTCCACCCGCACGATGAGAATATCGTCTCCCTGCCCCCAGAAACGGAAGGTGATGCCATCCTTGTGAACCAGCTGTCCTTTATAATGGACCAGCCAGCACCATCCTCCGGTATCCTCCCCGAAGGCAGCGGGAGCAACTGATGACTTAACGGTTGGAACCATGAAACTGGTCGCATATAACTTTTTCGGCGAGCGGTAGAATTTTGCCAGCCTCGATACTTTAAAGCCGCCACGGATAAACCTGGCCACCTCATCGATATAGGTGCTGTCATCCATGATCCGGGGCCTGCCGCTCCGGTCGCGCTTAAAATCGTAGAAGGTACCGACAAAGTCATTGCCGATCGATTGCCCGCCGCCAAACAAGGTAACCTCACCAAGGTCCGGCATGATTTCAAAGCCACTGATGCCGCCAAGGAGGCCTTCATCCATACCCGACAGCTCCGGCAACTGGATATCGGGCATGGTGGCCTTCTGCACTTTGGTAACGATGCGAGTGGTCTGCTTGGGCTTTGAGGTCTTCTTAACCTTTACCTTCGGCTTCTTCAGCTTCATTTTCGGGCGTTCCACCGGCGGCGGCGGAACAAACTGTTTTTCCTCCTTTTTCACCACATTGAACACCACCAGCAACCCGGCCAGCAGAAATGCAGCGACGTGCACCAGCAGGCTGATCACAAACCCGCTGGGGGCTCCCTTGGTGACTTTCTGTGTTTTTTTGTTCTGTCGTTTCATTTTGATTTCCATTAGAAGGAACGCACCCTGACGCTTTGTCGCAGGTGTCGGCACAATTTCTGGTTTAAGTTACTTCATAGCGTGTACCGGAGATACTGCGGCAACGGCCTCTACCAACTCCTTCTTTGGTATCGCCTGAATGTTGATCGCATTGACATGCTGGTTTTTGCCTGCGGTGAATTCATGAATCCCTTTCGCCGCCACAAAGGTGCCGTGGAGGCAGCTTCCCAGTTCGCCCCGAACACCCGCGACATTGGCTTTGGCGATACCGGCCGGCCCGGGAAAGCCCTTGACCGGATTGATGGTCGTCTGCTCGTCTGGGGACGCACTCGCCGACGAATTATTGACAAAGATCTGGATGGCATATTCCTGACCTTCGACCAATCCACTGATCTCATAATACTTCGTGTCTTCGCGCTGGGTATCGGTTCCGAGGATGGCCTGGAATTGTGGGGCCAGATTGACGAAAGCCCCATTGTCACTGCTCGTATCGCGAGCGAACCCATCGGTAAACGACTGTCGGATGCATATACCACTCGTGGCCGTGAACCCGATGCCGTCAGTACCTGCAGCGTAAAAAATGACGCCGTTGACCGCAATATTTACTCCCTGATCTGTGGTGTGGCCGAAGCTGACGGCATTGTAGTCAAGGCCGCTGTTGTAGACGCATTCCTCGCCGGCAATTTCGGTTTCACCGCTCATGGTCTGCCAAATTAATTCGTTGGCCTGCGCAGTCGCGGCTATGAGCATGATGATTGCGATTCGTTGTGTTTTCATAGTTCTCTCTCCAGCGTTCATCCCAGCTTCTTTTTTATGGTCTGATTCTGCTTTCTTCTCCCATAGCTTTCTCTACATAGCCTTACTGAACGTAAGGCTGTTAACGCCTGCGGCGGCGCAGGCGTCCATCACGTCGATGATGCGCCGGTGCAACGCCTCCTGGTGCGGAAGCACATTCACGAAAAACGGCGAGTTCTGCAACTTGGCGATCTGCTTGAGTCCGGCGACCTGGTTGACGAGACCGTTGAGCATGCGGTCGTCGTATGCAAAACGCATCCCCTCGACCTGCACCGTGCCGTCGGCCGAGATCTCGATGAGCACTTCAACTGGGATGTCGACCATATCCTCCTGCGCGATATTCGCCGGAAGCATGAACGCGATATCCCCTTCCTTCTTGATCAGCGCGGCGGTGACCATGAAGTAGATCAGCAACAGGAACACGACGTCGATCAACGGTGCGATCTGCAGTTCAAGTTTTACGTCTTCGTAGTGTTTATGCAGGTTCATTTCACTCCTCGAAGGCTGAGTAGATCAGGTCGTTCGCACCGACTTCGGCGCAGGCGGTCATCACCTTTTCGTTGATCTTGTATGGGGTGTCCCCATCGGCGCGGATAAGGATCCGTAGATTCGGATCGGCTTCCATCTCGACTTCGAGCCGTTCCTTGAGTTCGTCGATACCGTTCATCTGGAACTGCCCGATGAAATATTTTTCGTCCGCCTTCACGGAGATCATCAGACGTCCGGTGGTATCCTCGGGCACCTTGGCATAGGCGGCGGACGGAATATCGATCTTGGGTTTCTCATCGATCACCTGCGAGGCCACGATGAAAAAGATCAGCAGCAGGAAGACCATGTCGATCATCGGAGACATATCGACTTCGAGATCGTCATCTGCTTGTTTGGGTTGGAGTTTCATTTCCTGGTCCTTTACAACGGGGGTGAAAGCTTATTCACCGTCCATTTTTTCGAGCGTTTCGAGATCCATGAAGCTGACGGGTTCCTTGCCGGTTTCAAGGGCGTCGAACAGGTAGCCGATGTTTCGGCCCAACGTGGCGAGCGTCTTCTGGAAGCCTTTCTTGAAAAAGAAAAAGAAGAACATCGCTGGGATCGCAATCACCAGACCGGTGGCCGTTGTGATCAGGGCCTCACCAATGTTGCCGGCGAGCAATTCGGGTTTCCCCATGCCGGTGGTGCCCATGGTGTTGAAGGCCTTGATCATGCCCGAAACCGTACCCAGCAGACCGAGCATCGGGGAACTCGCCCCGATGATGGAGAGATAGTCGATGGGCTTCATGAGCTTGGACATTTGCTCAACCGAGGCTTCTTCAACCGATTCGCGCACCTTCTGGAAGTTAATTTCCTCCTCACCGTCAAGGCAACGCTCGAGGCCGGCCCCGAAGGTGTTCGCAAACATGGAGGGCTTCTTGCGGCAGTAGATGAGCGCCGTCTTGCACTTCTTGTCGAGCATCATCTGCAGCAACTCGGGCATCATCTCTTTATGCAGCAGGGTTTTGGGCCGCAACGAAATAAAGTTCTGGATGATCAGCGCCACCATAAAGAACGAAAACCCGCCCAGCGGCCACATGGCCCATCCGCCGGTCTTGATCAGCTGCAGTAGGCTGGTTTTCTGAACGGTTTCGGCCGCTGTGTCACCCTGACCGAACGCAGCTCCTGCCGCCATCAGCAGCACGGTAATCGTTAAGAGTTTCTTATTCATTTTTGTTTCCTCCGGTTGAGTCTGTTTTAAGAGTTAGTTTTTACGTTTCAGGTTCCTTGCTTATCCGTGGCCGCTTCTTCCCCGCCAAGCTGCCTGTAAAGCTTATCGGCATCGCCGGAAATGTGGGTTCCGGCATAGATGTTCCTCACCTGCCGGGCGGTATTGAGCGCGGAGTTGGTCATGGCCATATCGAGATAGAGATGCGCACTGAGCAGCTCACTTGGAGCGAGCCAATCGACGTCGTTACCATGTTCGGCAATGATTCCGGTAACCGTCTGGATTGCCGTCTTTGGTTGCTGCTGAGCCCGCTCGATGCAGGCGCGCAGATAGAGTTTTGCGGCCTCCGATTCCAGCCCATCCATAAGGGTCTGTGCCGTGGGAACATCGCTTTCAGCCAGTGCCGCCAGCGCTTTGTACACCGTTCCCTGAATCGTCAGCTTAGGGTCGGAGTCATTCGCAAGCAGGAGGTCACAGGATTGTCGAACCTTGGTGAAATCTGCCATCGCAAAACGGGACTTCATCAGCATCAAGAAGGTGTCCTGCAAGTTGTTTGCAATCGGCATGTATTGCTCTAACGGCTCCATGATCGGTTCAAGCACCGAAAGCACCTTGTTATAATCACCTACACTAAATGCCTCTTCGACAGCAGCAGCATCGTATTTCGGGAAAAACTGCAGACTGCTGATTTTTGAGGACGGCACCGTCATGTCGTTAGGCGATTTTCGGGGCTGGAATGTCAAGTTGCTGCCATCCATCCGCTGCAGGAAAACCTGTAGTTTTTTTCCGTTGGCCGCCTCTAGTACAGCCGGCGTGCCGGACTGAACCACTTGCTGTTCCTGGGCGAATGCGGATAGGGCAACCAAAGTGAGGAGTCTCGCTAGTTTTTTCATGACACAACCTCCTTGGTTTCGGTGGCTTCTTCAGCAGAAGGAACCTCGACGTCGATAGTAATATTGGTGGCTCCACCGGTTTCAATGTAGGCCTCGATCTCGGCAACTTCCGAGGCACCGAGTACCCGGCGCGCCTCTTCGGCCTGCGGCAGGTCGCTGACGTAGGGGTCGAAGAGCATGGCGCGGTAGGTGTTGCGGCGGTCGTTATTGAGTCCTAGCTTTTCAAGGCAGCGCGCGGAGGCCAGATAGGCCTCGGCTGCCCAGTAACCGCCAGAGTGGCCTTTGTATTGAAAGTAGGCGCGCTGATAGAACCCGAAGGCCTTGAGCGGTTCCCCCGCGGCCTCCTCCACCAGTCCAAGCTGGAACGTGGCCTGCGCCACGGGCGAACCGCGCCAAGCCGGGATATTCAGAATATTCATATTGGCTTCACGGGCCTCGGCGATTCTTCCCTGATCGAGCAGGATCTGAGCCTTCATGAGCTGGGCCCATGCCACGTCACGCTCGGTGCCATAGTTTTCCTGCGCTTCCTCGATGGTCTGCAATGCCCCTTCATAATCCTGGTCGGCATATTGCCCGTAGCCGCGCAACTTGTAGGCGGCGCGCATGTAATCGGAGTCCTCGAACTTAATAATGAAGATGCGCAGCAGCTCTTCGGCCCGGGAATAATCCTCCATCTCGAACGAGGCATCGCAGATGCAGGCAAGCACCGGCGGCGATGCATTTTCAAGGTCTGGAAGTTCACTCAGCAGTTGCTTGCCAAGTTCTGTTTCGGTCCGGTTAAGCATGGCAAGTGTGACGCGCAAACGCAGCTGGAGCGTCAAATCGTCGGTGGTTTCGAGTGCGGTTTGCAGCTTGGTCTTGAGTTCGTTCTCCGCTTCGCTATCGAGATAGACCGCCACGACTCGGACCAGCTCGGCAATCATCAAATCCACCCCATCCTGCCGCACATCACCGCCATACTTGACAATGGCGTCAACGTAGGTGGTAACGGCTTCATCGAACTTCTGCTGCTGAATCTTGGTCTTGCCGATCCAGAAGAGGGCCTTGGCGATATCGGCCTGGGCTTGCCAGACGTCAAGATAGGATTCGACGGCGCGGATAATGTCGTCGTATTTATCTTCAGCCTCGTACACTTCAGCCATCTGGAACACCGCATAGGTGGCCTGCGGCGGCTTCTGGGCGGCGGCGATGGCGCGTTCATAGTCGGCAATGGCTTCGTCGAGCAGTCCTTGTGAGCCGTATATGTCGCCGCGCATGCTACATGCTTCGGGATAGATGCTGGAATCGGGAAACGTGTCGATCACATACGCGAAGCGCTCCTGCGCCTCGTCGTATTTTTCCATGCCGAACAAGCAGACGCCGCTTTGGTAGTGGCATTCGTCGACATAGGTTTCGTCGGGAAAGCGCTTGAGGTAGCTTTCAAAGTCGGAATAGGCCGAGTCAAATTTTTGAAGGAATAGCTTGGCCATGGCATACCAGTAGAGACTGTTGGCTTCCTGGTGTGATTCGGGAAAATCGTCGAGCACAAACTTGAATCCGGTCTCTGCCGCTTCATAGTTGAGCAGCATCAGGTCTGCGACCGCCTGCATGAAATAAAGTTCGGCATCATACTTCAGGATGGTGGCATCGTTGGTGCGCACCAGCCCGTCTAGGTAAGGTTTGATGCCCTTGACCCGCGCCATCTGCTCGTGCTTGTGATGATAACCGTTGATCATGTAGGCGATCTGCCGGGGTGTCATACCCGTCGGGTATTTTGACATATAATCAAACCCGCGGCGTTCAGCTTCGTCCGGCTCGTTGAGCGCTTCAATGAGCGTATCGACGAGTTCGTAGATCGAGCGCTCCCCGATCTCGCTTGCGGGATCTGCCGTATATACTATGTCGAAAAAACGAAGCCCTTCCCAATATCGCTCGACTGTCTTATATATATCGGCCATGCGGTAGTTCACATCGTTTTCGTAAGGCGGAAGCTCCTTGAGCGCAATGATCAGGTTTTCCTGTTCGATCAGTTCCTTGGGCTTTTCCTCCAGCAGACCAGTCTGCGCATTCATTTCGCCAGTCTCGGCCTCGCGCTCATCGGCGACACCGAAAAGCAGCATTTCGTCGGCCGTCATCTCCTCGTCCATGTCCGGAGGCAGACCGTGGGCGATACGGATGTCGCGAATCTTTCTTTCCTGATAGGCCACCAGCTCATCACGCGGCAGAATCATGCGATAGAGTGGCAGCGCGCTGTCGTATTCGCCGGCTTCACTGAGCGCGGCCGCCGCATTCATCAACGCCAGATTGACCCGAATGTCGTAGCGCGCCGTGGTGCGGTAGAGCTGCGGAATCCACGCAGTGATCCGATCAAAGTCCGGAATCTCGATCAACGCATTAATCACCTGCATGATGGCGTATCCCTTGCGCTGCTCCTCGGTTGTATGAGCGATCACGTATTCAAAGGGTTCGATGCATTCCGCCCACTTTAAAATGGTAAAATAGGACTCCGCCAGCATCATGTGCAGCATCGTCAGCTCTTCAGGCGTAAACTCGGCTTCGGGCTCGGGATCCTTGAATATTACATCATCGTCGTCATCATCGCTCTTGGAGCCCCTGCGCGCCTGGACGATCGGGTTGGCATTGTATTCGAGCGCATTTGTCACTGCGCTAATGCAGCTATCATAATCCTCGATCTCGAAATAACAGGTTGCCCGCATCCTGCGCGCCTGACGTGGATGATCGCAGGCCATTTGGAGATCAATGTAGTCATCGAGCACGGCCGCCGCCTCGTCGAGCCGCTTCGAGCGAATCAGAATGGTGGCAAGCTTGAACCGGATGTCCTGCGCAATCGTGATCACGCGCGGTGCCTTCGACTCCTCCACCTCGCCCAAATACATGTACATCATGATGACCGCATCCTCGAACCGCTCCGCCTGCATATGCTTCAGCGCTTCCGTGAGCATCTCCGCAGGCGTCGGGTCATCATCAGCTCCAAGGCACACGGATGCGGTCAGCACCATCAGGCTGATAATCAGACCGCTTGAGACCCTTTTCATCCCGGACCGATTTTTCTTATTCATTCTTCTCATAATTCACCCAACAACCCGCCAAAACCCTCTACGCTCATCATACATGTAATTATAAGTTAAAAAAGCAAGCGTCCTAAAAAGACTACCATGAAACAGTTCAGCACCCTATTCATCCATTGCATATTATCGAACTAATTTTATAGACAAATACATATTATCACGCCATGCCGCTCTTATCATCTTTATTTTCACTCCAATTCGGTTTCGACCTGTTGCGCACTCCGTCCCCACCCTTCGATTGCCGGTCCGGAAAGTTTTACTGGAGCGTCCGAATGTCATTTGAATGGACTAAACACCAGGCAATTCATATTGATGTCCGACGTATTAAAGCTCACACGCAGCTTATGCACTCCCTCTTCCAGATAGACCTGTTTAGCCTCCATGCTTTGCCAGTTCTGCCAGCCACCGGTTCCGCCGTGAACATAGGAGGCAACCACATCCCCATTGACTTCAAGATTGTAGCTTAATTGAGTCAGGGAACTCACATCACTGGCAATGCGCGGGCTGACCGTGTACTTCCCGCTCTTCCTTACATGAATCTCATACAGCAGGTATTTTCCCGGAGCGGTCCATCCAATGTTCAATCCACCGCCAATGTCTTCACAAACCTGCGTATCTATGGGAGGTGTCTTGTGAATGTAATCTTCCGCCTCCACTCTCGTGGGACCGTCCTCAGCAATAGCGATTGTCTTGCCGTTCGGTGATACCGTCCGGTCACATGTCGTCAGGAATATTTTGTATTCCATCGCCTGGTGCGGAGATTCGGCACGCACAATCACAAGGCCGCTGTCGGCATTCCGCGTTACCTTACAGGTTACCCCCTCCGGCACATCGGCGGTAATTTTAAGATCGGTTGCATCGGGAATACCGATACGGTATTCAAGCTCTCCCGGATAAAATTCCGGTATTTCCTCGCCGTTCAAATATAAATTCGTGACTTTTGCATACACAGGGTTTTTCACAACGGGGTCGAGTCCGGCAGCATCCGTAAAATAAATGCGATAGAGGGTATGGGCCTGAGCATTCGATACTTTAATGGTTGCTACCGGCGACTCCGCGGTAGGTTGTATTATATCCACATTGCAACCCGCCGCTGCCACCGCAGTCCATTTAGGCAATGGTGCACCTTTCGGCGTATAGACATTATAATCCAGAATTAACGGACTGAAGGCTGAAAGAGGCTCTCCATTCAGTGAAAGCGCTGCGAGGCGCGGTGTATCGACGGGCTGCTGCCTGACGGCAAAATGGCTGCGTCCGGCCTTGTATTCATAAAGTTCAAGTCCGTTTGCTTTTCTAAAGGCTGGGGATTTCATGACATAGCTCAGGATATTCGCGGCACTCCTCTGCATCTCACCCAGGGTGATTCCTTTAGGCGTTTCATAGGAATCGAGCAGGGATCGGTCGTTCTCTCCATCCTTAGGTCCAACGCCCGGCATAAGCACATCGACCTGCGCCTCGATCCGGTAGGCGTTGTCATAGATGTTTTCATTATCCGGGCTTGTGCCGCTCTGTATCCACCAATCCGTCATCACGACCCCATCAAAGCCCCATTCCTTCCGGAGCATGCTGGTGAACAAATCATAATGGTAATGGCTGTACACCCCGTTGATTCGATTGTAGGAGGCCATGATGTTCTGCGGCTTTGCCGTCTTTACTACGATCTCGAATGCTTTTGCATAGATCTCGCGAATGGCCCGTTCAGAGCAGCGTGAATCGTTATGGCGTCTTTGGGTTTCCTGGTTGTTGAGCGCAAAGTGCTTGGGTGTCGAGGCGACCCCCTCCGATTGAAGGCCCTTCACCACATTCGCCCCCATCTGCCCGGTCAGAAGCGGGTCTTCGGAAAAATATTCAAAGTTGCGCCCGCCCAGCGGATCCCGCTGAATGTTCATACCGGGAGCGAGCAGCACATCGGCCTGATTTAAGATCATTTCAGCGCCCACCATGCGGAACAACTCTTCCACCAGACTGTCATTCCAGGTACAGGCAACGGCCGTCCCGATCGGGAGCAGACTGGCCGATGCCGTCAGTCGCACCCCTGACGGACCGTCTATCGTTGTAATCGGTGTTACGCCTTTGTCTCTCAATGACGGGGTAACACCCCCATACACCGCCGCATTGCCCGGTGCGCCGAGACTGCTCGCCATGTTGAAATCGCCGCGCGAAAGCGCCGCCAGTTCCTCAACCGAGAACTGGGCAACATATTGTTTCATCTGCGCCCTACCCTTGAACACATCGATCAGCTTGATGCCGCGATCCCGGGTCTGAATAATTTTACGTGGTCGATTCTTTGTGATCGTTTTCGCCAGAGACACGGTGCGGATCGGAACGTCCTCGTAAACAGGAACCAGATTCCCATCCTTATCCAAGGCGGCTTTCATCCGCTTGAACCGGCTCCCTTTTTCTACCGCCGCCACCTCGCTCAACTGTTCGACTACGCGCAGCTTCCGTTCCACATGCTCACCCGCTTTGACCGCACTGCGCACGGAGTTTCCCACATAAATCGAATACCCCCCGGCCTCCAGCACATAGGCGGATTTATGCCCGGTCACGCCGGCATCGTCATACGACGCCATATCATCGACTTTGAAGAAAAGCTGCAGGGTCTCGGCTTCACCCGGTGCCAGCATTCTGGTTTTTGCATAGGCCGCCAGCGATTTTTCCGTTTTGCCCAGCCTGCCCTGCGGGGCGCCGTAATAGACCTGCACCACCTCTTTGCCCGCATACGTGCTGCCGGCGTTCCTTACCGTGACATCGATAGTAACCATGCCGTCCGATGAGCCCGCATGATTTACGGAGATGTCAAAATCCGTGTAGCTGAGCCCGTAGCCGAAAGGATACTGCACCGCATCCTTCGCGAAGGTCTCAAAGTAACGGTAGCCGACGTAGATATCTTCGACATAGTTGCTGAAATCGATCCCGCCGAAAATCTTTTCCCCGCCGCTTTCGCCGCTGGTCGGATAATCGCTGTAGTGCTTTGCGATGGTTGCCATCAGCTTGCCGGAAGGCGAAACGTCCCCGGACAGTACATCGGCGATCGCCTTTCCGCCCTGCATGCCGCCCTGCCAGACATACAGCACGGAATCAATATTGTCATAGTCGCTCACCCAGGACATATCGATGACATTTCCGGTATTCAGCAAAACCGCGATGTTTTTAAAGTACTTGTTTACCCGGCCGAGCATCTCTTTTTCGGCATCGGTTAAATAGTAGCTTCCGGCTTCCAGTTTTGCTTCACGGTCTTCCCCGGCAGAGCGGCCGATGATGACCACTGCGGTATCGGAGTCCGCGGCTGCCTGCGCCACCACATTCTCATCCAACGGCATTTCCGGATGGTTCAGCGGCCAGTTGCCCCAGGACCCGTTGTCCGGCGGATTTTGCCAGCACCAGGTCTCATAGATATCCGCCAAAGAGTCATTTACCCTGATTTGGGGATGCTCACGCATGGCATCCAGAATGTTGACCACATACGGCGTCTTCACATCGCCGCCGGACCCATATCCGCAGGAAAAATAATCCACCTGGATGCGGCCGAATATGGAAACGGATCGTTCCGTTGTTAGGGGCAGCACCGCGTTGTCATTTTTCAGCAGAACAATACCCTCCGCGGCCGCCAAGCGGGTCATATCGGCCAATCCGACTTTGGTTTCTGCAGAAACCTGAGCCCCGCCGAATGGATAAATTCCAATCAGCATTGCCACGGCCATGAGATATATTTTCTTACTATTCATTTTCGCTCAAAACGGTGTCTTAATCCTGCATGGGCTGACCGGTGACCACCCCGTTCCCTATCGTTACGGGGAACAGCCATCCAAAATGCCTAATCAAAGTCGAACAAGAGTCTCTCACACACCGGTTGATGTTGCCTAGCTAGCCAATAGGTTAGGTTTTTGAGATTTTTTGACCACATGGGATCATTCAGGCTATGGCATATGACTTAATCTACAAGAGAATGAGATGCCCTGCAGGCAGGGGGCGGATGTAGTTAAACTCCCGCAGGGCGGCGGTGTGCCACGTGAGCCGTGTTGGATACGGCAACGTGCCCTCACTCGGGGGACACACCGCCCTACTGTTTGCGAGAATGTGTAGCGCGTGCCTCCCGACTTGTTCGCCGAAGCTTTGACGGAGGCGGAAGGGGGCCGCGCCCTCTGCAAGCAGAGAGGCCCGCACTACAAGAGCGCGAGCGAGGCCGACAAAAAAAAAGCCCCCGCGGAAGCGAGGGCTTTTAGATCTAACACTCAACCATGTTGAATTAGCGTGAGATTCTCCGACGAATCCAGAGTCCCATGCCGGCCAAACCGAGCAGACCCAGTGTAGCTGGTTCAGGAATAACTTCCAACACAGCATTGTCAAACGTGATGGTTCCGCCGACACCATCCGGCATCCTGGAAGCAAACTCCACTTTTACGAATTCAGCACCCGCGGGAGCCAGTCCGATTAATTCATAGTTTTCCATAGGCATCAGCGTATCAAATGTGTTTGTGCCATAGACCGCCGGATCAACAGTATACCTCGAGCTTTTGCTGATTTCATTGGTGCCCGTGCCATCGAACCAGATAAGCGCCATCTCGCCTGTAGGCTGCCACCATCCTTCGGCACCGCTGTCAACGGTCAACGAATATGTTGTTCCTGCAGTTGCTTCTACAGTCTGATAGGCGCCGCCACCACCGTTGTACCATGCATTACCGACATTCAGCAGCAATGTGTCATTTCCGCCAACTGCGGGCGATTTGACCGTGTGCTCTGACCAACCAGCACCCCAGGCCCAATGTGTCCAGCTGGTCGTATTGGTATTTTCAAAATCTCCATTCGTTAAGAGATTTGCATTTGCTATGCCGGTCATTGCGAATACCGCCAGGACCGCAACTGCCGTTGCCAATTTTTTCCTCATTGTATTTCTCCTTTGTTTGTGTGCCTCAGTATACCTACCCCAATGCGTTCCTTCCGCATTAGTAACAAACAAGGTACACCACATCATGAAATCCGTATAGCTAGCCAAACGGTTAGTGTTGCAATTCCGTAAACTTCCCCAGAATAATTCTTCTTGCGAAGATACTGTTTTTTATTTCCGGGGATTTTGCATGTATATGTCTCAAGAATAAGGATTATGGAGCCTCAAGGCGGAAGAACTGATTCGTCCCGAGGATCGGTATGCTAACCATCCAGCTGTCCCCCTGATCGACCGGGGTGTTCGTTACAGGCAACCATGCAGCGGGCGGTAAAAGATTGGTGGTGCCGTAAAGGCCGAACGCGCTGGCGGATGCCGGCCAGAGAATCTCCAGATTGGATCCGGACTGTTGGATACTCATTACCGGGGGATCTAGATTCGTCAGTTGCGCTAACCCAAAACGGTTAATATTTATATCACCGGCTTCGATGACAATTTTCATAACCTGCTCACCGCGGCTGAGCCTGACAGTCGACGTCTTATTGACCCAGTTCTGCCATCCGCCGGTATTCGAGACTGAGATAGGACCGGTGACGTCGACGCCGGCGAATTCAATGTGGAAACGGCCGTTTCCACCGGTTCCCCGGGCCACACGTGAGGTAATCGAGTAATCTCCCGCCGAAGTAACATCCACGGTATATTTCATCCATTCACCGGGCTGGGTCCAACCGACATTGTATCCACCTTCGTCGCAAGCCTGGATGTCAACCCCATCGAAAGGTCTGTAGCCGCTCCCTTCATTATTGGCATTGGTGTCATGATAGGCAACACCCTCGCCCCCGTTATCGTAATCCTCCGCTTCAACGGTACCGGGCACAGCCATCGGAGTAACGTAATACGGAGTTGAACCAGGAGGTGGCGGAGGACCTGCGGGTGTAGAGCCGTCAACGAAAGCATAGTTTGATGCAGTGTCGAGACCATCATCTGCGTCGGGAAGTAACGCGCCGTTTACCGCCGAGCGGATCAGATGGCCGCCGCCGCCAACAGAGCGCAAGGCAACTTCGCCATTGAGCAATTCATACCAGTGGAACTTTTCTGTGACGCCTACCGTTGCACTGCTGGCGGTCAACGAATCAGTCTCTGAAACGGTGCTGACATACAAACCGTTATCCGCTTTAAGGCTGATCATATTGTTGCCGGCATCTTCGACAATAAACTGGTCATTCTGGTTGCCGGTATACGTTGGAAGGTCCGCGATCAGGTCGCCGTTGCCGCCGGCACGGACAAAAGCATCTGCTCCACGGGCAAAGATACCCACGCTCGCACCGTGGGCCGGAATGTTTGGCGAGCCTTTTGCAGGCCAGTTACACGTTGCAACATCCGGAGTCCAAATGGTTCCAGCTCTTATGATCTTGGCTTTAAATCCGTCGGCGGCCCCATATAAATCAAAATCATTTGCGCCCAGCCACATAAACTGCATCCAGCCATTGAAATGGCTTTCGTACATACTGTTATAGCGTGCGCCATTTTCAACATTAAGGGTATCGCCCGGCCAGAATTCCGTGCACAACAGAGCCGGGTAGTTGGTAGAAGCTTCCATGTAGGAGATCGCTTCTTCTATGCCGACTAGACTTTCATAGCCGTGATGAGCAAAGCCTGCATTGCTCCAGCTAACGCCGTTATTGGCCAGGAAGTTGGCTGGCCCGCTGGCATTGCCGACAAACCCCATAAATGAACCGAGTAGAATAAACGTGTCGGGAGCAGCCGTTCGGATTGTATTGTATAACGCAATCTGGTCGATCCAATCATCTGTAGTCCACGAGTAAAGCGTCCATGGCACCGGTTCGTTGTGCGCTTCGTAGATGACATGCGTTTCGTCTTTATAACGCGGGCCGTAGAAGTTCCAGAAATCCTGTGACCACGCCAGATTCATCGTGCCGTTCTCACCATTGCATCCGATCGTGATGATCAGATAAAGCCCGGCGTCGGCACATCTTTGCACTAGAATATCACAGTCCGCGGCATTATAACCGATAGGGTCTGTATTGCCCGAAGAATCCCCTTCCAGATATAAATGGAGGCTGTTGAGTCCGTAATCATTGGCAAGAGCATCCAGTTGAGCCTGTGTTGGCATGACCTTAGCCAGGCTTCCATACGGGTCGCCGCCATCCCAGGAAAGGCTCACACCACGAAGAAGGGTATTCTGGTCGGACAGCAGTATATTATAACCCAAGCTGGTATCGATATGAGGCCTGCCCCGAACAGCAAACACGCTGCTCGATAAACCCAGTAAACATAATACCGTGACACTCGTTTTCACCAAGTTCCTGAACATTACCTCTTCTCCAAAATTAACTCTGTGAACTTTTTTTCTTTTATAAATCACACCATCAAAGTGACAGGCAATTGCCTGGAAAACGATTGGGTACGCGCCCCGCGATGGGGTATCTGATCGCCCTTGCTCTATCTGACACGTTGCTTGAAATTATCCTGCGTGTGCCCGTTCGTTATGAACATAATCTAAACGGAGTAAACAGGGTATACTGCATCGTGAAACCTGTATAGCTAGCCAACCAGCTAGTATTTCCGTTTTGGACACCACTTCGAGGCCTTCGGTAATTGCTTCTAGAATTGGCTTAAGAAATGACTGCGCACGAAATAGCCGCTGAGGAAAAATGGGTTAGGGCCGGGTTCCTTGCACACGGTAGAATCCTGCGGCGTCGACTGCATTGGTCACAACGACGCCCTGAAGTCCAGACGGAAGAGTCACATTCGACTGAATATTAACCCAGCTCCCGGTGACGAGGTTTGCATTGAAGAGGATATCGTAGATGCGGTTACTGGCCGCAGGAAACTGCAGCTCAAAAGCGGATGGAACTCCCGCGTAATCAATGGCAACCTTGAACACGGAATTGCTGTCCTGCGGATTGGTTTGCGCAATCCATTCGTCCTCGTTATTCATTCCATCCATGTCCGGATCTTCGCCGGGTTCCCCGATGGGATCCGTGTCGTTTCCGAAGGTGGCGATTCGCCAACATACATAGGCGTCGGCCTCGAAGACATGAATCACATGACTGATCACGCCGGTCTGACCCAAGCTGTCGGTCACGGTCAGGTTCACGAGGTTACTGCCCTGATTAAATGTGTACGGGAGGCTGGAGACCCCTGACGTCGGAGAACCGGCCAGATCCCAGTCGTACATCAGAAAAGCGTCGCCGAGTGCTGTGGTCGATCCGGAGCCGTCGAGGGTAACGGTCAGCGGTTCGCACCCGCTGTCGGGGACAGCCGAGAACGCGGCGGTGGGCGGAGCAGCAGAGTAGATCCCAACGGCGCTCAGTTTGGCATCTCCCGCCGACGCGCTAAACTGCAGGGTCAAACCGCCGTCCTGCACCAGTACGGGATGCACCTCATCGTACGCAACGTTCAGCCCGACCAACGTGTAAAGGTCCAATCCGGTGATAACGGGTTGTCCCTCGGCGGACACGTTCATGACCCGACTTCCGGAGTTGGTCCAGAAAAACTCGGAGAACTTGAGGTCCACAAGGTATGCCCCATTGGCAACCGGGATCTCGTAGGTGAAGGCGCCCCAGCGTTCCGTCTTGTAGAGCGTATCGTTCTGAGTCGCGTCGACCGGCTCGGCTGATGCCGCAATGGTGCCACCGCTGAAATTCTGGTCAGCTGAATAGGTTACACCATCGACGCCGAGGAACTGCGTTCCGCCCGCGTTAATCGCGGTGACCAGGTCGGCAGAGGGTGCCGGCAACCGCTCGACCAGCACCGCGCTGAGCTTGGCATTGTCGACCGAGGTGATGAACTGCAGCGTCAGGTTCCCGTCTGCCACGTCGATGCCGTAGACAAGATCAAAGGCCGCATTCTGGCCCACCTGTGCATGCACATCCAGAGCGGTGATAATCTGCGTTCCTTCTGCGAGTACGTCAAATACTCGGCTGCCATCACTGGTCCAATAGAACTCGGAGAACTGGAGCGTAACCTTGTACTTCCCGTTGTCCACCGGGATGTCGTAGGTAAAGTTGCCGTAGCGTTCGGTCTGATACAGCACATCGTCGAGGGTGTTACCCACCGACACCCCGCCGGCTCCGGCGGTCGTGCCGCCGCTAAAATGTTCGTCCGCGTTGTATACGGTACCTGCAACTGCGGTATAGGCCGGTCCACCAGCGTTGATCGCAGTCACGAACGGGTCTTCCATGAGTTCGAATGTTTGCGTTGAACCCGGCGAAATGGTGTCGCCGGCCAGGTCTTCGACATTGTCGATGGTCACGGTGTAATTCACCGCATTGCTCAACCCACCGACCCCCAGAACGACTGCTTTCTGATTGGCAGACGGCTGGGCAGACAGGACCGTGACCCCCTGATCAATGCTGTAATTGGCCGTCTGGCCGAGGGTGACAAAATCCATGATCTGGTCAAAATCGATCTGCACCTGAGTCGCGTTGAAGGCGGCGGCAGAGGTTATCGTCGGCCGGCCCGGGACCACCGTGACGCCGGCCCCGCGGAAGCAGATCCAGTTAAGGTTAAAGAGCTCGGTCGCGCCCGGAGTCCGGGTGAACACAAAATAGAGATCGCGGCTTCCTCCGGGATCCGTGACCGACCCGGTGAAATCCTGATACTGGCTGAGCCCGCCGGTGTCACTGATCGGGACGGTCGCCAGCAAGGGGCCGCCGACCGAATCGGCTCGCACTTCCACCTGCCCGCCCACACCGAAGCATGACGCCCGAAACCGTACTTCGTTAATGTTGAGCAGGTTGAAGGATTCGAACATGATATGATCGTTGTGATCGATGCCGGTGACGTCCTGGATGCCTCCGACCGGATCCTGGGTCAGGGCGAGCATTACGCCGGAAGCACTGCTGAAGTATTGCGCCTGTTTGCATTTGGGTTGAACGGTCTGCGTGCCCACCCCCTGGACCGGACTCACCCCGGGCGCGCCCAGATCGGTATACATGGCTTCGAAGGCAAAAAAGACGTTCGCATCAGGGTCGTGATCGGACGCCGGCGAGAACGATCCGCTGCACCCGTTTGTCTGAAACACGGTATGGCCGTGCGAGTCGTGACCCAGCACCATGTCGACGGTCACCGAGCTGCAGGCAATCGTGCCGTTGCTCGTGGACCCGTCCTCCACATCGTCGACCTGAAGGGCATAGTTCAACTGGTCGCCCCAGTCGAAGAATCCGTTCGGGCCCGGTTCGGTAAAAGTCACCACCGGCGCGAAGTTTCCGGCGGAAATCAGGACATTGGCCGTGGTGGACTCCGACTGGTCATCGGTCACTCTCAACTGCGCGGTATAGTTGCCCGCGGTGGTGTAGGTGTGCATCGGGTTTGCGTTCGTGGAATCCAAGATGCTGTCGAGATCGAAGTCCCATTCGAAGGTGACGGGCCCGCCGTCCGGATCGAAACTCCCCGCCGAACTGAACTGAACGGCCAGCGGGACCGACCCGGAGGTCGGCGTGCCGGAGGCCACCGCCACCGGCAGACTGTTCCCCTTGTTGTACCGTACCTTCACAATCTGCGCATCGGGATTGTTGCCACCGAACCCCGAACCCCATTCGATGATGTATATCGCGCCGTCCGGACCGAACCTGAGATCAATGGGACGGTTGAACTGCAGGTCGGGAAAGACATCGATGATGTCCAGGACGTTGCCGGACGCGTCCAGCTTCACTTCCTTGATATAGTTCCGGGACCATTCATAAATGAACAGGGTTTGGTCGAAGTAGGCGGGGAAATTCCGGCCGGGCGCATAGTGGTACACCGGACCGGCCATGGCGGTGCGGGAAAATTCCGATCCCATTTCCGGCCAGTCGGTCCCCAGACCGTAGGGATACCAGATCCAGGCCGGCTGCGCGGCCGGCAGAACCAGTTCACCGGTGTTGTTCGGGGAATCGTTGAGGGGCGCGGCGGGATTGAAGGCCGCCCCGCCTGTACTGGTGGCGAAATCGTAATCGTTGTACGCCTTGTTGTCGGCGATGAAGTAGGGCCATCCGAAATTTCCGGCCGCCCGCGCCTGGTTGATCTCGTCATATCCCTTGGGACCCTGGACGGCGGAGTCCCCGCCGGCATCGGGACCGACTTCGCCCCAATACAGCCACCCCGTCGTCGGATCCACGGAAATACGGAATGGGTTCCGGCACCCCATCACATACACCTCCGGACGGCCCGCGGACCCGTTGGACGGAAACAGGTTGCCGGCGGGAATGGTATAGGTGCCGTTGGTTTCGGGCTTGATGCGCAGGATCTTGCCCCGAAGGTCGTCGGTGTTGCTGGAGGATTTCTGCGCATCCCACGGGCCCCGCCCCGCGCGTTCATCGATCGGGGTATACCCGTTGGACTCGAACGGATTGGTGTTGTCGCCGGTGGCGATAAATAGGTTGCCGTTGGGCCCGAAGCGCATCGCCCCGCCCGAGTGGCAGCACTCATCACGCTGGGTTGGGACTTCAAGCATTACGATCTCGGAACCCATGTCGAGGGTGGTTCCGGACAGGGTGAAGCGCGACACGTGCTGCTTGGGCGCGGCACCGGAAGGAGAATACATCAGGTAGATCCACGCGTTCGTCTCGAATCCCGGATCCAGGGCAATGCCGATCAGGCCGTCCTCGCCTCCGGTGAAGACCGACAACGTTCCGGCCAGGCTGGTGCTTCCAATCAATGGGTCATAGATTTTCAATGCGCCGCCGCGTTCGATGAAACAGATCTTGCCGTCGGGTGCAATATCCAGCGCCATCGGATTCGACACATTGGTCTCCAGCACCACCTTTTCGTAGTTGGCGCTTACGGTTGCGCCGCTGTCGGCAGGGGTTTCGCCCGCCGCCCACTTGATCCCCTCGAGGACATGCTGCTGAAACAGCGGCTCGGAGTAGGTGCTTGAGGTGTGACCCATGGCGGTGTACCACGAGCGACCGCCGTCATATTCGTGGCACCACATCAGCGGGTGGTCCGCCCCCATGGTGCCGCCGGAATAGGTCGTTTCATCCACGACTCCCAGAATGTGCACGGCACCTCGGGGATTGGTCTGGAAGTTGTACCACTCGTCGGTGCGGTTCCATCGCTCCGGGAGAAAGGAGGTGGATGGGTGCACCCGGTCGAGCACGAGGACATCCGCGTTAGGCGTTCCCAGCGGATGACTGCTGAAGTACGCGCCGATCAGACCGGCATACCAGGGCCAGCTATATTCGGTATCGCTGGCCGAATGGATCCCCACGTAGCCCCCGCCATTCTGAATGTATTGTTCGAATGCGGACTGCTGCGTGCCATTGAGCAGGTCGCCGGTCGTATTCAGGAAGATCACCGCGGCATAATTCGTGAGATTGGAGAAGGTGAAGGCAGAGGCATCCTCGGTGGCAACGACCGCAAAGTCGTTGGCAGCTCCGAGGCTCTGGACCATTGCGATACCGGCAGGAATCGAATCGTGCCGAAAGCCCGCCGTCTTCGAAAATACGAGGACATCGAATTCGTGTCCATACGAAGAGGTGACCCCAAGCCCCAAGCCCACCCAGATACAGACCCCGAACAGGAAATTCCTTTTCAGGCGATTCACGAACGGCACCAATGAGATCGTTTGCAAAAGCTTGCACATAGCGGAAATACTAATAAAAAATGGGGGGTTTGTCAATGTTGGCGCAACCGCCCGATGAAACACGCCCGACGGAACATGGACAACGAATCCGGTTACAAACCGCGGCGTAAATATAAGTTTCCGATCGGCTAATAAACCAGCGTTTGAATGGCGTGCGGAGGAATGGTCTCGCTGACGGCCTGCAGCCCGATAAACAGCTTATAGGTTATCTTCTCATCGCTCTGATTCATCACAACCGTTGCAATCTTTCCTCCTTCATTGATAAAGGAAGTACTCAACAAATGGCTTCGACTGCTGGCCGTACTGACTCGCTTTGCGTTCGGCCGAATAAATTTGGAAAAGTGCCCGATGTAATAATACGACGGTGTATATATCAATTCACCGGATTGGGTGTCCGCATGAACCGGTGCAAAACAGAAGTTACCGACATGATTCGGTCCGCCCGTCTCATCCAACAGGATATTCCAGTCGGTCCACCCAACCGTTCCCCGATTGAAATCATTGATCATGGATTTTCCGTATCGCTCGCCTTTGGACCATGACTGATATTTTTCTGCATCGAAACTTTCGGCACATCCCTCGGTAAATATCAGTTGTTTATCCGGGTACGATTCCTTCACACGGGTCAGGTTCTCATACATGTGCTCTCCGCCGGCCCATACTTCGTACCAGTGAAAACCAATACCCCAGGCATATCTGGATGCTTCGGGGTCATCAAATATGGTGTTGGCCCTGTCGGTGATCAGGTCTCTGTTATGATCCCAGACAATGATCTTCTTATCTGCAAGTCCCTCGCGCTCCATTACCGGACCCAGATGATTTTTCAGAAAATCCCGCTCTTCAGCCGCAGTGTAAATACACGATTCCCAGCGTTGAACCGCCATGGGTTCGTTTTGGACGGTAATACCCCAGATCGGCATCCCTTCCTTTTCATAGGCCTTGATAAACTTCGTATAATACAGCGCCCAAGACGCATAATATTCAGGCAGCAGTTTTCCGCCGCGAAGCATGTCCTTGTTGTTTTTCATGAATGCCGGCGGACTCCAGGGGCTTGCGTATAAGGGCAGTTTCCCGCCCGCCGCCTGAATCGCCTTTTTGATCAGAGGGATACGGTATTGCCGGTCATGGTCGATGCTGAATGTTTTCAGTTCTCTGTCTTCGTCCGAAACATACGTGAAGCTGCCGCTGCTAAAGTCGCAACTGTGAATCGGCACCCTCGCCAATGTATAGCCGATCCCTTCCTCTGCATCGAAATGGGCTTTGAGAAATTCACTTTGTTTATGCTCCGGCAACTTGGCAAAGACTTCGGCCGATGCATCGGTAAGAGCCGCCCCGATTCCCAAAAAAGTCTCGAATGTTTTGTTCGGGTTCACGAAAATCCCAACTTCCGACTCAAGGCATTGCTCAGCGGGCTCAAACGACTTGAGAGCGGTCAGATCCATCCTGAGTTCTGTATTGCTGGCGGTCGTGTAGACCGAGACCTTTTTTCCGGCCATTATAGAAGCCTCGACGGAACAACTTATTACGAATAAAGCCAAACCTATAGTTATCATGCCTTTTTTCATTTCTATTGGCCTCTCTCTGATTTCAAAAGTGCCGCTGGGTTCGTCACGTTATCTGTTTATCCATCTTCACCTGTCCACACCTCGACTTGGAGCCGCTCAATGGATCCGGTGCGGCCGAAGATCTCGGCGCTCATTTCAGCGTCCAGCGCGAGGCCGGTAATCTCCAGCGTTTTGCCGTCGGAGCGGACGACGCGGATGCCGTCCGTTTCACCCTCTCTGATTTCGACGGGGACGGCACAGATGGTAAAAGTGACGTTGTTTTCGGTCGAAAGAAAGGGGTCGAAGCTCAGGCATCCGTTTTCAATGCGAACGCCCAGTTCCAGCAGGCGGGAAATAAAGTCCTCCTTCACCTGCCCGGTAAGACCGGGCTGCTGCGCACCCATCATCGATGGCGTATGCGAATAGGGATCGGTCGGGAATGCACCCTGCTCCACCACACTCTTATGTGCACCGATACCTTTTCGGATGTCATAGTAGTGCGCCATTAAAGCTTCTTTTGATTCGGTCCCCTTGGCCTTGATGCAGATATCCTGAACTGCAAGCAGCAGCTTGGAGACCATGTGCCAGTAGATGCAGCCCAACCCCTCGTATTTGAAGAAAGTACCGGACCGACCGGTAAAAGATTGATGATCGAAAACCTGTTCATAGGTGGCCAGCCATTTCTTGCGCTCCTCTACCGGACAGTCCATCTGCCGCAGCGCCTCGGCCAACATCGCCGCGTTGCGAAACCGCGGATTAAAATGGAGTACCCCGTTGCAGTCGCGGGACGCAACGCGCGGATCTGTATCCCCGTTATCCGGAATGCAGTTTTTCTCCATGAAGCTCGGCAGGTCGCGGTCGGGATAGAGGATATAGCTGTGCTGGTCTGCCCGGTAGAGCGAACTGGCCCGAAGCGCCTTGAGCACATCCAGACTTTCGGCCGCATCAAGCTTACCAGACGAAAGCACGGCGACCTGCCCCTCCAGCATTTCATAAAGGCAGCGGATTGAAATGCCTCCATCGGCATCGACCCGCATTAGGTTGTAGGCATGGTAGAGCCCGTCTTCGCGCCGGTTGGCATCGATAGTCTGGTCCATGTAGAGCAGTGCCAGTTCAAGGAACGCCACGAGGTCTGAGACGGTGAGACTGGATTTATCGCCCGAGAAACCGTTTGCATAGAGCGTTTCCCGGTAATGACTTCCTGCCGTGCCCAGCGCATCGAGCAACGCCCTACGTTGCCGATTATCAAAGCCGTTCTGCAATTCATCAAGGTGGCTCCGCAACGCATCGAACATTTCGTGGAACTGGTATTCCACTTCGCAAGACAGGGCAAAAGCATCCTGTCCACAACCACTGAAAAGCTTAATGCAAAAACCGAGATAGCGGCGAATGTGGTAGAGCGTCACCATCGAGACGCCATAACCCACCAGCGCGTTATTGGCGTCGTTCCATTCCGGACGTTGGGTATTCATCCAGATGCCCGCCTCGGGAATAAAGTTAGCCAGCTTGGCAAGTAGTGGCACGAGCAGTTTTTCGGTCAGATTGACGCGATAGATCCTTTCGTCGCGCAGATGCAACAGCTTCCCATCAGAACCGATGGTTTCACTCAGTTTCATGGTCGCGGCGTGGGCATCGTCGCTGAATTCGATACTTTCGTGCGGATTGTCCAGCAACGCCTCATAGGATGTAATCCGGTAGGGTACGTTGGCATAGACAAAGATTTCCTTTGACAGAAGCTCCTGTAATTTTCCGGGATGAAACGTCTCGGAATGTTCCAGCAACTTGAGCAGATAGATGATCTGGTGGTCGCCCCAGTAACCAATGTTCGACCATGGGTCTGAAGGATCGTGAAGTTCCCAGTCGATGCCGTTGCGCGTAACACGGTACGGGTTGTAACCATCAGCCGTCGAAGCGTTGACAAACTTGCAGACCATGCTTTCAAAAAATCCGGGATAGGACATCCCCAGTGCTTCCCAATTCTGGAAAATATCGCGCCAGTTGCCTTCGTAGGACATTTTTTTTGATCCATCCGCATTACGCGTTTCGATCGAGAACTGGTTCCAAGGGCGACTTGGATCGCCGTGGCGGCGGCTGAAGGTCAGCGGCAGATATTCCAGATAGAGCCGCTCCAGCTCGGGGTCCTCCAAGTCTTGGAAAAAAAACCTTCCTTCCGCGTATTGGAAACAATCCGGCAAGCCATCGAGCGAAAGCCGTTCTGCAGCAGGCCGGTTGGCCGAAGCGATAACTTCGAGCAGGTCGGCCTTTGTGACCCGGTAGCCGTTGTCGAAGATACCGCCGCGCATGACATTGAACAGCGTATTGGCAAAATGCCGAGCCGTCTGTAGGGGGTCGCCGCCTGTCTGGACACCATCGGCCTCGGCCACAATTGCCCTGAGGTTTTCGGTACCCTGCTCCACATCCGCCAGCAGTTCGGCTTGAGTTGCGCGTCTTCTTTCCAGTTCGGCAATTGCGAAGACATCCTGGTCGACCTCGGCCACCTGAAACCATTGCTTTGTTTCACCGGCGGAAAGCCCGACTTCCGATTGCACAAAGTAGGCCCCGCGCACGCCGCGCGCATCCGCTTCCTGCCTGACGGATTCCCCTCGTCGGAACGCATCCAGCTGATGTCCGCTCAGCAAATAGATCGGCTTGTCCAGCCCCACGGACCAAACGGTGTTGGCGGTTAGCGATTCGCTGGGTTCGGCGCGGTCGACCGGCACCGAGCTGAGGGCATAAATACCGATACCGCTGTCGGGCAGCAATTCGCTTTTCTTGTAGGCATCGACCAGTGTGCTGAAGCCGGTCTGCAAATCGCGATCGACGTTGGCGGGCAGCAGGTTTTGCAGACCATCGACAAAGCGACAATGAACCGACTTTTTACCAAGGTTGGACAGCATTGCCCTCCGCACAAAACCATAGCGTTCGCTCGACATCCACGCATAGCTAAACGAAAGCTTCAATGTGTAATTGATCTCCTCGAACACCAGCTTGTTGCCGGGAATGTTTTTGTAGAGGTTGCGCTCGGTTTTATAGACGCCGGCATAGCGGCTCGAGAACGGTTCCCACAGATGACTGCCTTGCTCGCCTTCAACGAGTAGGATCGTCTTAGGACCGGTCTGGTCCTGCGCGTCTTGAATCTTGTCATCAGTGTAGTAAGGGAATAGTGCACCTGCGGGATTTCGCCGCCCGCAGGTGAGTGCGCCGTTGCTGGAGATAAACATCCAGTGGTTGGAATCGCTGACCACGCTCATAAAAAACGGGGCCATCCGATTGTGGTTTTGAATTCGGTAGAAGAGTTCCCCGTCAAGCTCAACGTAGTCGCCCTCCACTTCCGCGGCGGACGACTGCAGTTCACAGCCGCCTAAAAACACTCTCGTTTGCTTCATAATGAATTCCTATTGGCGGCCATAGACACGCATATATTCGACTTCTATGCGCTCTGCGGTCAGCGAAGGATCGATACCCCAGCCCATACCCCCGCCCATCGACATGTTGATGATCAGGTTCTGCGGTTGGTTGTAAGGAAACTCCAGGTCGTTGGCGCTCTTGTCGTAGGTATAGACATGCTCACCATCGAAATACATTTTCAGGGCTTCGGGCGTCCACTCCAGCGCATAGGTATGAAACGTATTGCCCAGTTGCTTAACCTGCTTCGTGGCTTTGATCTCATTATGCTGTTTAAAGTAGTATGCGCGTGTGTGGCAGGAAAAATGGCACAAGCCGTCACCGGTCTCATCGTCGACTTCCCGCCCGACGTGCTCCAAAATATCGACCTCTCCGCAGTAGGGCCAAGAGACTTCGTCGCGGTAGGAATCGCCCAGCAGCCAAACGGCCGGCCAGTTGCCATCGCCGGCCGTGGTCATGGCGCTGAATTCAATCTTGCCGTAGAGCAGGCTCATGCGCCCGCGCGTTGTGAGCCGCGCCGAAGTCCAGCCTCCCACATCGCGGTCCTTGAGCGCCTCAACGAACAGACCTCCATTTTCACAACGGGCGTTTTCGAGGC
>JBFHPA010000005.1:0-37717 GCA_041592955.1 Pontiella sp.
CGATCTGGACCAGGAAGCGTCGGTCGTCAAATTTGTGAACCAGATTATCTGGGAGGCTTACAACGATCGCGCCACCGATATTCATATCGAGCCGATGGAGATGGATCTTCGTATCCGCTACCGCGTGGATGGCGTCCTGCATGAAACCCCGATGCCACCGCAGTTGAAACGCTTTCAGTCCTCGGTCATCTCGCGTATCAAGGTGATGGCCAATATGGATATCGCCGAGAAGCGCCTGCCGCAGGACGGCCGCATCAGCGTTCGCATCCGCGGCGCCGAAATCGATGTGCGTGTCTCCACCATGCCGACGGTCTATGGCGAAAGCGTAAGCCTGCGTCTGCTGATGCGCGGCGGCGGTCTGATTACCATGAGAGACCTCGGCCTGAACGACCACGATAGTTCGCTGCTGAAGAAAATGATTACCCGCCCCCACGGGATCCTGCTGGTAACGGGGCCGACCGGATCGGGAAAATCAACTTCGCTTTATGCATGGCTGCACACCATCAATTCGGTAGACAAGCGCATCATGTCGGCCGAGGATCCGATCGAATATGAAATGACCGGCGTCAACCAGGTGCAGATGCGCCCCGAGATCGGACTGACTTTTGCCAATACCCTGCGCACCTTCCTGCGTCAGGATCCGGACGTGATCATGGTGGGGGAAATCCGCGACAAAGAGACGGCGGAAATTGCGATTCGCGCTGCGCTGACGGGCCACCTTGTATTCAGCACCATTCACACGAACGACTCCGCCAGCACCATCACCCGTCTGCTTGATATGGGCATTGAACCGTTTCTGGTGGCCTCTTCGGTGGAGGGCATCGTGGCACAGCGCCTCGTACGCGGCCTGTGCAAAGCCTGCCGCCAGCCGGTGAAAGTGGATGAAAAATTCCTGCGCGAACACAACTTTCCGGTCGAACGACTAGCGAAAGAGGGCCCCATATACGAAGCCGTCGGGTGCGACGAGTGCCGCGGCAACGGTTACAAGGGCCGGACCGGCATATTTGAGATCCTGCCGGTGACCGACGAAATCCGACCGCTGGTCATTGCCCACGCCTCCGCCAGCGAGATCAAGAAGACGTCGCTCGACCACGGAATGCGCACGCTACGTGAGGATGGCTGGGACAAGGTGCTGGCTGGAGTTACAACCATCGACGAGATTCTGCGCGTCACCGAAGAGAGCGAATACGAGGAATAAACCGACTACTCACTGTCTGGCGGAAGAATACCTTCGGCCACCAGCTGGTCGTCCATTTCCTGCGTCAGCGGAATCGGCAGCGGCGGCATACCGGCGCGGATAACCTCCATCTGATACTGACGCAGGTTTTCGCGCACTTCCTCCCGCTTCTTCGCCTGCTCTTCGGGCGAAAGCTCCGGTTCCGGCGGCTTCTGCGGCTGCTCAGGAGGCTGGCGGCGGAAACCCCCACCAAAGCGACGCTGCGGCTGAGCAACGGGCTTCGGCGCGGCAACCGTTGCAGGCTTCGACAACTGGAATATAACCCGCGAGCCATTACGATTCAGTGTCGCGCTCGCGTTCTCCAGATCGATCTCGAGCAGCTTCATCCCGCGGAAGCTTTCGCCCACCATGAGCATGATACTTCTGGGATCGCCCGCTTTGGCGGTTTTGTTTTCGAAACCGGCCCGGATTTCGCCGTTCTCCGCCTCCAGCAGAAAACAGAGCCGCAGCTCCTTTTCCGCCGCCTTGGCCGCGGCGGCATCCTGCACGGAGGTGTCGGGTTCCGGAGCCGACAATGCTTCAATACCAAATGGCGAGCGCTCGACAATTACATCATATCGTTCGCGCTTGTATTCCGTATCGGCCCGGCACGTGACAGCCGTAAAAACGGCCACCAAGCCCAATAATACAAACCTGTCTGTCTGTGCCCTAACCATAATTAAATCGTCCTTGAACCAACGGTGTGAAGAATGCGCACACACCCTTGATTCGTCAAGCGTAACCAACGCGCGTCCATCTCCATGAAACCAACGCTGAAGAGGTGCTTTTATTGCCGCCTTTACCGTTTTCTGCGGCCAAGGGGAACAGAAAGGGTTCCGTTGAAGAATTCGATAATGTGTCCCCGCTCAATGAGCCAGCCGAGCGGCTGCAGCGCTTCTTGGGCCTCGTTGGAAGCCGGGTCGAGCGAGGGATGCAGGCATTCCAGCAGATGCTGCCGGGTCGAGCCCGGGTGCTCCTTCAGAAAAAGAAGGACTTCGGCGATATTCTCGACCGTGTCCTCGGGCTTTAAGGGATAGGGCTTGATGTGGGTAACGAAGTTGATCTTGCCTGCTTTGAAGACATGCAGGTGCATATGCCGGAATGCCGCGCGCATGGCAAACGACATGGTGATCGGAAAGCGGCTCTCTTTGCCCCAGACCTGGCGAATCGCATGCGTTATATTGCGATCATCCAAACTTTGCGCCACGCTGGCCGGCATGATGGCACGATGGGTCGTCTCGTACAGCTCCGGCACCTGCCTCGCAAAATCGACTTCCGCCTTCTTCAGATCGACCGGCTCGGCTTCAGGATCGGACTTGAGACGGTACACCGTATGCTTGCGGCTCTCGTCCTTCCAGTGCTCAACGAGCTCCTCGTCTTTCACGATCTCGATGTTGCGTTTATATTCCTCCAGGGACAGGTGGGCAAAGCGCGACTGGTGCACTTCCATCAGCTTCTCGGCATAGCTGTGATGGTTGGGCGGTCCGAGCAGGATTCCCGATTTTCTGCAACGGGCCACGCCCGGGAAATTGCCGGAAGGGGGCTCGCTTTCGATCTCCTCCTTGTCATAGAAGTCGGTCAGGTGCTTCGCCTGAATGTGCTGAATGATCATCTCTTCGGTGGAAGCGACCGCCCTGCACTGCTTGCACTGGTAGAGCTCGAAATCGGGTGTGTTCTTATTGCCCTCAATCTTCACGAGATAGCCTTCGGCATCATGGATCAGCAGGTTGGCGAGATCCATCAGGGGGTAGGCGCGCCGTGAGTGGTGGATCTGCCGCACCAGCGAGGCCAGCCGTTTTTGTTCCGGCAGGAAGGAAACGGTGACAGGAAGTTCCTGGATGGTTTCGCGGGGCGGACTCTTTCGAACAGGGCGTTCATCGCGCTCCGGCCTTGGCCGGCGCGGACGCTCGTCCTTGCGGCCATCACGCCGGGGCGGACGCCGGTCATCCTTGCGCCGAGGCCGCTCGCGATCGGAATAACTGCTCTTGCTGTAATGGTTTTCACCCGGCGGCTTTCGCGCCCATTGGGGCACAAAGTTAAGGTCAAGGATTACATCGCGGGCATCCTTGCGCTCTTCCTGTTCGTGTGATTTCTCTTCCATGACAACAACGATATATTTTATACGATAGTTGCCACTTAGCTTAATTGAATTTTTTTTGAAGCAAAGCATTAAAGAGCACCCAAATTTAAACCGCAAGGACGCATGGAACAACCCCGCACAACTTTCCTGCATGTCGACATGGACGCGTTCTTCGCCTCCGTCGAACAGCACGATCACCCGGAACTGCGGGGCAAGCCGGTTGTAGTGGGTGCACCGCCCGACCGGCGCGGCGTGGTGGCCGCGGCCTCCTACGAAGCGCGGGCATACGGCATTCATTCCGCCATGCCTTCGCGCACCGCGCTGAAAAAATGTCCGCATGCCATATTCGTTTCGCACCACATGGGACGCTACAAAGAGGTGTCGCGCCAGATCATGCGCATCTTTGAGTCCTACACCCCTCTGGTGCAGCCGCTTTCCATCGATGAAGCCTTTCTCGATGTCACCGGCGCTCAACGCCTTTTCGGAAGCGGAAAGACGATTGCGGTAAAGATCCGCCACGACATTCTTGAGCAGACCGGGCTCACCGCCTCGGTGGGTGTGGCACCCAACATGTTCCTCGCCAAGATCGCGTCGGACATGGACAAGCCGGATGGCCTGACTCTCGCCCCCTTCGAGCAACAGGCCATCGAGGATTTCCTCGCTCCCTTGCCCGTCGGAAAAATGTGGGGGGTCGGCAAAGTGACACAGAAAAAACTGTTCTCCCTCGGACTCTCCACCATTGGAAAACTTCAGCAGTGCGATTTCCAGTTGCTGGAGAAGGCGGTCGGAAGTCATGCCGCCCGGACCTTCAGCCGGTTGGCGCGCGGAATCGATGAACGCCGCATCGGACCCGAGGCCGACGACAAAAGTATTTCGAACGAAACCACCTTCTCTCAGGATGTCACAGATTTGGAAACCATCGAATCCACCTACAAGCAACTGATCGACAAGGTGGGGAGCAGACTCCGAAAAGCCGGGTTGTATGCCTCGACCGCCTATCTCAAACTTAGGTGGTGCGATTTTTCCACCATCACCCGTCAGATGCGCTTCACCACCCCTTGCGACGATGACATCACCCTTCGCGAAGTCGGCATGGCGCTGCTGAAGGAAAACCTTCGGAACCGCCCGGTGCGCCTGATCGGGTTTGGGGTCAGCGGCCTGACTGAAACCGATTCGCCCCCGACCATGCAGCTCAACCTCTTTGAAGAGGACTCCGCCTCAGAGCATATAAAGCGCAACCGCCTCAGTCATGCCGTCGACCGGATAAAGGATCTATATGGCAAACAAAGCCTCCGAAGAGGGTCCGATATCAAATGATTTCTTTTTTCTAACTTTTTTTGTCCTATATCCGTTAAAGGTTTCGTTCCGTGTAAAAGAAGCTTCACAGTTTCTTCTTCCTAATGGGCGGCGCAGGGAATACCCCTTTATCCTTGCGTCGCTTTCTTTTTGCGTCATCCGATCCCCGGATTTGGCTTCCAACTTGAACGGTAAAGGCTTAAAAACCTCTGATTCATTAAGTAGCGCATTTTATATTGCAATATCCGGATAAACGGATATATACAGTCTGCTCACATATGCATGCGCTGAATGAACAGGAAAATCATCCGATGGAATATACAGAAGAACGCGGTAGATATTTTGAAGAATTGCTGAAAAAGCAGTTGCTGATGCTGGATGGCGCCATGGGCACCATGATTCAAAAGCATACGCTCGAAGAACCGGACTTTCGCGGCACGCGCTTTGCCGATCACCCGTCCGACCTGAAGGGCAACAACGACCTGCTGGTCATCACCAGACCGGATATAATTGAAGATATCCACGCAGCTTTCCTGGAGGCGGGGGCCGATATCATCGAGACCAACACCTTCAGCTCCACCACCATCTCCCAGGCCGACTATGGTCTCGAGGCCCTCGTCCGCGAATTGAATATCGAGGCGGCCAAGATTGCGCGCCGCGCGGTCGAACGCGTGATGGCCAACGATCCCTCGCGCACGCTGTTTGTCGCGGGCTCCATCGGCCCCACCAACCGCACGGCCTCCATTTCTCCGGATGTAAACGATCCGGGCTTCCGCGCGGTCACGTTCGATGATCTGGTTGAGGCCTATGCGGAGCAGACCGAGGCACTGCTCGAAGGCGGCGTTGATGTCCTGCTGGTTGAAACCATCTTCGACACGCTGAACGCCAAAGCGGCTCTGTTTGCCGTTGAAGAGGTGTTCCAGAAGACCGGCCGTCGTCTGCCGGTGATGGTCTCGGTCACGATTACCGACAAGTCCGGCCGCACACTCTCCGGCCAGACCCCCACCGCATTCTGGTACAGCATCGAGCATGCAAAGCCCATCTCCGTCGGCATCAACTGTGCGCTCGGGGCCGAGGATATGCGTCCTTATATTGAAGAGCTGGGCGAAGTGGCCCCCTGCTATATCAGCATGTACGCCAATGCCGGTCTGCCCAACGCCTTCGGCGGGTACGACGACACCCCCGAAGACATGGCCAAAATCTACGATGACTTTGCCGCGCACGGCCTGGCCAACATTTGGGGCGGCTGCTGCGGCACAACGCCCGACCACATCCGCGCCATGGCCGAAGCGGTCAAGAAGCACCCGCCGCGCGTACCGCCACGGCCGGACACCGTCCCGCACTTCAGCGGTCTCGAACCCCTGCGCATCACGCCGGAAATGAATCTGGTCATGGTGGGCGAGCGCTCGAACATCACCGGCTCCCCTAAGTTTGCCCGGCTGATCCGGGAGGGCGATCTCGAAGCGGCCCTGCAAATTGCCCTTCACCAGGTGGAAAACGGCGCCAACATCATCGACATCAACATGGATGAAGGCCTGATCGATTCGCAGGCGATGATGGTGCGGTTCCTGAATCTGGTTGCCGCCGAGCCCGACATTTCGCGCGTTCCGATCATGATCGACTCGTCTAAGTGGGAGGTCATCGAGGCCGGGCTGAAATGCGTTCAGGGAAAAGGCATCGTCAATTCCATCAGCATGAAGGAAGGCGAAGATGCCTTCCGCGAACACGCGCGCAAGATCCAGCGCTACGGCGCGGGCATGGTCGTGATGGCCTTCGACGAAAAGGGCCAGGCCGACACCACCGAGCGGCGCATCGAAATCTGCACGCGGGCCTACCGCATTCTCGTGGATGAACTGGGCATCGACCCGACCGACATCATCTTCGACCCGAATGTTTTTCCGATCGGCACCGGCATGGAAGAGCACCGCATCAATGCCACCTCCTTTTTCGAAGCCACGAAAGTGATTCGCGAAACGCTGCCGGGCGTATCGGTCAGCGGCGGCATCAGCAATGTCTCGTTTTCGTTCCGCGGCAACAATCGCGTTCGCGAAGCCATTCACGCGGCCTTCCTCTATCACGGCATGGCGGCGGGGCTGAACATGGGGATCGTGAATCCCGGCATGCTGGAAGTCTACGACGAGGTGCCGGTCGACCTGATGAAGGCGGTCGAAGACGTGGTGCTCAACCGCACGGAAGAGGCCACGGAAGCGCTCATCGATTTTGCCGAGCGCATCAAGTCCGAGGGCGGCGGCGCCAAACGCGAAACCGAAACCCAGGCCTGGCGCGAAGGCTCGGTGGAGGAACGGCTGTCGCATGCGCTGGTCAAGGGGATTACCGAGCATATTGACGAAGATGTTGAAGAAGCCCGTCAGAAATATCAGCGACCGCTCTTGGTCATCGAAGGTCCGCTGATGGCCGGCATGGGCATCGTCGGCGAACTGTTCGGCTCCGGAAAAATGTTTCTGCCGCAGGTCGTCAAAAGCGCGCGCGTCATGAAGAAGGCGGTCGCCTATCTGCTGCCCTATCTCGAAGCGGAAAAAGAGGGCGCGGAAAGTTCGAGCGCCGGCAAAGTGTTGATGGCCACCGTGAAGGGTGACGTCCATGATATTGGCAAGAATATTGTCGGGGTGGTGCTCGCCTGCAACAACTATGACGTTAAGGATATCGGCGTGATGGTTCCGTGGGACACCATCCTGAAAGAAGCGCGGGAATGGGGTGCGGACATCATCGGCCTGTCCGGTCTCATTACCCCATCGCTCGACGAAATGGTGCATGTGGCCCGGGAGATGCAGCGCGAAGGCATGCATACGCCCCTGCTTGTCGGAGGGGCCACCACCAGCAAAAAACATACGGCGGTAAAAATTTCCCCGGAATACGACGGGCTGGCCATGCACTCGCTCGATGCCTCGACCGCCGTAACGACGGTGCAATCGATCCTCAGCCGCGGCGAGGAGTATACCCGCGCCGTAAAAATTGAATACGAAGCCATTCGAAAAGAGCACCACGCCACCCAGCAAACCAAGGAGTTCCTGCCGCTGGAAAAGGCGCGTGCGAATGAACTGTCACTCGACTGGGAAAGCTATACCCCGCCGAAGCCGGAATTCATCGGCTTGCGCGAACTTTCCGTCAGCGTCGAGGAGCTGGTTCCATTCATTGACTGGACGCCGTTCTTCTGGACCTGGGAACTGCAGGGCAAATATCCCGCCATTCTCGAAAACGAAGGCGAGCTGGGCAAACGCGCCCGCGAATTGTTTGACGATGCGCAGACCCTGCTCGCGCAGCTTGTTACAGACAAGCGCATTCAGCCGCGCGGGGTGTGCGGATTCTTTCCGGCCAACCGGGTCGGCGACAGCATTGAGGTCTATACCGATGAAACACGCTCCAGCGTTTTCAAGTCCCTTCACTTCCTGCGGCAGCAGATGGTGAAAAAGGACGGCACACCCAATCGCAGTCTGGCCGACTTTGTTGCCCCGAAGGATTCCGGGCAGGCCGACTTTATCGGCGCCTTTGCTGTTACTGCCGGTCCGGTGGTGGTTGAAATGGCCGACGAATACAAGGCCGACCACGACGACTATAACGCGATTCTCGTGCAGGCCCTCGGTGACCGGCTGGCCGAGGCCTTCGCGGAATACACGCACAAGCAGGCGCGCGATTCGTGGGGCTTCGGCAAAACCGAAAACCTCTCCATGCCGGAAATCATCAAGGAAAAATATCGCGGCATCCGTCCGGCGGCCGGCTATCCCGCCTGCCCCGACCACACCGAGAAGACCACCCTCTTTGAACTGCTCGATGCCACGGACCGCACGGGGATCGAACTCACCGAAAGCATGGCCATGACGCCGCCGAGCTCGGTGTCGGGACTCTACTTCTCGCATCCGGATTCACGCTATTTTCCGCTCGGACGAATCAACAGAGACCAAGCGGCAGACTATGCCCGGCGCAAAGACTGGCCGCTGGAAAAGGTGGAAAAGTGGCTATCGCCCAACTTAGGATACGATGCGTAGTACGTATTGCGTATTGCGTATTGCGTATTGCGGGAAAGATAAATACGTAATACGCAGTACGAAATAGAATGTTTTGATAAAAGAGACGACACCATGAAATCAATACTAGAGCGTATCTCAGAACACCCGCTCATCTTCGACGGGGCGATGGGCACGATGATCTACTCCAAAGGGGTCTTCATCAACACCTGCTATGAACACCTGTGCATCACCAATCCCGGATTGATCGCCGGCATCCATAAAAGCTATGTCGACGCCGGTGCGGATGTCATCGAAACCAATTCCTATGGCGCCAACCGCATCAAGCTCGAAGCCCACGGACTGGTCGATCAGCTCGAGGCCATCAACCGCGCATCGGTCAAGCTGGCGCGCGAAGCGGCCGGCGAGGATGTCCTGGTGGCCGGCTCCGTCGGCCCCTGCCTGAAATCCGACCAGCTGTATGTCGATCATCTGGCCACCGACATGGAAAACACCTTCCGCGAGCAAATGGCGATAATGGCCGACGAAGGGATCGATCTGTTCCTACTCGAAACCTTCACGCATACGCAGGAGGCTCAGCTGGCGGCGGCGATCGCCCGCGAGTTTGGCCTCCCGATCTTTGTTTCCGTGACGGTCGGCAAGGACGGCGAAACCCGCCGTGGCGAAAAAATCGAGCAGATGGTGCGCGCGTTCGATGCCGACGAAAACATCGACGGCATGGGCATCAACTGCGGCATGGGTCCGGCCGCCGCGTTCAGTATTGCTGAGCGCGCGCTGCCGCATACCGGCAAACCGTTCACGGTGATGGCCAACGCCGGGCTGCCCCAGGAAGTGGATGGCCGCATGATCTACATGTCCACTCCGGAATATTTCACCGAATACGCCAAGAGCCTGATACAGATCGGCGTGCGCGGCGTCGGCGGATGCTGCGGCACCACGCCGGAACATATCGCCATGACCGCCAAAAGTGTCAAGACCATGACCGGCGTAAAACAGCACATCGTGATCGACAGTCATGCCGAGCATCATGTCTCTGAAGTCGATGTGGTTCCCATGGCTGAAAAGTGCGCTTTCGGAGCAAAACTTGCGCGCGGCGAAAAGGTGACCAGCGTCGAAATCACCCCGCCCCGCTCCATCGATCTCCAGCCCATGCTCGATAAATGCCAAACCTGTAAGGATGCGGGGATCGATGCGATCAATATTCCCGACGGCCCCCGCGCAAGCGCGCGCATTTCTCCGATGGTTTCCGCCTTGGCTATTGAACGCGAGGTCGGCATCGAGACCGTCCTGCACTATTGCTGCCGAGATCGCAACCTGATCGGAATGCAGTCGGACCTGCTCGGAGGTTATGCCGGCGGGCTGCGCAATTATCTCATCATTACCGGCGATCCGCCTAAGCTGGGCGACTATCCCGATTCCACCCCTGTCTTCGATGTGGATGCGGTCGGCCTCACACAGGTCGTCACCAACCTCAACCATGGGGTCGATGTGGGCGGCAACCCGATCAATCCGCCGACCGGTCTGCTGATCGGCGTGGGAGCCAATCCCTGCGCCGTCGAACCCGAACGCGAGCTGCAGCATTACATGAACAAGATACATGCGGGCGCGGAGTATGCCATCACCCAACCGGTCTTCGACCCCGATGCGCTCTTGCGCTTCCTCGATGCCGCCGAAGCCAGGGGTGGCACGATCCCGGTCGTCGCCGGCGTCTGGCCGCTGGTGTCGTTGCGCAATGCGGAATTCCTTGCGAACGAAGTGCCCGGTGTGTAAGTTCCCGATGCTGTTCTCGAACGAATGAGCAAAGCCAAGACGAAAGAGGAAAGCCGCGAACTGGGCATCGAGATTGCGCGTGAAATCTGCGACCGCATCGCCGACCGCGTCGCCGGTTTTCAGGTCAGCGCCCCCTTCGGCATCGTCGACCTCGCCCTGCAGGTTTTAAAATAATTCACTGCAAGAACTGGAAATCCCCGCTCTGTGCCGTTATATAGTACCGTTTTAGTGAGGTTTATATGTCCGAAGATTTAGATAAACTGCATGCGTATTACCGCGAAGGCGATCATCAGTTCCAGCTCGCCGGCGGTGAAGCGGGATGCAGAAAACTGGCCAACGATTTTTATGATATGATGGAATCGCTTCCTGAAGCCGACCATATCCTGAAACTGCACTCCCGCGATTTAACGGAATCGCGCGAAAAGCTGTCCCTCTTCCTGTGCGGCTACATGAACGGTCCGGAGCGGTATGAGGAAAAGTACGGACCGCTTCAGCTCGGTCCGGCGCATGCCCATATTCCGATCACGTCGGCCGATCGCGATGCGTGGCTGCTCTGCATGAAGAAGGCGCTGGATCTTCAGGACTATCCACAGGAGTTCCGGGATTTCATGCTGATGCGTTTTTCCGTTCCGGCCGAGCGGATCCGTAACCGCCCTTAGTTCACCTTTTCCAGCCACTGGTAAATGGTGGATGAGAGCTCGGCGACATTAATCGGCTTGGTGATGTAGTCGTCCATGCCGCCTTCGATGCACCGTTCGCGATCCTCGCTGAACGCGTGGGCGGTCATGGCGATAATCGGCATGCGCGGCTGGTTCTGCCCGATTTCCCGCTGCCGGATGATGCGCGTGGTTTCGATGCCGTCCATGACAGGCATCTGCACATCCATCAGCACCAGATCGTACTCGTTGGTCTCCAGCTTATCCATGGCTTCGGAACCATCCGTTGCCGCATCGGCCGTACAGCCGATTCGGAGCAAGGTGCGGACGGCAACCGTCTGATTAACCAGATTATCTTCGACCACCAGCACGCGGACGCTCTTTTGCAGCGATTCGATTTTTTGCCGCGAAGAGGACAGGACATCCACGGTGTTCTTCAACGGGTCGTCGTCCCCGATACGGTCAATGGTCCAGTCATCGTCGGTAGCCTGATCGGTCTGTGCCCAGCGCAGGTCCACAGGGATTTCAAACCAGAAGGAGGATCCTTGCGCGATGACACTGTTCGCGCCGATCTCACCGCCCATCAACTCAATCAACTGCCTGCAGATGGCCAGACCAAGCCCCGTTCCGCCATACTTACGCGATGTCGAGGCATCCAGCTGCTGGAACGCCTCAAAGATGTGGGCCAGCTGTTCCGGTTTGATTCCAATGCCCGTGTCCCGCACCTGGAAACGGGCCCGCTTGGGAGCCGCTAAAGACACTTCAACAGACACCGTCCCCGCTTCGGTAAACTTGATGGCATTCCCGATCAGATTGGTGAGGACCTGCCGAAGGCGGCTTACGTCACCGAAGAGCCGTTCCGGCACGTCGGGCTCGACACTCACCTGCAGCGCGATGCCTTTGCGTTCCGCCTGAAGCGCAAAAATGGCGCGCAGATCGTCGAGCAGGTTTTCCAGCCCGAAATCGAGCATCTCGATTTCCATATAGCCCGCTTCAATCTTCGAAAAATCCAGTATGTCGTTCACGATGGACAGCAGCGATTTTCCACTTCGCTGAACCGTCCCGGCCAAATCGCGCTGTTCGTCGGTCAGCCCCGAGTCGAGCAGGAGACTGGTCATGCCAATGATGCCGTTCATCGGGGTTCGGATCTCGTGACTCATGTTCGCGAGGAACTCGCTCTTGGAGATGTTGGCGGCCTTTGCATCCACCACCAGCTGATTGGCGTGCTCAATCGTTTTCTGGAGTTGCCGGTTGGCCTCCTCGAGTTTTTCGCGCGCCTCTTCCGTATCCTCGTTCATGCTGACGAGCATGGCGATATTGGCATCGCGTTCACGCAGCTCTTTGTCGCGTTCGTACTCCGCGCGCATCCGGCGCTCGACCTCGTGATCCAGCTCAACGCCTAGCTTCTCCAGATTGCCTTTCAGCCGCCGGTTCCAGACAAAGGCCCACACCAGCACCCCCAGCGCAAACACCTGCGTGGCAACAAGGAGCAGGCGCCCCGCATTGAAATCAACGGAAGGAGGCATGGCAGACCCGATTGTATATAGACTATGCATTATGCGATTGCCGAAAGGGCTTCCCCTACGTGTGGAAGACTATGCAAAAAACCGCTCGATTGTGCGATCAATTCTTTTCAGTACACGATCCCGCCCCAGCACGGCTAAAACCGGAAACAGGTCGGGCCCGGACTGCACACCCGAGACGGCGATGCGCACCGGGGCCATCACCGCACCGAACCCGAGCCCCGAAGTTTCGACAAAATCGTGCAGGGCCTGATCGGTGCTCGCCTCGGTGAACACATCCAATGCCTCAAGGATCGACTTCACCTTTTGCAGGGTGTCGGCCACCCCATCCTTTTTAAGCTTCTTGTTCACGGCCTTTTCGTCATACACAATTTCATCCGAGAAGAAGTACCCCACCATGGGAACAATATCGGCAACGGTTTTGACCCGCTCCCGGATCAGTCGGAGTACCTTCTCGGCATATTCCGGTTCGGCATCGATGCCGGCCTTGTCCAGCTCGGCGAATGCGGCGGCTTCGAACTCTTCGTCGGGAAGCTTCAGCATGTATTCCCCGTTCATCCAGGTCAGCTTTTTCAGATCGACCTGTGCGGCGGACGACTGGCAGCGCTCGAGGGTGAACGCCTCGACCATCTCTTCGCGCGTCATCACTTCACGGTCGTCGCCGGGCGACCAGCCGAGCAGCGCCAGATAATTAAAGAGCGCATCGCCCAGAAATCCTTTTTCGCGGAAGTCGCCCACAAAAGCATCACCATCGCGCTTCGAATAGGGCTTGCCCTGCGCATTCACAATCATGGGCAGGTGCGCAAAGTTCGGCACATCCGCACCGAGTGCCTGGTAGAGCGCAATGTGCCGGTAGGTGTTTTCAATGTGATCGTCGCCGCGGATCACATGCGTGACGCCCTGCTCGATATCGTCGAGCACATTGGCCAGATGGAACACCGGCGTGCCGTTGGAGCGGACGATCACGAAATCCTGCATGTTTTCCGCCGCTTTCGAAAGCGTGCCCTTGATGCCGTCCTCGAAAGAGACATCCTTGCCCGGCATCCTGAAGATCACACACTCGCCCTGCCCGGTGCCGCCCTTGTCTTCCTTGTAGGCCATGCCCTTGGAAAGCAGCTGCTCAGCAGCCTCGAGATGGGCCTGCATGCGGGTGCTTTGATACAGCGGCTCACCATCCACATCCAGCTTCAGCCAGTCCATGGCTTCCAGCAGGGTCTGGATCGCTTCCGGCGTCGATCGCTCGCGGTCGGTATCCTCCACCCGCAGCAGAAACTCGCCGCCGTGGTGCCGCGCAAACAGCCAGTTGTAGATCGCTGCGCGCATGTTGCCGATGTGGACATGGCCCGTCGGGCTCGGTGCAAAACGTGTACGTACCTTCATAATAACCCTTCGTATTGCGTATAACGTATTGTGTACCGTCCGCCCCGCCAAAGGTGATGCAATACGTTATACGCAGTACGTAGTACTCAAAATAATTCTTCCCTAAATCGTTTTGTAAAACACCCAAATGCTCTACGTTGTTGAAAACGAAGAGGCTACCCCATGCGAGCGCACGATGTAAAAGAAATCCTGATCGATAAAGACGAAATCGCCGCACGCGTCGATGCCCTCGTGGATGAGATCGCCGCCAGCGAGCCGCACGATCTGGTCGTAATCGGCATTCTCAAGGGAAGCTTCATGTTTCTCGCCGATTTAATGCGCAGCTTCCACCGGCACAACCTGCATCCGCGCATCGACTTTCTGACCTTGTCGAGCTATGGCTCGGGCACCACCTCTTCCGGCACCGTCGAGATCATCCACGATATGAGCGAAACCATTACCGATGCCGATGTGCTGGTCGTGGATGACATCCTTGACACCGGCCGTACGCTTTCGCTGACCAAACGGCTCCTGCTCGAACGCGGGGCGAAAACGGTTCATTCCTGCGTCCTGCTTGAGAAAAAAGCCCAGCGCGCCGTCGAATTCGAAGCCGACTACGCGGGTTTCGAAATCGAAAACCATTTTGTCGTCGGCTACGGCCTCGACTACGACAATCTCTACCGCGAACTGCCCCACATCGCCAAGGTCTCCTTCAACCAGCCCGACCGGCCGCGTGAAGGCCGGAACTGACCGGCTTTCATCGCCTAAAAACCACATCTTTCCGCACCTGTCCAAGGAGGGCGCAGACCAGCGTCCATTCATTGAATGGTAATGATGATCATTTTTTGTGCTTATTGTAGGATCCGTTTTTTATAATGTTATAATTATGAATCTGTTAGAACAGGATTTAACCTGCCGCCGAGGTGTAGATAAGTGAACCTATCGAATACATTGAAAACCGGGATATTGACCGTTTCGCTATGCGGCACGCCCATATTTTCGGCGTACGCCACCGTGGATTTTGAGGCCGAAGTCCTGCCGATTTTTGAGGAAAAATGCTTCCGCTGCCATAGCGCAAGAATCAAGGAGCCGAAGGCGGGCATCCTGCTTGACCAGGCGGAAGCCATTATGAAGGGTAATGATTACGGCCCGATCATTGTCAAAATGCAACCCGAGGAAAGCGTACTCTTCGAGCGCATTATCCTGCCATCCGGCAAGCGGGGCATCATGCCGCCGGCCGGCAAAGGAGACCCCTGCACCCCAGAGCAGATTGAAACCGTCAGGCAGTGGATCAAGAATGGCGCAAAATTCGGGAACTGGACCGGCAAAGAAAAACATGCAGCGGTTAAACCGCCGGGCAAACCGAATAGAAATTCCCGCCTCTCGCTGAACAACTATGGATCCGATAAGGGCATCCCCGGCCTCGATCTGACCCCGCGCAATCCGGTCAAAACAAAATTTTCCCCGAAACTCGTGGAGAGCAAAGCGGCAGACATCGACCGGCTTGTGGAGCGCTATCGCGCTGAACATGGCGTGAACGCCCTGCCCCGGGTGAATGACCGCATCTTTGTCCGCAGAGCCTATCTAGGCATTGTCGGCCGCACCCCAACGCTGGAAGAGTCGCTCGATTTCCTGACATCCAATGATCCCGACAAACGAAACAAACTGATAGATCACCTGATTGATTCGGAAGGGTATGTGAACCACTGGTTCCATTTCTGGGCAGACCTGCTGAAGGTTCAATCCGTACGCTTTGTACCCTCTGTCTACTATGCCGAATGGATCAAGCAGGCGTTGCGCGACAACATGCCCTATGACCAGTTTGCCTACGAGCTCGTCACCGCGACCGGAATGCCGCACCAGAACGGCGCAACCGGATGGACGGCCAGCGATGAAAGAATGGCGCCGGATCATATGGCCAATACCATGCAGGTCTTCCTCGGCATGCAGCTGCAATGCGCCCAGTGCCACGACCACCCTTACGACCGCTGGAACCAATATGAATTCCAGGGTCTGGTTTCCTATTACGGCGGCGTTCAATGGAACGGGGTTGCCAATAGATATTTTCTGCAGCAGATCGAAAAGGCGGGACTGGCCGACCAATTGAGCGAAAAGCAGAAGAAATTTTTCGGGAATCAGCTGGGGAACACGTATCGCTATGCCGTCTGGGAACCCTCCTTCAACCGCTGGAGCCGGCTTCCGAAGGATTACAGCTATGCCGATGCCAAGCCGAAGCAGTTTGTGCCCCCGCATGTTATTTTCGGCGAGCAACCCAACATTGAAGACAGCCCACGCGAGGCATTCGGACGATGGATCACCGCCGAAGAAAACACCTGGTTCACGAAGGCCATCGCCAACCGCCTGTGGAAGCAGACCATGGGCGTCGGGCTGATCGAACCGGTCGATGAGATTAAATACGATACCAAGCCTGTCATCCCCGAGCTGCTGGACCTGCTCGAAAAAACAATGAAGGCCACCGACTACAATTTGAAGGATTTCCTGCGCATCCTCTTTAACACCGAAACCTGGCAGCTCGAAACCATGGCGGACGATCTGCCCGAAGATCTGGCGACCTATCGCTATGAGGGACGGCCTCTTATGCGTATGACCGCAGAACAGATGTGGGACTCGCTGGTGACACTGGCCATCGTGGATCCGGACGACCGCAAGGGACACGGATCGCGCTACACGACCGATGAAGCGCGGATGCGGATCGAATCCATATACCACATGACGCCTGAAGAACTCGTGGCCACCTACACGGATGAGCGGATCGATCAGGAGCGCATGGAACGAAGAAAGGCGGAACAGGCCGCCGCCAGACAGTTTGCAATCAAGAAGCCCAGACAGAATGCGGGAAAATACAGAACCAACTATAATACGTGGAGCCTCGACCACATGACGGATCCGCGCTGGCACGGCATCGACCGCGGACTGGTCCGCGCCGCCGAACTCCAATCACCGGCTCCGCCCGACCATTTTATACGTCAGTTCGGCCAGTCCGACCGGAAGATCGTTGGAACCGGGCGTACCGACCCCAACGTCACGCAAGTGCTGAATATGCTGAACGGACCGATTCACCAGATTCTTGACAGCGGCGAATCTGTTCTATCCAAAAAGGTGCAGGCGCAGGAAACAGATGAAGAAAAGATCAACGTCATTTTCCGCAGCATTCTCACACGCAATCCGACGCCGGAAGATGTGGAGATTGCCCTGAATGTGCTGGACCATAACAAAGGCCGGCAGGGCTACCGTATGATTTTATGGGCCCTGCTGAACACCCGCGAATTTATGTTCATCCAATAACCGGAGAAGACCATGGCTGATATCTTTAGACAAATCGACGAGCTGGGCCGCAGGCGTTTCATGAGCAACATGGCCCGCGCCGCATTCGGTGTTGGCGTGGGCATGCCCTTTCTCCACCCCGAGACCGCCGCCGCGCTGCCGAATACCGACAAGAAGCTGATCTTCCTCTACATGGCCGGCGGCATGAGCCACCTCGATACGTTTGATCCCCACCCGGGCACGGAAGAAGCCGGTCCGATCAAAGCCATCAGCACCAACGTCGACGGTATTCAAATCAGTGAATTTTTTCCGAACATGGCCGGACAGATGGATAAAATGGCCATCATCCGCTCGATGTATTCCACCCAGGGTGCGCATGCGCAGGGCAATTATTTCATGCACACCGGATATCAGAAGCGCGGAAGCATCGTCCACCCGACCCTCGGGAGCTGGTCCATGCTTCATCAGGGCAAAATAAACCAGACCCTGCCCGGCAACGTGGTGATCGATCCCGGCGGCGATTATCCCTACTCGGGGTTCCTTCCGCCCGAACTCGGCGCCATTCCGATCGGCGATGCCTCCAAGGGTCTTCAATTCAGCAAGCGGCCCGGATGGGTTAACGAAGAGCAGTATCATGACCAGCTGGAACTGGCCTCGGTATTCGACCATTCCTTTCAGGAAAAATACAGGCAGCGTGCCATCGGAGCCTATCGCACCTTCTATGAAGAAGCCGTCAGCCTGATGCGCAGTCAGGATCTCGCCGCCTTCGATATTTCCAAAGAGTCGGAGGCGACTCGTAAAAAATATGGTGCCAAATCAAAATTCGGCCAAGGTTGCCTGCTGGCCCGCCGGCTGATTGAGCACGGCGTGCGCTGCGTTGAAGTCACCAAAGGCGGATGGGACAGCCATAACGAAATGCCCGAGGAAAAGGCGCGCGATCTTGACCAGGCCTTGGCCGCCCTGCTGCAGGATCTCGCCGACCGCGGATTGCTTGAATCGACCATCGTGGTGGTGGCCACGGAGTTCGGCCGCAACCCCACGCTCAAGGAAGAGCTGGGACGCGACCATTGGGCCAAGGCATTCAGCACACTCATCGGCGGCGGCGGCATCAAATCCGGTCAGGTTGTCGGCGCGACGGATCGCGGACACGAAGTGACGGCCGACAAGGTACAGATTCCCGACCTGCATGCCACCATCGGACAGGCCATGGGCATGCCGATCAAGAAAGTGGTCATGTCCGAATCCGGCCGCCCCTTTAACGTCGGCTATAAGGGAACACCGATTTCATCCCTGATCTAATTTCTCTCCCAAAGTCTGGCACGCCCGCTGATAAATAGTATGCTGGGCATCCATGGATACGACAGGGAGAGTTATTATGAAGCATGCAGCCGTCTTGATCGCAGCGGGATCGATCGTACTTACAACCGTGGCAAAATCGCAGCGTGTGTATTTCGGTACAAACAATGGCAGAGGAATTTATGTGGCGGAGCTGGACGCGAAAAACGGCGATCTCTCCACACCCCGGCTGGCTGCTGAAGTTATCCGGCCGGGCTTTCTCGCCATCCATCCGACCGGACGGTTCCTCTACTCAATCTGCTACGGCCAAGGCCTCGAGAAAAAAGGCGGCGTGGCGGCCTTTAAAATCAATCCGGATGGAACGCTGTCGCAGCTCAACGTACAGACCAGCGACGGGCGAGGCCCCTGCCATGTCAGCGTGGATAAAACCGGACAATGCCTGATGGTTGCCTACTATGGGAGCGGCGGAGTGGCGTCGTTCCAGATCGAGAAAGACGGCTCACTTTCGGAAGCCAGATCGGCGCATCAGCATACAGGCTCAGGCGCCCATCCAAAACGCCAGCAGGGTCCTCGCGCCCATTCCATTTTCCCGAACCCTGAAAATACCCATGCCTACGCACCCGACCTCGGCATTGACAAAGTGATCATCTACACGCTCGACCCGGAAGCAGGCACCCTTACCGATCCGATGAGCGCCGACGTGCCAGGTGGAAGCATGGGTCCGCGTCATATGAAGTGGTCCGATGACGGCGCATACGCCTATGTGCTTAATGAATTGAGCCAAAGCGTCTCTGTCTTCAAACCCGGAAAGATGGCCGGCTCTCTTGAACATCTCACCACCGTCCCGACCCTGCCGGAAGGCGCCGACCGCGAAGGTATTCTGTGCTCGGAAATCCGCATCCACCCCAATGGGCGATTTGTCTACGTCGCCAATCGCGATGTCATCGGAAAGGGTCGCGATTCGCTGACGGTCTTCAGCAGCTTCGCACACAAAAAAGGATTTCACCGCCTCGAAACCATTCCCGCCGAGGTATCCGTTCCGCGCAACTTTAATGTCGAATCCTCCGGCAAGTGGATGCTCGTCGGCGGCCAGAAATCGGCCGACATCGCCATTTTCAAGATCGATGCCAAAACCGGCCAGCTTACATTCACCGGCACCAAAGTCCCCTTCGATGGCGGCCCCATCTGCATCGAGTTTCTGGACTGAGCATCATGAACATCGCCTACAATGCATCGGCCGGAACGGGCAAGACCTATCAGATGACCCAGCTCTATGAAGAGCTGGTGTTAGACGATGGAATCGATCCGCGCAAGATCCTGCTGATGACGTTCACTGAAAACGCGGCGGCCGAGCTGCGCATGCGCGTTTCCCACCGCCTGCTGAAAACCCGCCGAACCGCCGAACAGGCCGGCGATGATGAATCGGCCGAGCGGGCCAGGACCGCCATATCGCATCTTCCCTCGGCACCGATTGGCACCATTCACTCCTTCTGCACGCGCCTGCTTCGCGAGCATGCCCTTGAAGCCGGGCTCTCGCCCGGATTCTCAGTGCTGGAAGGTGATGAGCGCAAGGAACTGCTCAACCAGATCTGCCGCGAAGAGCTGCTTGCACGACTCGAAAGCGATCCCGATTTCAAAACCTTCTGCGCCGGTGTGCAGATCATCGGGGCCGCGGGAGGCTTCGGAACCAGCATCACCGAAACCGTGCCCACCCTTATCGCCCAAGCCGGCAGTCTCGGCATTGCGCTTGAAAATGCGGAGGCCATGCTGCCGGATCCGGTTCCCGGCGCATTGCGCATTGATTTTGAGGCTATATGCAAGCGGATCAAGGATCTCCCCAGAATCACGCCTGCGGTTCAAGCCGCGTTGGATATTATCGAGCAAAGCCTGAAGGAAAGCAGCGATGTCGAATCGCTGGTATCGAAAATGGAAGACCTCGGCATTACAAAATTCGGGCGCGGTGCAAAAGAGATCTCCGATGACTTCTGGGCGCTCAAGGAATCTGTAAAGGATGCCATCCGTTACCGCGAACGATATCCCGCCGCGCGGGCGTTTGCGCGCTATGTGCAGGCTGTGGCCAGGCAGTTCCGGCAACGCAAGCATACGATGGATGCGGTTGATTTTGACGATCAGCTGCGTATGGCTGCCGAGCTGTTGCAGTCAGGCAAAGCCAGGCCGGAGTTTAAATACATCCTTGTCGACGAGGTGCAGGATACTTCGCGCATCCAATGCGACCTGATCCAATCGCTTTGGTGCGACGAGACCCATCTCATCATCTGCGGAGACCGCAAGCAGAGCATTTATACCTGGCGCGGCGCCGATCCGCAGGTGATGCCTGATTTGGAAGCGGCCATCCGTGCGAAGAAGAACAGCGCGCTTAAAAACCTGCAAACCAGCTATCGTTCCAAGGCTCCGATTATCGACGTCGTCAACGCCCTCTTCGCCCATGTCTACGACGAGGATGATTACACCGAAGGCGACCGCCTTGAACCTAATCCGGCCTACATAACGGATGATGAGAAACCCTGCGTGGAATTTCTGGAAGCGGATTATGAAGACGGCCTTTCCAAACCGCAGAAGGTTTCCGCCGAAATGGAAGCCGTCGCCAACCGCATCCGGTTGCTGGTTGATGGCGGCGCCGATTGGGCCCCTGGATTCCGCTATCAGAATGGCTTTGAACGCACCGGCAGCGACAACCACTACCGTTATGGCGACGTTCTGATTCTGCTCCGCCGCACCACGCACCAGTCGGCATTGGAACAGGCTTTGCGTCATGCAGGCGTACCCTACACCCTCGGCGGCAAAGGCCGCGGGCTTTTTTCGCGGCAGGAAACCAGAGACGTCTCCCTGTTTCTCAATGTAATCAGCGATCCATCCGAAGCCTATTCACTGGTCGGCTTCCTGCGTGCTCCCTGGATCGGGCTGTCCGACGAAACCATTGCGGAGATGGCTTGGAGCGAGACGGGGTTTTCGATCGACAACCTGATGGCCAACTATGCACAGCACACACACCTCATCGATCGTTACCGGGGTCTACTGGGCACCAAACTCGCCTCGGAACTGGTGCGTATGATTATCGATGAGACGGGCTACGATGCCTTGCTCGCCGGATTGCCGCGCGGCACCCAGCGGCTGGCCAATCTGCAAAAAGTCATTGACTGGCTGCGCGAAGCCGAGCGCGGCGCACACACCACCCCGGGTACGGTCGCCCGAAAGCTGGCGGAGCAGATTGCAAGTCCGCCCGATGTGCCGGAGGCGGCTCTGCTTGATCCGGCGCAGGACGCCGTCACCATCATGACCGTGCATAGCGCGAAAGGATTGACCAAACGCGTCGTGTTCCTTCCCGACATCAGCTCTAAAGCGAAAAACGACACCGCATTCTGTCGCGTGTTTTTCGATGAAAAAAAGGAACCGCGGCTCGGCCTTAAGATCAACGCGCCCGATAAAAGCAGCGTGAAGTCGCCGGGCTTCGAAGCATCCAGCCAACATGCGAAGGCCGTGCGTGAACATGAATCAAAAAACCTCTTATATGTGGCCATGACCCGCGCGCGTGATCTGGTGGTTGTCTCGGCAACCGTCGGAAGCCGCCCGGCAGGCTGGTACAAATATGTGGAACCCTTTATCGGCAAGCCCATCCCGCCCATCCCCTATTCCTCCCTCACGGAGGCCGACGCCATAACGGCACACGAACCGGCCGTTCTCCCGTCGGAGGGGCAGCTGGCCGCGGCGCTTGTATCCCTTCCTCAACCACCGCCCTCCCCGGTACTCCAGCGCATGCCCGCCACAAGGCTTGCCAAGAAACAGGATGAGCTGGAGCATGCCGGACCATTCGAAGTCGATACATTCCGGTCAGTGGAGGATGCCGCCGCGCTGGGGTCGCTGGGCCATGCGGTTCTTGAGCAGCTGAGCCTGAACCGATGGGAGGGCTCGGTCACTGATTGGCTGGAACTCCTGCGCGAGGAGTTTCGTGTATCCAGAAAGAATGCACTGGCCCTGGCTGAACGCATCGAGCGCACCCGCGAGCTCATGATGGAGCTGACCGCCAACATGCAGGAGCTGCACCCCGAATTCCCATTTGTCCTTCACGAGAACAACCACCTGATCGACGGAACGATCGACCTGCTGTGCAGGACATCCGATGGATTTGTCATCTTTGACTATAAATTTACCGAAGCCGATGATGCGACGGTGATCGAAGAGTACCGCGGGCAATTGGAGATCTATGCCAAGGCCGCGAAATACCGTTATCCCAACGCGGCGAATCCGGAGGCTAAACTGGTTGTCGTGCCAAGCGGGAAACCCCGCGTGGTTGCCATCAACTTTTAACACCCAATCGCTTGCAGTATTTTCCAATTTCCCCCACCATTTTTGAATATGAGCGAAATCGACACTCTGGTCATCATTCCGACCTACAACGAAAAAGAGAACATCAAACAAATCACACAGGCTGTGCTGGAGGCATCGCCGCATGTCGACATCCTTTTCGTTGATGATAACTCGCCCGACGGCACGGGTGACCTGGCTGATGAGCTCGCAGAACAGTTTGAGCGGGTGCATGTGATGCACCGCACCAAAAAGGATGGACTCGGGCGCGCTTATATTGCCGGATTCAAATGGGCGCTCGAACGCGATTACCAGTTCATCATGGAAATGGACTGCGATTTTTCGCACGACCCGAAGGAAATTCCCAATTTCCGCGACAAAGTTATCGCGGATTCCGACCTTGTGCTGGGATCGCGCTATGTCGGCGGGATTCGGATCATGAACTGGCCCCTGTCGCGCCTGATGCTTAGCCGCGGCGCAGGGATCTACGTGCAGGCCATCACCGGCATGCCATTCTCCGATCCAACCGGCGGCTTCAAGTGCTTCCGACGCGAAGTGCTCGAATCGTACGCATTCGACAAGGTCAGGGCCAACGGCTATGGCTTCCAGATCGAGATGACACACAAGGCATGGATGAAAGGTTTCCGGATTGGTGAGGTTCCGATTGTCTTCGAAGATCGTCAGGAAGGCACATCCAAGATGAGCGGCAACATCGTCTACGAAGCCCTTTGGATTGTCTGGTTTCTCGCAATCCGCAATGGATTGCGCCGCAAACCAAAAAAACGCTCCTAGCCGTTTAGAATCTTTGTCAGCTTTGCCCAGCGCTCGATCTCAATCACTTCAGGGCGTTCCGCGTGTTCAATACATGCATCAGCGAGCAAGGCATCGACCGGCTCAATCGCCATTTTTTTAAGTATGGTACCGATCTGCTTCCTGCGTTGCGAGAAGCAGGATTTGACCAGCTTCTTGAACAGCGGATATTCATCGTCTCCAACGACCGGCACTTCGCGCCGGTTCATCCTGACCACGGCCGACCAGACCTTGGGCGGCGGCAGGAAACAGGTGGGACTGATTTTTTTGACCAGCGTGTTTTCATAGAATGCTCCGGTCAGAATGCTCAGTACCCCGTAATGCTTGTTACCGGGCGGTGCAGTGAGGCGGTCGGCCACCTCTTTCTGAATCGTGAGCGACATCAACTCCGGACGATGTGCGCATTCGGCGATATCGACCATCAACCGACTGGCAACCGAATACGGCAGATTGGCGGCGACCTTTGAAATCCCGCTGGCAAACAATGCATCGAGATCAACATCGAGAGCGTCCGATTCGATCAGCGTGAAATCAGTGAAACGCGCCTTCAGATATTGCACCATGGTCGGATCCTTCTCGATGCAGGTGACTTTCCCGGCCTTTGGAATAATCCGCTCGGTCAACGCACCCAGCCCCGGCCCGATTTCAAGGATCGACTCGTCCTGTTGAATGTCGGCCGTATCGGCGATGATATCGAGAATATTGGCATCGATGAGAAAGTTCTGCCCCAAACCCTTGTTCGGGCGATGCCCGAGCTGCGCAAGCAATCCCCGCACCTCCTTCGGACTCGTCAACCTCGGTTCTTCAGCCATTTTAAATCTCATCTTAGGGCAGAAAAATTGAAGGCAGAAAAATGGTCGGATTCGAATTCATTTTTCTGCCGCAAATATTTCAGCCTATTTCATTTTCCAGGGATTGGGTTTTCCGGCCAGCTCAATGGCGAGCGCGATTGCGTGTTGCATGCTTTTGGGCGAGGCCTGGTTTTTACCGGCAATGCCGAAAGCGGTTCCATGGTCGGGCGAGGTGCGGATGATCGGCAAACCGAGGGTAACGTTAACCCCCTCGTCGAAACCGATCATTTTCAGCGGCGCGAGCCCCTGATCATGATACATCGCCACAACCGCATCATAGCTACCCTTCAATGCTTCATGGAAAATCGTGTCGGCCGGAACCACGTCAGAAACATTCCATCCCTTTTCGCGGGCGGCACGAATGGCCGGATTGATCAGATCAATCTCTTCGCGTCCAAGGATGCCGCCATCGCCCGCATGCGGATTCAAGCCGCAGACGCCGATTTTACCGTTCTTCAGTTTAAACAACTGCAGGGCCTGTCCGGTCAGCTCGATGGCCTCGAGAATGTTCTTTCGGGTGAGCGCGCCGGGCACCTGGGAAATCGGGAGATGGCGGGTAACCAGCATCACGCGCAGCCCGCCGCCCATCAGCATCATGCCGAAATTTTTTGTTCCGGTGAGTTCAGCAAGTAGTTCGGTATGACCGGGCACATCTATGCCCGCTTTGTGAAATCCTTCCTTGCAGATCGGCGCGGTGACCATCGCATCCAAATCACCGCTGAGGCAGCCGTCGACAACCCGCCGAATTGCCTGCTCCGCAGCCAGAGAGGCATCGATGGCGATCTCGCCGGGGCGCGTTTTGACGTCCACGCCGACATCGCGAAAATGCACAAACTCGGGAAGCTCCAGCTGCAGTGCCCGAGCCTGTTGCTTCATGGCCGTCACCGGACCATAGAGCATATATTCCACGTTGTCCGCCCACGTCCCGTCCGCGACAGCCTTTAGCACGACTTCCGGCCCGATGCCGTTGATGTCACCCATACTGATTCCGATTCGCTTCATGGGTTGGAAGATAAAAAAAGGTCCCGCATGAAGCGAGGCCTTTCGGTCTCCATCGCGTCATCCTTTCAGCTTCGCAAGCTCTTCGTAGAGCCTCCGCTCTTCGGCTGATGGATTGTTGGGAATGGTAATTTGCGTGACGGCATACAGGTCGCCATGGCCGCCGCCGGGCTTTTTCAGGCCCTTTCCGGAAAACTTGAATTTTTTACCGGGTTGCGTACCGGCCGGAATATTCAGCGAGGCATGCCCTTCAAGCAACTGCAGGCCGACTTTGCCGCCGAGAACGGCCTGGTGCGGGGCCAGCGGTATGTTTGTTTCGAGGTCGGCTCCATCCACCTTGAAGCGCGGGTGCGGGGCAATATGGATGCGGATGAGCAGATCTCCGTTCTGGCCCTGATTGCGCAGCCGCAGCTTTGCGCCGTCGCGTGTGCCGGGCGGAATCTTAAGATCGTAGATCTTTGGCTTTGCGCCGTCGGCGGCGCAGACCGAGATCCGCTTCTTTACACCGCGAAAGGCCTCTTCAAGCGTGATCGTCAATTCGACTTCGTCGTGGGTGCGGCGCTGGGGTCGGGCGTGGAATCCGGAGTGCCCGCCCATCATGTCGCCAAAGATGGAATCGAAGAAATCGCTGAAGCCGCCACGGCCTGAGAACCCGGAGCCATGGCCGCCGCTGCCGCTGAATTCAAAGTGTACGTTTTCCCAGCCGGGCGGTGGGGTGAACTCCTGCCCTTGCTGCCAGTTTGCTCCGAGTTCGTCGTAACGCTTCTTTTTTTCGGGATCGCCAAGCACTTCGTAAGCCTCGGAGATTTCCTGGAAGCGCTCCTGTGCGCCCGACTCCTTGTTGACGTCGGGATGGTATTGGCGCGCAAGCCTGCGGTAGGCCTTCTTGATGGCGGCCTCGCTCGAATTGCGCTCGATCCCGAGCACTTCATAGTAGTCCTTGTATTTCATGCCCATGGCCAAACTCCGCTAAAACGGCGGCATCAGCAACGAATGCAAGGCGTTCTTGAGCAGCAAAAGGGCGATGAACAGGATGATCGGACTGAAATCAATCGCGGCATACCCGATATGCGGCGGAGGGATCATGGCGCGTATGGGGGTGAGCGCCGGTTCGTACCAGCGGGCCAGCCACAGGCGCAGCCGATGGGCAGCGGGATGGGCAACCCACCCGCAAAAGACATAGGCCAGCAACCCCAACTCGTAGATCGAGAATACATAGTGAACCACTCCTGCCAGAAACATCGTCATAGACCTTCACCTCCGTTCTTCCATGCGCCCCCTACTTGATTTCGATGCTTCGCGAACCGCGTTGTTCCTCGTCCTTGGGAACGGTAATGGTGAGCACGCCGTCTTCATACCAGGCTTCCATCTCACCGGCCTTCACCGGTCCCGGCAGGTTGAGCACACGCTTGAACTCGCCGGAGCGGCGTTCCTTGCGCAGATGGTGCCCGCCCTGCTCCTCGACGGTTTCGTCGACCTTGCCGGACACCCTCAGCTCGCGGTCTTTGATGTTGACGGATATGTTCGACTTGTCGGTGCCGGGAATGTCTATTCGGATCACATAGTTGCCGTTCTTCTCCTCCAGATCCATGCTTGGGGAGAAGGTGGTTCCACTCCACATCGACTGAAAATCGGGGTCCAGCTGGAACCGGCCAAACGAATCATTGAACATTTGGTCCATCTGCTGCCGCAGGTTGCGGAACTCACTGAACGGATCCCATGTGCCGGGATTTATGCCAAAGCCGCTCAACGGCGAGACCGGATCCGGTTTGGCCGATGCAGATGATGCTCCGCCCGCCTTGGGAAGGAGATTCATCCTGACGGGCTCGTCCACTGCGATAGGTAGGGGTGAGTTCACCTTGCCGTAGAGCTTCGCCATGACCACGCTTTGCACAACGACTACGGCAATCAATACCCCGACCAGAATTGTAATCAGTTTGCTCCTGTTTTCTGATGTCATATTAACCACCTCCTATTGTTTTCAAGAGCTGGCGGAAATGGCGGGAAGCTTTTCCCGCCATTCAGCTTCAGTCCGAACGAACCGGGATGCGTTTGCGTTCAGTCTTTGCCCGTTCCGTTTTCGGGAGCGAGAGCGTGAGCACACCGCGCTTGAACCTGGCTTCGGCTTTGGAGATATCGACCTCCATCGTCAGCGGAAATGCGCGGTGAAAACTGCCATAGCTCATTTCGGAGATATGGTAGTTTCTTTTTTTGTCTTCGCGCTGCTCCTTGCGTTCGCCGCGGATGACGAGAATATTACCATCGAGCGAAACCTCGATGTCCTTTTTATCCATGCCCGGCAATTCGGCCCTCACACGGATTTCATCGTCGGTTTCCGAGAGTTCAAATCGCGTAGAATCTCCCGTGCGCCGGCCCCATTTGCCGACACCCTTGTAGTAGGTGTCGAACAGATCATTAATTTCCCGGTGGAGCACATCGAACGGTTGTTCGCCTCGCTCCCCATGCATGGTCTCAGCACTTTTTTTCCGGGAAACCATCTTACTCTTCATTTCAGTCACCTCCTTATAAATTAACCCCCTGCTGTAATTTCAATCTTACGCGGCTTGGCCTGCTCGGCCTTGGGGAGCTCAATATCGAGCACGCCGTTGTGCAGCCGCGCCTTGATCTTGTCGCGGTCGACCAACTGCGGAATATTGAACTTCCGCCGGAAAATGCCGGTTTCATATTCCCCGGCCAGCATCTGGAAACCATCGGGCTTCGCGACAGCCTGAGTGCCGGTGATTTCCAGTTCATTGTTATCGAGCCGGATATCAATCTGCCCTTCCGGCACGCCGGGCATGTCGCAACGAACGAGGATGGAATCATCCTTTTCATAAATATCCGTTGCGGGCACGTAGACCCGTGCATCGCGCGTGGGCTCGGGGTTGTTGCGATCCATCTTTTCCAGATTCTTGTCTTTGTTTTCCTTCATTCTAAACACCTCCTTAGGCTGTTTTTATTTCGATCCGTTTCGGCTTGGTTGCCTCACTGCGCGGCAGCGTGATCGTGAGCACGCCCTTTTCGTATCTGGCCGCAACCTTGTCGTTCTCGACCGCGTACGGCAGACGCACGGTGCGCACGAATGCTCCGGTGTTGCGCTCGGTGCGATGGCAAACAGCATCTTCCGCCGGTTTGTCGCTTTTGCGCTCGCCCTTGATCGTCAGCTGATTGTTGACCACATTGATGTCGATATCATCGACCTCGAGGCCGGGCAGTTCCGCCGTGACGACCACGCTTTCACTGTTGCCCCACACATTCAGAGCGGGGAAACGGGACAGAGAGGTCCCGCCTTCGTATCCGTCGAAAAGACGGTTCATTTCCCGCTGCAAAGAGCGAAGCTCATCGAACGGGCTCCATGCTTTGTCATCTATCCAGTACATAATCTGCACTCCTTTGATTTCCGCTCCCGCGCCCATCGCGGGAGCCGGCCATTCTGGCCTTCAACTGCACCCTATACAAAAAGTATGCCAAACGATGTATCGTCATAAACTACTGAAAATATTGAAGTTACCGTATCTAGCTTTTTTCTTTACTGTGAAAAAATGGCACACATGGCACAACGGCTGTGTCAAATTTCACAGGCGTTTACCCTCAACTTGACAGCCGGCTATCCACGCAGTGCCCGCAGGCATCCGGCAAAAAAAAAGGCCGCCCCGAACACATTCGGGGAGGCCTTTCGACGATCTGTTCCTCGGGATTAGACGAGGAGCAGCTCTGCGTAGCTCGGCAGCGGCCAGAGATCGGCCGGAACGAGAGCTTCCAACGCGTCAATGGACTCGCGGAGCTCGTTCATGGCGGCAATCTGGTCAGCCGGCTTTTCAGCGGCTTCGAGCTTGGCAATACCCGCAACTGCGGACTCAAGCAGGCTGGACATTTCCGCGCAAAGCCCCGCAACAGCCGGAACGGCGGAATATTCAGCGATCGCCGTGACGGTCGCCGGAACCAGCATGGTTTTGGCAATCTCGACGGCCGTGGCGGCTTCGATACCGATGAGAGTTTCGTAGGTTTCCGAATAGATATTGTAGCGCGACTCGAGCTCTGCGTTGGTCAGCACGTTATACTTCGCGAAGAGATCCTTGGCCTTCTGCGTCTTGAGCATGGGCAGGGCGTCTTCGGTGGTTACCAGGTTCGGCATGCCGCGCTTGGCCGCATCTGCAAGCCATTCGTCGGTATATCCATCGCCATTGAAGAGAATGCGCTTGTGCTCTTTGATGACTGCGGCAAGCACGTCCTGCAAAGCGGCGTTGAATTCTTTTCCGCCGGCAACCGCAGTTTCAACTTCGGTGCAAATGTAGTCGAACGCTTCAGCAACGATCGTGTTGAGCACGATGTTCGCACCGGCGGGACTCTGATTGGAGCCCACCGCACGAAATTCGAAACGGTTACCGACAAAGGCGAACGGCGACGTCCGGTTGCGGTCGGTATTACCGCGCGGCAGCTTCGGCAGCAGGTCAACACCCAGATGGATGTCTCCACCATCCTTGGACGCCTTGGCACCACCGGCTTCGATCTGCTCGATGATATCGGTGAGCTGGTCGCCGAGGAAGACGGATACCACCGCCGGCGGCGCTTCGTTGGCGCCGAGGCGATGGTCGTTGCCTGCGGTCGCAACAGAAGCGCGTAGCAGGTCGGCGTGGGTATCGACGGCTTTCAGCAAGGCCACCACGATGGTCATGAACTTGGCATTTTCGTGCGGGCTGTCGCCCGGCTTCAGCCAGTTCTTGCCGTCCGGTCCCATGATGGACCAGTTGTTGTGCTTGCCGGAACCGTTGACGGCGGCAAACGGCTTTTCGTGCAGGAGGCAGGCAAAGCCATGCTTCTCCGCAGTCACATGCAGCACTTCCATCATGATCATGTTGTGGTCAACCGAAAGGTTGAGCGTTTCGAAGACCGGCGCGATCTCGAACTGCGCGGGGCACACTTCGTTGTGGCGGGTCTTGGCCGGAACACCATACTGCCAGAGAACAGCATCGAGTTCAGCCATGAAGGCCGCAACGCGCGGCTTGATGGCGCCGAAGTAGTGGTCGTCGAGCTGCTGATGCTTGGAAGCCGGCTTACCAAAAAGGGTACGGCCGGTGCGCAGGATGTCGGGACGTTCAGCAACGAGATCGAGGTCGATCAGGAAGTATTCCTGCTCGGAACCAAGGGTGGCCTTGGCCATGGTATCTCCGCAGTCGATGCCGAAGAGCTTGCCGAGACGAACCGTCTGGTCGGACAGCGCCTTCATAGAGCGAAGCAGCGGGGTCTTTTTATCGAGCGCTTCACCGTTGTAGCCGCAGAACACGGTCGGGATGCAAAGCGTGGCCGCATTCACGGAATCGTATTTGATGAAGGCCGGGCTGGTCGGATCCCAACCGGTGTAACCGCGGGCTTCGAAGGTGGCACGCAGGCCGCCGGACGGGAAAGAAGAGGCATCGGGCTCGCCCTGAATGAGCTCGTCGCCGGAAAAACCGGTTACAACGCCACCCTTGAAATCAGGGAAAATGAACGAGTCGTGCTTTTCAGCAGTGGAACCGGTGAGCGGCTGGAACCAGTGCGTGTAGTGGGTCGCACCCTTTTCCATGGCCCATTCTTTCATGGCTTCCGCCACTTCATCCGCAATACTGGGATCGAGCATCGATCCGGCGTCTATGGTTTTCTTCAACGAGGCGAAAGTCGGAGCCGACAGACGTTTTTCCATGACGGGAAGGCCAAATACGAGTTCGCCGAATCCTTCGATAGTGTTTTTCATTTCATATCTCCTTATATAATTAATTGCCACCGGCAACCGGCGGCAATGCACCCTACTATTAAACAAGTCCGACCTTCCAATGGAGTGGAAGGATCGTCTTTGACAACTTTAAAAATAATGTCTGAAAGTCCTTGCCCTAACGCAGGTAGTATACCAAGCAGAACGACTATAGCTATCAATTTGTATACAAGATACTTACGAATAAAAATAACGTCTGCCACAACGCTTTTTTAAAACAATTATGTAATAAAAAAATGAGTGTCAATACATATATGGCGTATCAGCCGCCCCCGTTATTACGAGCGGCCCTTTTCGCTCAGCCTGACGACCATGTCCTCAAGCTGCTTCACCTTTTCCTTGAGCTTCGGCAGCGTAACCATGTTGGCGATCAGCTTCTTGGTCTGCAGATGGTTCATGGCGGGGGAGCCAATGACAAAATCCTTGGCTGGAACATCCTTCATCACACCGGCTTGCGCACCGACGATCGCTCCGTCACCCACCTCTAGGTGTCCGGCCAATCCGGCCTGTCCCGCGAGAATGACGCGCGAGCCGATCGTGGTGCTGCCGGAGATCCCGGCCTGCCCGCACATCACCGAATGTTCGCCGACGACCACGTTATGGGCAATTTGCACCAGATTATCAATCTTTGTACCCTTTCCGATTCTGGTCTTGCCGAAGCGGGCGCGGTCGATCGCAACATTGGCACCGATTTCCACATCGTCCTCGATGACCACCTTGCCAATCTGCGGGATCTTGGTGCGCGATCCATCCTTTTGGACCGCATAACCGAATCCATCGGAGCCGATCACGGTGCCGTTATGAATGATGACGCGATCTCCGATCTCGGAAAATTCGCGGATCGAGACCAGCGGATAGAAATGACAGTCTTCGCCGATTACGGTCTTATACCCGACCACACAATTGGATTGAATCACGGTGTTTGCACCGATCACGACCCCTTCTTCAATGGTGCAGTGCGCACCGATCGATACCCCCTCGCCCAACTGCGCGGACTCGGCAACGACGGCGCTGGGATGAACCCCCGGCTCACCGGCGGGCACGGGCTCATGAAACAGCTGTGCGACCTCTGCAAAACCCTGATCAGAATTCTCGATACGAAGCAGCGCGCATTTTGCGGATCGGTCCCAGTCGGCGGGAACAATGACGGCCGAAGCCTTGGTTTCCTCGACATGGGCGGCATACTTCGGGTTCGCCAGAAAGCTGATGTCGCCGACCCCCGCCTCCTTCAAGCCGGCCACCGCCTTGATTTCGATATCTCCATCCCCATCAAGTACAACGCCCAAGTGCTCGGCAATCGCGGAAAGCTTCATTCTCTAATCCCTTTCAAAGTTGATTTCAGGCTTCACGAGCTCATCGACAGCCTCTGTCAGATCAGGCTGGGTTGTTTCGCGTCCCTCATTCAATATCGCCAGCACATCAGCTGTAATATCCACCTTGGGACTCGTATAGAGAATGAAATCCGTTCCGAGCCGGCTTTGGGCCGAGCGGTCGATGATCGTTATGAAACCCTCCATCTTCCCATATTTGATGACGGTTTCATGGATCTCATCGAAAAGCTTTTTGGTCATGCGCGTGTTTTGCTGCTCCATTTGCTTCATGCGAAGCTTTTCAAAATCGGCCAGGTCCTGCTCCTTGGTCTGCAGCGCAACCAGTTTCTCTTCGAGCAGGTTGCGTTTATTTTCGCGTACCTCTGCACTCAGGGTTTCATCACGGGAGTCGGTACGCAGCACCTCAATCTCATCCTGCATCACCTTGACCTCTTCCCCGATTTCCTCGCGCTCCATCTTGATGTCATCGGCCTGCTGCCGGATCTGGTCCTGAGCGAGCTGGGTCTTGTAGAACTGCTTAAAAACTTCCTGGAGATCGATAAATGCGATTTCGTCCGCACCGCGTGCGGTGCCGGACAGCAGAACTGCAGTCAGAATTAGTGTTGTGAAAAGCCTCTTCATACTCCCCATCCTTTCTTTCGAAAACAGGCGGCAACTCTACCCAACCTGCAGATGACTGACAAACAAATCGTTTGCCTTTCCCCGCGCATATCAGGTCTGAAACACGTTCGGCGGGTCAAAGCGTGGCAAATGCCGCGGTTTCAGGCCCATACACGGGCCGCTCACTGCCCGGACCATGGGATAAAGGGCGGCTGAAGGCCTGCGGGCTTGCATCGGGTTTCTTATGAAAAAAGGGCTTCGCCACGCATGGGTGGCTGGCATTTTCCCGGGCTCATTTTCGACGATTGCAAATGGAAGAATTATTTTTGAACGTTCTTCCATCCGGTTGTCCAAACTCCTGTAGTTCGCCACAGCGATTTAAAAATGGGTAACTGTTGGGTTCCCGTTTTCCGGCGCATGGGTTTCCCTCCTCTTACCCATGCGCCGTTTTTTTTCAGCCATGGAAGGAGCAGAAAGCCCTTTAAACATTGAACAGAAATTCGATCACGTCGCCGTCCCTGACGACATACTCCTTGCCTTCGGTGCGCAGCAGACCGGCTTCGCGACAGGCGACTTCGCCACCTTTTTCAATGAAATCCTCGTAGGCAACCACCTGCGCGCGGATAAAACCGCGTTCAAAGTCGGTGTGGATCACGCCGGCGGCGCGGGGGGCGGTGTCGCCGCGGTGGATCGTCCAGGCGCGCGCCTCCTTCGGACCCTGCGTCAGATAGCTGATGAGCCCCAGCGTGTGGTAGCCCATGTGGATGATCTGGTCCAGACCGCTCTCCTTCACGCCGTATTCCGCGAGAAACTCGTCGCGCTCTTCATCGGACATGCCGTTAAGCTCTTCCTCCATCTTGGCGCAGATCTTCACCACATCGGCTCCGCGTTCGGCGGCGTAGGCCTTTACGGCGGTGACGTAGTCGTTGTCTTCAACCAGTCCCGACTCATCCACATTGCAGCAATAGATCACCTTCTTGTCGGTCAGAAACTGCGACTCCTTGAATATGATCTTGCCGGCTTCCTTACTTTTTCCTTCAAATTCAACCGCCATTTTACCCGCACCCAGATGCTCCAGCAGGGCTTCGAAGGTGGGAAGCGTGGCGGCAACCGCCTTGTCGGCGCGCGCCTGCTTTTTGACCCGCTGCAGCCGGTTTTCCATCATCTGAAAATCGGCAATGATCAACTCGGCCTCGATGATTTCGATATCGCGGATCGGGTCGATCGACCCGTCGACATGCACCACGTTCCCGTCGTCGAAGCAACGCACCACCTGCAGGATCGCGTCGGTTTCACGGATATTGGTCAGGAACTTGTTGCCCAGTCCTTCCCCCTGGCTGGCGCCTTTCACCAGCCCCGCAATATCAACAAAGTCGACCGTGGCGTGCATGATCTTCTTCGAGCCGGCCATTTCAGCCAGCTTTTCGAGGCGCGGGTCCGGGACGGGCACGACGGCCTTGTTCGGCTCGATCGTGCAGAATGGATAGTTTGCGGCTTCCGCATTCTGCTCGCGTGTCAATGCGTTGAAGATGGTTGACTTCCCGACGTTCGGAAGCCCTACAATGCCTATGCTCAGTCCCATGAATGATCTCCGTATTGCATATTGCGTATTGCGTATTTCCAGCTGATACGCAGTACGCAATACGAAGGGATTTTATTTCTTTTTCGGCGGCGTTTTCTGCTTGGCCGTTTTCTTTTTCGCGGCTTCCTTGGCCGGCGTCCGCATCAGCGGCTTCTCGGAAGGAAGCAGCATGCCGCCTACATTGTTGGCTCCGCCGTCAACATAGATGGTCTGGCCGGTGATCTTCTTGGAATACTTGCCCAGCAGGAAGAGCACTGCATTGGCCACTTCCTGCTTATCGTTAACCACATCCCACGGCAGCGGGCTGATCTGACGCCAGGTCTTGGCCAAATGCGCGAAGTGCGGGATCGACTTGGCCGCCTTGGTGGCCAAAGGGCCGGCGGAAATGGCGTTCACGCGAACGTGTTCACGTCCATATTCACGCGCCAGTGCGCGCACCAGTGCTTCCAGCGCGGCCTTGTTGACGCCCATCCAGTTGTAGTACGGGAACGCCACCTGCGACTCGAACGAAAGCGTTACGATCGAGCCCCCCTTTTCCATCCGCTCGAGCGCGAAGTGTGAAACCGTCGCCAGCGAGGCACAGCTGATATGGAAGGCCTGTTTGATGTCCTCGTAAGCAGGGGTATACATGCTGTCGCCAAGACATGTCTTCGGATTGGCGAAACCGATGGAGTGCAGTACGCCATTGATCGGTCCGGTTTTGGAAAACAGGTTGCGGACTTCGTTCTCAACCGTGACATCGCAATATTCAAACCGCATGGCATCCTTCTGCTCATCGGTCAGGTCGGGACTGCGGTCGAAAAAGATGCGCTTCATGCGCTCGCTTTGGACGGTGTAGATTACATTCCCGCCCAAATCACTAATCATCTTGCCGGCGGCATAGGCGATCGAGTCGGTGTTCAGCAACCCCATCACAACAAAAGTACTTCCTGGTTCAATCATTCTACGGACTCCTTTTTTTGGCAAACGGGCGCAAACCTAGCATTTCACCCATGTTATGCAATGGGAGAATGCTAGGTTTTTTCAGCCCGCAAGAGAAGCCGTGAATTTAGATTTTCGCAACCAGGGCTTCGCGCCCAGATGCTTCCGCTTCCTGTTCCGCCGCAAACCGCCGGACGTCTTTGGAGATGCGCATCGCACAGAATTTAGGGCCGCACATGCTGCAGAAGTGCGAGCTCTTCGCAACCTCGGCCGGTAGCGTCTCATCGTGATAGGACCGTGCTGTTTCCGGATCGAGTGCCAGATTGAACTGATCCTCCCACCTGAACTCAAAGCGCGCTTTGCTCAGGGCATTATCCCGCGCCTGCGCACCCGGGAAGCCTTTTGCGAGGTCGGCCGCGTGGGCCGCAATCTTGTAGGTAATCACCCCGCGCTTCACATCATGCTTGTTGGGCAGACCCAGGTGTTCCTTCGGCGTCACGTAGCAAAGCATCGCACAGCCATACCAGCCAATATTGGCCGCGCCGATTCCACTGGTGATGTGGTCATATCCCGGAGCAACATCGGTGGTCAGCGGCCCAAGCGTGTAGAACGGCGCTTCATGGCAAACGTCGAGCTCCCAATCCATATTCTCCTTCACCGCCTGTAGCGGCACATGACCGGGCCCCTCGATCATTACCTGCACATCGTGTTTCCAGGCAATCTTCGTCAGCTCGCCGAGGGTTTCCAGTTCACCCAGCTGAGCCTCATCGTTGGCATCGGCAATTGCGCCGGGCCGCAGGCCATCGCCGAGCGAGATGCACACATCATAGGCCTTGCAGATTTCACAGATTTCCTCGAAGTGCTCATAGAGGAAGCTCTCCTTCTGATGAGTGACGCACCACTTGGCCATGATGGAGCCGCCCCGGCTTACGATCCCGCAGGTGCGCTGGGCCGTCATCGGCACATATTTCATGCGCAGGCCGGCATGGATCGTAAAATAATCCACACCCTGTTCGGCCTGTTCAATCAGCGTGTCGCGATACAGCTCCCATGTCAGATCCTCCGGCATCTCGCCGACTTTCTGCAGCGCCTGATAGATCGGTACCGTCCCCACCGGAACCGGGCAGTTGCGAACATTCCATTCGCGCGTGTCGTGAATGTTGGGTCCGGTTGAAAGGTCCATGATGGTATCCGCGCCCCACAGGGTCGCCCACTGCACCTTTTCGACCTCTTCTTCGATGGTGGACGTCACGGCCGAGTTGCCGATATTCGCGTTGATCTTCACGAGAAAGTTACGGCCGATAATCATGGGCTCGGCTTCGGGATGGTTGATATTGCTGGGAATAATGGCGCGGCCGGCAGCCACTTCCTGCCGCACGAATTCCGGCGTAACGAATTCAGGAATATTCGCGCCCCAGGCCTGACCGGGATGCTGATGATTCGGGTGGCGCATGCCTGCGGTCTGCGCCGAGGTAAAGATCCCGGCTCCGATATCCGACTTGCGATACACCTGCTGAAAGGCCTCCATGCGACCGAGGTTTTCGCGGATGGCCACAAACTCCATTTCGGGGGTGACAAGGCCCTGCCGGGCATAGTGCATCTGGCTGACATTCCTGCCGGCCTTTGCGCGGCGCGGCTGCCGGATCAGACCGGCGAAGGGCTTGCGGTTGTTATCCTGTCCCCAGCCGTCATCACCGCTCTGGAATCCGCGCGGCTCATAGCCTTCCGTGTCGTCACGCTCCTTCACCCACTCGAGGCGCACCGCAGGCAATCCCTCTTCCAGCTTCACAGCCTGTTGCGGGTCCCTGTGCGGTCCGCTGGTGTCATACACCAAAACGGCAGGATTTTCTGTCGCGCTGCCGTCTTCCACCTCGGTATCGCTCAGGCGGATCTCGCGCAGCGGAACGCGGATGTCCGGGCGACTGCCCGTAATATATACCTTGCGGGAATTCGGGAAATGCGTCCCGTAGTCGTTATACGTGTGTTTTTCCTGGATCATGGCCGACTCCTTTTTTGTTGGGGCAACACGGAGTCGAGAGGGAGCGGGGCAACCCGTTCGCTTCCCTACGTCGGTATTACCCGGACAG
>JBFHPA010000006.1:0-33626 GCA_041592955.1 Pontiella sp.
ATTGGAGTTTCGGGCGTGAGCAGGACAAGCCGGAGCATGTCCCGGTTCCGGAAAAAGGGGTCTAGTGCATATTCCGGTCATGCTCAACGAGTGTCTGGAGGCGCTGATCACCGATCCGAAAGGGATTTATGTGGACGGCACACTGGGCAACGGCGGGCATGCGGCGGCGATACTCGAAAGGCTTGAAGAGGGTGGGATGCTGATTGGTTTTGATCGCGATGTTGATGCGATTGAGCGGGTGAAGGATACGTTGAAGGCAGGTGGGGGCAAAAGGGTGGAACTGGTGCACGACAACTACGCGAACATGGCCGGGCAGCTCGATGCGCGCGGCATCTCGCAGGTGCACGGGCTGTTGCTTGATCTGGGAGTGAGCTCCTTTCAACTCGATGTTGCCGAACGCGGGTTCAGTTTTCAGCAGGATGCTCCGATCGATATGCGGATGGATCAGACGCAGGGACAGACGGCCGGCGACCTCGTGAATCATGCCAGCGAACAGGAGTTGGCCGATATTATTTACCGCTATGGCGAAGAACGCGCCTCCCGCCGGATCGCACGGGCGATCGTCGAAGCGCGCGGCAAAAACCCCATCGAGACAACGATGCAGCTGGCCGGCATCGTTGAACGCGCCAAGGGCGGCCGCAGGGGAAAGAAAACGCATCCGGCCACGCTCACCTTCCAGGCGTTGCGCATGGCGGTAAACGACGAAATCGCCTCTATCGAGAACGTACTGAAAACGATGGTTGAACGGATCGAGGAGGGCGGCCGCATCGTTGTGCTGACCTTCCACAGTCTGGAGGATCGCCTGGTGAAGCAGTTTTTCAACCGGCATGTCCCGCGCGAGGAATCGCTGCAGCAGGGCGGCGTCCGGCGCATCGGCGAGGAGCCGGCCGTTCGATGGATTTGGAAAAAGCCGCGCATTGCATCGGCTGCAGAACAGGCCGCGAATCCGCGGTCGCGCTCGGCGAAACTACGCGCCGTGGAAGTGGGAGTCTAATCATGGCAGCAAAACGAAAACCTCAAAAGAAGCGTAAGAAAAAGAATCAGGTCGAGGTTCCTTTTCCGGCCTTGCTTGCCAATGTGCTGGTGCTTGTTGCCGTGCTCGGTTTGAGCTATATGTGGCTCTGTTCCCGCTGTGATGCGCTTGGAAAAGAGATCAAGAAAAAGGAATACGAGCTGGATACGGCAAACAAGCGTCTGGATAAAGAGCGCAATCGCTGGTCCACGATTACGTCCCCGCCGAATTTAAAGGCGGCCATCGCCAAGCACCGACTGGATATGGTCATGCCTCGGGAAAGCCAGATTATCAAGGTGGGAAGCTGGAATCAGTCAGGCAAAACGGCGATGGTGGGTCATCCATAGGGCACGATCCTGATGTCCGTTTAAAGTGCCCGTAACATTGCATGAGCAGGTTACGGGTTTTGGCATACATAGAAGAAGGGTGCGAACGTTGGCGGCGGTGCGGTTCAAAGGGCGGGTTGCGGTATTGGTGATCACCGTACTGGTGGTGTTTACGGGTATCGCCGTACGCGTTGCGATTCTGCATCTTCGCCCAACCGATTGGGTGCGTGCACCGATCGAAAAAGGACACAAATTCGAATATAAGCCCGTCGGTGACCGCGGGCGCATTGTCGACCGCAACGGCCGGATTCTGGCCATGGATGCGCCGGCATATCACATTTATGTCGACCCGAAGGATATTTCCAAAAACGGCGATCCGGACGCGGTGGTAAAATATCTATCGATGGAGTTTTCCATCCCCGAAAGCGAGATTCGGGAAAAACTGTCGAACACCAGGCGGGAGTATAAAGTCATCAAACGGTTTGTGCCGGAGCATCATCTCAAACGTTTCAAAGAGGGTTTTTACGGGGTGAAGTACACACCGCGAGACCCCGGAGACGGCGTTGAGACGAATGTTTTTCTGCGCGGCGTCGGGCGGGAAGAGGTCGCTATCCGCAAATATCCGAACGGACCGTTGATGGCTCATGTGGTCGGGTTTTCCAATCTAGAGGGCGTGGGGTCCGCAGGGATCGAACAGCGCTTGAATGAATTCCTTCGCGGCAAAGAGGGACTTCGGGTCAGTAAAAAAGATGGCCGCCGCCACGAAATCTACAGCGCGCGGCAGGTGGATATTCCGCCGGAGGATGGCGCCACGGTTCAATTGACGCTCGATCAGCAGCTTCAGTATGTTGCCGAGCAAACGGTTGAAAAAGTCTGTCGCGAGTCCAATGCCCGGGCGGCGTGGGCCATCGTGCAGCAGGTGCGAACGGGAGAGATTCTGGCGATGGCATCGTTCCCGACCTACGACCCCAATCACTATGGTAAAGCGCCCGAGGAATGGCGCCGCAACTGTCCTATCAGTTTTAACTATGAGCCCGGATCCACCATGAAGGCCGCCGTCATTGCTGCTGCCCTGGATCATGGCATTGTCGACGAGGACGATATGATCGACTGCGAAAACGGCTACTGGGTCTATGGCGGAAGGTCTTTGGAAGACAGTCATGGCGAGGGCGTCATTTCGGTGGCGGATGTGATCAAGAAATCGAGTAACATCGGTACGGCCAAGATTGCCCTGATGATGGGGGATAAACTGCTCTACGACAGTTTGAAGAAGTTCAATTTCGGCAACAAGTTGGGGGTGGGGCTTCCCGGCGAAGAGGGCGGAATCTTTTACTCGCCGAGAAACTGGACGAAGATCAGCGCCACACGCATCGGGATGGGACACGAAATCAGCGTGACCGCCATGCAGGTTTTATCGATGATGAGTGCGATCGCCAATAACGGGGTGCAGATGAAGCCGATGATCATCAGGAAAATCACAGCTCCGGACGGCGCGGTGCTGGAGGAATACAAGCCGGAGGTGGTGGGGCGCCCCATCCGCTCCGCCACATCGCGGCGCATGCGGAAGCTGCTCGCGCGCGTGACCGAAGAAGACGGTACGGGAGCCAAAGCCCGGGTTGAAGGCTATTCCGTCGCCGGCAAGACCGGCACCGCGCAGAAGATCAATCCGGCCGGTGGCTATTATGCCAAGCGATTCACCTCCTCGTTTGCCGGATTTATCCCGGCGGACAATCCGGAGATCAGCATCATTATCGTGGCGGACGATCCGGGCATATTCACGGAGTCGGGTCGTAAAATCTCATACTACGGCGGCACGGTCTGCGGACCTGCTTTCCGGGAAATCGCCGAGTTTGCGGTTCGCTATTTGCGCATTGCACCCGATGGTAACCGGATCTATGTTGCGAGGCCGGACGAATGAAGCTGAACGCATTACTTGAAACCATCACGACGCTCGAGGTTTCGGGATCGGCCGATGTGTCGATTGATGGCATTGCCTATGACTCGCGACGGGTGAAGCCCGGTGGGCTGTTCGTTGCGGTGCATGGCCATCAGCTCGACGGTGCGAACTACATCACCGAAGCGCTTTCCAACGGGGCCGTCGTTGTGGTTTCGGAAAACCACCTCGACCTAGGTTCGGGCATCACCCATGTCCAGGTGCCGAACGCGCGCCGCGCGCTGGCCGAGATCGCATCGGTTTATTACGGAGACCTTTCCCGGCAGATACAGGTGGTCGGCATAACCGGAACGAACGGGAAAACCACCACATCCTATATGATCCGCGACATGCTTCGGGACGGCGGTTTTCTGCCCGGCCTGCTCGGCACGGTGGCCTACGAGATCGGTGACCGCTCCATACCCGCGTCGCGCACGACGCCGGAAGCCCCCGACCTCCACGCCATGCTGCACCAGATGAAGGAGGCCGGTTGCGATTCCGTTGTGATGGAGGTTTCCTCCCATGCCCTTGCATTGCACCGCGTGCACGGTATCGATTTCAATGTCTGCGTGTTCACCAACCTGACGCAGGATCATCTGGACTACCACAGGGACATGGAGAGCTATTTCAAGGTAAAGGCCGGTTTGTTCCATGATCTGAAAAAGCGGCATGACCGCTCAGCCATCGTCAATCTGGATGATCCGTGGGGACGCAAGCTTATCGAGCAGGAGGATCTGCAGTCGGATGTGGTGACCTATGGTTTCGACAAGCGTGCCATGGTATGCGCATCGAAGGTCAGCGTGAATGTTCACGGCACCACGTTCCGCCTCGCCTCGCCGTGGGGGGATGCCCGTATTCATCTTAAACTGCTCGGGCGCTTCAACATCTACAATGCGCTGGCCGCGCTGGCGGTCGGAGGGGTGCTTGGCATTTCACTGGAGCGAACCTGCAATTCACTGGAGCGCATCGAATCGATTCCGGGCAGACTCGAGCTGGTGCAGAACCGTAAACACAGAAAAGTGTTTGTCGACTATGCGCATACGGATGACGCGCTCAAGAATGTCCTTATAACGCTGCGGGAAATCTGCAAGGGCCGGCTGCTGGTCGTGTTCGGATGCGGCGGAAACCGGGACCGCGATAAGCGCGTTAAAATGGGCCGCGTTGCGGCGGAGCTGGCCGACTACAGCATCGTCACCTCCGATAACCCCCGCACCGAGGAGCCCGGTGCCATCGTCGCGGATATTATCGAAGGCTTCAGTGGCGGGAGCCAATACGAAGTGGTGCTGGACCGCCGCGAAGCAATCGACCGCGGCATGCATTTGGTCGGCAGAAAGGATATTCTGCTGATCGCCGGCAAGGGGCACGAAACCTATCAGGAATTCAAGGGAACAATTGTGCCTTTTGATGACCGCGAGACCGTCAGGGAGATATTCGGTTGATGCCGGAGTTCCGCCCAGGGGTGTTGGCGCAATGGCTGTCCACGGAGTGGAGAAACGGCGTGCCCGAAAGGGGCATCACCGGAATCTCGAAAGACACGCGAACCCTCCGTCCCGGCGATCTGTATGTGGCCATTCGCGGAGACCGTTTCGATGGCCATGCGTTTATTTCCGATGCCTTCAAAAAAGGCGCGGCGGGTGCATTGGTTGACGAGGGCATTGACTGGTCCGATAACCCGGTTCTGCAGGTGCCCGATACCATTGCCGGGTTGCAGGATCTTGCCCGCGGTCATCGCAAAAACTGGAGCGCCAAAGTGGTGGGCATCACGGGCAGCGTCGGCAAGACGACCGTAAAGGAAATGTGCGCCGATGTGCTGTCGATGTCAGGCGAGACGCATCGAACCGCCGGCAACTACAACAATCATATCGGTCTTCCGCTTACCATGCTGGCGATGCCGGACCGGGCAAGCTGCGGCGTCTTTGAAATTGGAATGAGTCATCCCGGCGAGATCGGCGCGCTGACCGATCTGCTCGACCCCGGAATCGGTATCCTGACTGAAATTGGAAACGCCCACCGCGAAAGCTTTGACTCGCTGGAGGAGATCGCTCGCGAAAAGATGCAGTTGATCGAACGCATGCCGACTTCCGGGATGGTGATCCTCGATCGGGATAGCCAGTGGTATCCCATGCTCTCCGCAAGCGCCTCCGCAAGAGTGGTTACGGTTTCATTCGGCGGAGCGGCGGACTATGTCGGTCGAAAGACAGGGGATGTGCTGCTGAATGTGAACGGCTGCGACTATGCCATGCCCCAGCCCGGAGAACATATGATGCGCAACGCGCTGCGGGCCATTTCGCTCGGCCGTGAGCTGGGAATGGAGCCGGATCGGATCGCCGAAGGGCTTGGCCGGTTCAAGGCACCGCCCATGCGCTGGCAGGAATCAAGTCATCGTGGAATTTTGTTCATCAACGATGCCTACAATGCCAATCCGCTTTCCATGCGGGCCAGTCTGGGCACATTTGCCGGCCTTTCGGGGGCGGGAAAGAAGTGGGCCGTGGTGGGCGGAATGCGCGAGTTGGGCCGGACCGAGGAAAAAGAACACGTTGCACTCGGACAATATATTGATTCATTGGGGCTGAACGGTGTAATAACGGTGGGTGCTTTGGGGGAGCAGGTGGCATGTAAAAAAATCAATTGCTTTTTCCACTGCGCGGATGCGGCCGAAGCCGCACGGATTTTAAATGAAAACCTGGTTGCGGGCGACCGTGTGCTGCTGAAAGCCTCTCGTGGCGAGCAGCTGGAGCAGGTGCTGAATTATTTTAAGGAATCATAAAGGATGTTTTACTATATCACCCAGCTCGAGGGGCTGTTTTCGCCGCTGCGGCTTTTCCAATACATCACCGTCCGGACCCTCGGTGCGGCGGCAACCGCATTCATCCTGTCACTCCTGCTTGCGCCCGGGTTGATCCGGCGGCTGCGCATAATCAACTTCGGTGAGCGGCAAACCGACGAGCGCGTCGAAGGACTTGATAAACGCAAAAAGGTGGGTACTCCAACCATGGGCGGGTTGCTGATCATTATCGCGGCGGCGGTCGCGACGCTGCTTTGGGCCATTCCCACCAATCTGTACATTGTGCTGACGCTGGCAACGTTTTGCCTGATGGGTCTGATCGGATTCGCTGATGACTATCTAAAGATCAAACGCCGCAACGGCTTGAGTGTCAGAATGAAATTTGCCGCGCAGCTGATCTGGGCCCTTATTGTTTTTTCCGTGCTTTGGTCGATTCCGGACACGCAGGAACGCGTGCGGGATCTGATGGTTCCCTTCTTCAAATATCCCATCCTCGACATGGGTCTGGCGGGCTCCTTTATTTTCATGGTGGTTGTTCTGGTCGGAGCATCGAATGCCGTGAACCTGACCGACGGATTGGATGGACTGGCCATTGGCTGCACCAACTCGGTGGTCACGGCGTATCTGGTATTGACCTATGTGGCGGGGCACTCGATCTTTGCCGGTTATCTGCAGGTGCCTGCGGTGCAGGGAAGCGGTGAGCTGACGGTTTTTTGCGGTGCCATGCTCGGGGCCGGGCTCGGGTTTCTGTGGTACAACTGCCACCCCGCTAAAATTTTTATGGGCGACACCGGCAGTCTGGCGCTTGGCGGCGCCATCGCCATGCTGGCCATTCTTATAAAGCAGGAGCTGCTGCTGATTATTGTCGGCGGCGTTTTCGTGCTCGAAGCCGCCAGTGTGATGATCCAGAGCTCATACTTCAAATACACCCGCAAGCGTTATGGCGAAGGGCGACGCGTGTTTAAGTGCGCCCCGCTTCACCACCATTTTGAATTTGTCGAGAAAGAGCGGGCCATGGACGAGCGACGGGAACCGGAACTTGTTGAAACCGTGATTGTTACAAGATTCTGCATCCTCTCGATCATCTTCGCGCTGATCGGCGTTGCGACGCTCAAGATCCGTTAAATGAAGACATACCGATCAGCGTTAATCCTGGGCTACGGCCGCAGCGGACGGGCTGCCGAACGGATGCTGCACGCGGAAGATTGCGAAACGAGCGTTCTGACCCGCGAAACATCCGGCGATGCCGAGATGCTCCACACCTTGAAGAACGGCCCGTTCGATGTCTGCATCGTCAGCCCGGGGTTCAGTCTTTCCAATCCATGGCTTAACGCGGTGCGCGATGCCGGAGTGCCGCTGCTCTCCGAGCTGGAGCTCGGATGGTCGCGCCACCCCGGCCGAACAGTGGCCGTCACCGGATCGAACGGGAAGAGCACCGCTGTAAAATGGATTTGCGATACACTGCAGCTTGCCGGAAAGAGGGCGGCCATTGGCGGGAATTATGGAATCCCTGCCTGCGAGACGGTTTTAGACCATCCCGATCTCGATTGGCTGGTGCTCGAGGTCAGCTCGTTCCAGCTTGAGACCGTTCGCCATTTTCGGGCCGATGTCGGAATCGTGCTCAATGTGCTGCCGAACCATCTGGACCGCCATCGGACCATGGAACTGTATCTGCGCACCAAGGCGCGCGTCTTCGGATCCTCCTCCCCCAAGGATGCGTGCCTGATTCCTTTTGATCTCCTGGCGCCGTTTAGGGCGGAGTTGCCGGATGTCGGAAAATGGATAACCTTCAGCGAATCGCCCGATGCCGACTACCGTTTCGAAGACGGCCGGGTTTTCCGCGGTTCGGAGCCCGTGCTCGATCTTTCAGGGACCCTTTTCGATTCTCCGGTTCTCGGAAGCTGCACGGGCGCGGCGGTGGCGGCCATGGCGGATGCCGCCGGCATCGCACCGGTATATGCGGAGCAGGCCGCGCAAGCCTTTGAAGCCCTGCCACATCGGCTGGAAAAGGTGGGGGAGCATCTCGGCGTGGTCTATTTGAACGATTCAAAGGCAACCAACCTTGCGGCAATGGCGGCAGGACTCCAAACATGCGGGAAAAACGTCCATTTGATCGCCGGAGGGCAACCGAAGGAATCGGATTACTTTTTTGTTAAAGAAATACTGGCGGAACGGGTAAGGAGCATATACGTTATCGGACAAGCATCCCGTGCAATGTATCAAGCATGGAATGGGGTTTGCCCGTGCGTGGAATGCGGTTCGCTGGAAAATGCGTTCAGTGCCGCTCAAGACGCTGCTGTGGCGGGGGATACGATCCTTCTCTCGCCCGGGTGTGCAAGCTTCGACCAGTTCAGCAGTTTTGAGGAACGTGGTGAGCGCTTTGTGGCGCTATTCCGGAATGCGGCAAAGCAGGAATGATGCTTCATGGAAATTGAATCGACGGCCGTCAGGGCGCAGTGAAAAAGGAGTTTAGTTATGAAGGTTGGATCAGCAGTATTAACAGTGCACATTGCCGTCGCATGCATGTTCACTCTCACACAAGGTTGTGTCACCACCGAATCGCAGGGTAGCGGACGCGGTGCGGGAGCCCGGCACAAGGGACCCTGGAAACACGAACACAAAGGCAAGGTCGCTTCTTCGACGATGGACCAGTCATTGATGTTTGGCCAGGGAATCGATCAGGGTGGTGACGACATGTATTCCGATCCATTGATCGACAGCATTCCGATGGGGTCAACCGTTGAACCTCGCCCGTCCATTTCGTTGCCCGCCATGACGGAAGTTTACATTGTTCAGAAGGGCGACATTCTTTCCCAGCTCGCGGTGGATTTCGATACCACCACGTCAACGCTGGTTGAGTTGAACCGCTTGGCGAATCCCGACGTGCTGTACGTCGGCCAGGAACTGCGTGTTCCTGCCGGGCGCAGTGGTGGGGTAAAGAGCACGACGAAGAAAAGAGTCGGCGCCATCAAAAAAGGCGGCACGTATACCATCCAGAAAGGCGACACGCTTTCGGAAATTGCGCTTGCCGCCGGAGTGGGTATTGACGATCTCCGTTCGCTGAACAACATCAAAAACGACAAGATTTTTGCCGGTGAAAAACTGGATATTCCGGACTACGGCAAGGTTCCGTCCGCAACTCGCAAGGCGGCATCAACCCCCAAGAAAACCACACCGGTTGAACCATCCAGCGAGCCCGCGCCCGCACCGATTGCGGTCGCTCCCGCCGTCAGCGATGTTGAGCCCGCGGGAACGCCCGTCGCCTTTGATATTATTGAGGAAAAGGTGCTCTATCCCAACGAAACGCTCGACGAAGTCGCGGCGCAATACGGGGTCAGCAAGGCCGAAATCATGCGGTTGAACAATATTACCGATGAAACCCAGGTTCGGGAAGGCCAGCGCCTGCGTATTCCGGTTGCGGAGTAATTCAGGCGGCGGGTATCAATGCGTAAAACCATATCGCTGTTTATCGCAATCGTATTGATACTCGTTACCCTCGGGATTCTGATTCTGGCCAGCGCCAGCTCGGTTAAGCACGACGATGCCGGCTATTTTGTAAAGCGTCAGCTCATGTGGCTGGCGCTTGCTTTATTTGCGGCGGCGATCGCCGCGCGCTTCGACTACCATCACTACAAGAAGCTCGCCGTTCCGTTGGCCGCGTTTTCCACGCTGCTGCTCATCCTGGTCCTCATTCCGGGTGTCGGCATAATTAAGAATGGCAGTTACCGGTGGCTGGGTTTTCCCGGCTTCACCTTTCAGCCCTCGGAAGTTGCCAAGCTTTCCATCATCATTCTTTTTGCATGGTGGCTTGCCCGCAATCAGCGACGGATCGATGAGTTAAAGCGCGGAACAATCATTCCTTTCGGGATGCTCGCCTGCTTTGCCCTGCTTATCATCGTGGAACCGGACTTCGGCACCACGATGCTTGTCTCGACCGTCGCGGTCTGCATGATGTTCCTGGGCGGGGCAAGCATCGCCCCGTTGCTGGTGACCGGACTGGTGGGACTGCTCGGGGTACTGATTCTGATTTTTCAGAATCCGGAGCGGATGAGCCGTATTCTGGCCTTCCTTGATCCCCAGAAGTATGAGCAGGGAAAAGCCTGGCAGCTGACCAATTCCCTCCGGGCTTTCGCTGGCGGGGATATCGGCGGAGTGGGATTTGGAAACAGCATGCAGAAATACCACTTTCTGCCGGAAGCGCACACCGATTTCATCTTTCCCATCATCGGGGAGGAACTCGGGTTGATCGCTTCGTTGTGTGTCGTGCTGATGTATGTCGTGCTCTTCGTCCTGGGATTGCGCATTGCCCTCAAGGCCCGCGATGACTTTGGCAGGCTGCTTGCGTATGGGATCACGCTGATGCTGACGATTCAGGCCTTGATCAATTTTGCAGTCGTCACGGGCTGTGTGCCCACCAAAGGACTGGCGCTGCCGTTTATCAGCTACGGGGGATCGAGCCTGCTGATTTCCTGCGTGATGGTCGGTATTCTGATCAATGTTGCGCAGTCCTGCATGAAATCACCGTCCAAGGGAGCACGGAACCCCTTCAAGGATCGGGTGCGCAAAGTTTGAACGGAGTGACCATGAACGACGGATATGAATTGCTGGACAGCGGCAACGGACGGAAGCTCGAACGCTTCGGCGATATTGTGCTGGAACGCCCGTGTGCCCAGGCGGTATGGCAACCGAAGACGCCCGATATCTGGCACCGCTCGACGGCCCGGTTCGACCGCGTCGGGGGACTGAACTGGGAAGGGCGGGGCAAAATGCCAGACACGTGGAATGTGGAAATCGCCGACGTTGTCATGAAGCTGTCCGCCACTGACTTCGGCCACATCGGCGTCTTTCCCGAAACGCGCGAGCTGTGGAAATGGATCCGCACGACGCTCAACGAACAAGGCAAGCGACGAGGGCGCGAACTGAAGTTCCTCAACCTGTTCGCCTATTCCGGCGGCGCCACGCTCGCCGCCGCGCAGGCGGGTGCGCAGTGCTGCCACCTCGACGCCTCCAAAGGCATGGTCGAATGGGCGCGCGAAAACGCCGCCCTTAATAACCTGCAGGATGCGCCCATCCGCTGGATCGTCGACGATGTGATCAAGTTTCTGCGGCGCGAAGTGAAGCGCGGCAACCGCTACGACGGCATCCTGCTCGATCCGCCTTCCTTCGGGCGCGGTAAAAAGGGAGAGTTGTACAAGATTGAAGAGAGCCTTATGACCACCCTCGATCTGGTGCATCAGGTGTTGACCGACGATCCCGCTTTCGTGCTGCTGACTTCGCACACGCCCGGCTTTTCGCCGATCGTGCTCAGCAATCTCCTGCGGCAGTATCACACCGACGGCTCCTTTGAATACGGCGAAATGCTCCTCACCGGCAAAGCCGGTGTCAACGATCTGCCCAACGGCAACTGGGCCCGCTGGATTAATGAATGATTACAACGCATCTGAACTGGATCCGTTGATTCTGTTTGCGGACAACCACCTGCTGGCGGTGAACAAGCCGGCGGGGTTGCTTTCTCAGGACAGTGGAACGGGATTGCGGAATCTGGAGGACTGGGCGCGCGAATGGGTGCGAGTCGATAAGAACAAGCAGGGAGAAGTCTTCCTGAATGCGGTGCACCGCATCGATAAAGCCGTCAGCGGGATCGTGCTCTTTGCCCGCACAAGCAAGGCGCTCAGTCGGCTGAACGAAGACATTCGCAAGCGCAACTGCCGGAAGATCTATCATGCCCTCGTGGAGAGCGTTCCGCAAAAAACAAAGGACCAGCTCATCCATTCGCTGTCACACGGGTACCAGCGCGCCGAGATCTGCAAAGAAGGCGACGCGGGCGCACAGCGCGCTATCCTCAGTTATCGGACACTCAGGCAATCGGGCAGCTTAACCTTGCTGGAAGTCGATCTTGAAACCGGGCGCTACCACCAGATTCGCGCGCAGCTGTCCGCCATCGGCTGCCCGATTGCGGGAGACGAAAAATATGGCGCGAAGCTAAAAGCGGAAGACGGGGCCGTCGCGCTGCACCACCGGCAGCTGGAAATCACGCATCCCACGCTCAAGGAGCCGGTGATCATCGAAGCGCCGTATCCGACCGGTTCGCAGTGGTGGTTTAAAAATTATTGAACTAGCCGCTCAAGGTAGTTGAGCCATGCATCCATGCCGTCGCCGTTCTTGGCGCTGAGTTCCATCACATTCGCCCCGGGCTGGACTTGCTGGATATATTTCCGGCAGGCGGAAAGATCCCAGTCCAGCGCTTCGGCCAAATCCATCTTACTGAGAACGATAGCCTTGGCCGTGGCGAAGAGCACCGGATATTTAATCGGCTTGTCTTCGCCCTCCGGTGTGGAGAGCAGGGCCAGCTTAAAGCTTTCGCCCAGATCAAAGGCGGTCGGGCAGACCATATTGCCGACGTTTTCAATGAAGAGCAGCTGGGTGCCATCCTCGACGACAGCTTCGAGGGCATGCGACACCTGATGCGCGTCAAGATGACAGGAGCTGATGGTTTCAATCTGATGAATTTTTGCACCCTTGCCGGCGAGTCGCTGGGCATCGCGATCGGTTTGTTGGTCGCCGGTGATAACGGCGCATTTGATTTTTCCATTGAGGGCTTCGAGTGTCTTTTCAAGCAGGAGCGTTTTGCCGGAACCGGGAGCGGAAATCAGGTTGATGGCTGTCACGCCCCGTTCAGCCAACCACGCACGGTTCTGATCGGCCAGCGCATCGTTTTGCGCCAGTACCTTTTGCTCAAGCGTCACCGTCTTGGTGTGGCTGTGATCGTGGTCGTGAGGGTGATCATGATCATGTTCATGATGGTGCTGCTCGTTCGCTGTTCCGCATCCGCATGTTTCGCACATAGTCCGCTCCTTGGATGAATTGCACAGTACAGAGAAAGAGAGATCAATGCGATGTTAAATGCGGATGTAGTGCGTGCCTCCCGGCAGGGGGCGCGCTCTCCGCGGGAGAAGCACGCGCTACACCAAAGTGCGTAACCGCCTTAAGGCGAGACTACGAACATTTTTCGAAGCGGGCGACGCTTTCGACGTGGTTGGTCTGGGGAAACATGTCGATGGGCTGGCAGGAGACCAGGCGGTATTTTCCCTCTTCGCAGAGCATCTGCCCGTCGCGGGCGAGCGATGCGGGGTTGCAGCTGACATAGACGATGACGGGCGGCGCGATTTCGAGTAGCATTTTGACGGCCTTGGGATTCATGCCGGCGCGCGGCGGATCGGTGATGACGACGTCGGGGTGGCCAAACTCGCGCATCTCTTTTTCGATATTCTTGATGTCCTTGAGATCGAGCTGGATGAATTCGCAGTTTTCGACGTTGTGGCGCTTCGCGTTCTCGCGCGCGTCGAGCACGGAGCTTTGCACCAGTTCGACGCCGAGCACCTTTTTGCAGTGGCCGGACGCGAAGAGGGCGATGGAACCGGTGCCGCAGAAGAGGTCGTAGACGATATCCGTCGGCTTGATCCGTGCGGTTTCGAGGATCTGGTTATAGAGCTTTTCGGCCTGCACGGTATTGGTCTGAAAGAAAGAGTTGGCGGAGATGCGGTAGGTGTATTCTCCAAGCCGGTCGGTGATGAAGCCGGGGCCGTACAGCACAAATTCCTTTTCGCCGAAGGCGACGGTGTTTTTGGCCGAGGTGGTGTTGTTGACGAAGGTGGTCAGGCGGTCGCCGAGCGCGGTCTGCAGGATGCCCGAAAGTTCCTGCATCAGTTCCGGGTGGTGGGTAGAGGTGACGAGGTTGACCATGAATTCGCCGGTCTGCCCGCCGTGACGGACCACGAGGTTGCGCAGCTCGCCGGTGTGGGAGCGGGTGGAATAGACCGGAAGCGCTTCCTTGTTTTCCAGACAGAAGGAGCGGACGGCGTTGAGCGCAATATTCATCTCTTCGGTAGAGAGATCGCAGTGGTCGATATCGATGGCCTTGGAGTAGCAGCCGGGGGCATGGAAGCCGAGGGCGAAGTCGAGCGGCTTATCGTGGTCGCCCGGTTCGATCTCCATTTCATCGGGTGTGAGGTAGCGCAGGTCGGTGAAGGAAAAGTCCATCTTATTGCGGTAGCCGAACAGATCCGGCGCTGCGATACAGGGTTCGCATTCGACACTATCAAAACCGCCGAGGTGCCTGAGGGCGTCCTGCACCTGCTTGCGTTTAAGGCGCAGCTGCTCGGCATAGTCCATGTGCTGCCACTTGCAGCCGCCGCACAGGCCGAAATAGGGGCAGATGGGGTCGATGCGGTGGGGCGAAGGCCGGACCAGTTCGCGGAAGCGCGAGACCAGGTATTTTTTTTTGATCTTGAAGATTTCGGCCCGTACCACGTCACCGACGGCTGCGGCGCCCTGTACAAAAATGGACATTCCATCCTCCAGCCGGCCGAAGCACTGATTCTTGTCACCCAGATCGATAATCTCGACCTCCACCATCTGTTTCTTTTTGTACATAGCGGCGAGAAGATAATGGAGCTCAGGGAGTGTGGCAAACAATCTGCTGAACATAATATTACGGTACGGGTCGAAAGCTACAGGTTGATGGAGCGTACGATGCATCAGCAATGCAACAGTCCAAAGGAGGTCGCCAAGCGCTTGGCCTTCCTTCTTTATATCCTGCTTTTCACCACCTATCTGCTGTCGTGCGTTGTGGTGCTGGCCCGTCCCGGAAGGACCGAAGCCTCCGTTGCCCTTTTAGCTTTTTCGCTGTTGGTGGGGATACGGCGCGCGGGTTACCGCCGGCTGGACTTCAAGCGGCTGTGCGAGTCCTTCCCTTCGGGATGCCCGCTGGATCAGGTGCCGGAAAAGGTGCGTGACGAGGTGGAGGAACTGGTTGCGGAGTTTCACGCATCGGGAATCGAGTGGACGCGCCGCGTTGAAATCCGGCACCGGCTGGTCGAGTTGGAGGAGGAAGAGCCCGACATCGTTTTAGCCTACGAATCCGAACTCAAGGACGTACTGGTGGCGTGAATCTATCCGGTAAAAACCCCTTGTCCCGCACCCTTACCCGAGTATTCTCTACGTTTTAACGAAAGGAATTCAGGATGGAAACAATCAAGGCCCTCATGACCCGGCGGAGCATTCGCACGTGGACGACCGAGCCGGTGACGGAAGAGGAGCGCAAAATCATGCTCGAAGCTGCGATGAACGCTCCATCGGCCGCTGATGCGCGTCCATGGCATTTTGTGGAAATGGACGATCCGGCCATCATCAAGCAGTTCACCGAACTGGGCGGTACGGAGATGCTGGCGGAATCGACCTACATGGTTTTGGTTTGCGGCGACGCATCAAAGGAGATTTATCCGGGCTTTTGGCCGCAGGACTGTTCCTGCGCCGCGCAGAACATCCAACTGGCCGCGCATGATATCGGCGTCGGTTGCGTCTGGATCGCCATCTATCCCCTGGAAGAGCGGGTGGAGACCTGCCGCAAGATACTGGACATTCCCAAGGCGATCACCCCGTTTGCCCTGTTGGCCATGGGCGTGCCCAACGAGGTGCTGGCTCCGGAATATCGCTACGATCCCGAACGGATTCATCAAAACAAATGGTAAGCAATTGGTTTGATTTTTGAACATAAGATGGAATGATTAATTCGATTTGAAACCTAAAGGAGTAAAACAATGGCTGAAGGTGTAATTGAACTCGATGGCAGTGGCTACGAAGAAGCAACCAAGAGAGGTGTGGTGCTGGTCGATTTCTGGGCCCCCTGGTGCGGCCCGTGCAAAATGCAGACCCCGATTCTCGAAAAGGTTGCTGCGGAAGTGGGCGACAAGGCGGTGATCGCCAAGGTGAATGTCGATGAAAACCCCGAGCTCGCGGCCAAGTACGGCATTCGCTCGATTCCAACGATCATTTTACTTAAGGACGGCGAAAACAAACAGCAGTTTGTCGGTCTCCAGCAACAGGCCGCTCTCGTTGCCGCCATTGATGCGGAGCAATAGAGCCCCGGTTTACCGGAAATGAAAAAGGTGCCCCGCAGGGCACCTTTTTTTGTGTCGGGGGATCCCGATCCGGAATCCTTTCCGGTGTTATGCCGCCTTGTTGCGCTGAGTCAGTAGCCCGCTTTTGGGCTTCCGGCTCTTGTTGCTGCGAGGGGTCGGGACAGCTTTGCCCTCCTTGCCCACGCGCCACATCTGCAGCCTTCCGGCTGCTCCGGCGGGGGAGGATACACCCGGCGAATCCGTAAACAGATCGGAGTTCGTCGGCGTGCATCCTGTCACGAAAGGAGCAAGCATGGCGGCAGCTCCCGAGCTGGCGGCGGAACAGACCGACCCCATGATCCGGGCGCCTTTACTGGCAGTCCCTTTCAAGGTGCTGGTCTTTCCTTCTTTCTTGTCTTCCTTTGTCTTGTTGCGGTTCATGTTATTCCTTTTTGTTGTTGGTGGTATGTACCTTCCAAAGTGAGAAAAATGGGGGTTTCTGGTAAATGAAAGTCCCGGTAATGGCTTGGTTCGGAGCTTAGAGGGGGTTGGTGGAAAAATGTTCAACCAGAACGGGTGCAGGCAATCGGACTATGCTTGCCGACCCATGCGCGCACAGGCGTCATCGGACAGGTTGCAGCAGCAACCCGAAATGATATCAACGGTTCTGATAGAAGGTGTCGTTGTCATTGGATTCGGTGAATCCCTGTTTAAATTGTAATGCACAGGGTATAAACATTTCCTGTGCCAAAGACAGTGCCGATGCATACCAATCTCTGAATGCGGGCCTTATGGAGAATCGGACGGATGGGCGCAAACTTTTTTGTAAACATTTTTGAAGCAGGCGGCCGGCGGTATGCCGCACATAATACACATTTGTTGGTTTGCAAGGCGATCCTGCCGTGCCGGATCGGAAAGTGGTTATGTGGTTAAAACTTAAACCAAACCCTGTTCCTTGAAGGCGAGATAGATCTTGCGGCCGAGCCAGGCGTCGGTGGCGGCATAGGTCTGCTGCGAGTCGGTCAGGTCCTTGCGGGCCCAGTTGGAGACCTGCTCCTTCTTTGAGATGCGAAAGCCGAAGAGGATAGCCGTCAGTCCGCGCAGGCCCAGATTCTTGATTTTCGCCTCTTTGGCCGCATCGGCCAGTTCGACAAAACCGTTGGCTTGAAAAGGGGTCACGGCTTGAAGCTCACTGATATCGCGGTCGATGGCCACGCCGGCCTTAATGATGTCGGGCGAGGAGAGCACCTTGAGCAGAGTCGGCGTCAGTCCGCACTGCTGGATCTGGAAGAGGTATACCGCCTTTTCCGTGGCGAGCTGGAGCAGGGAGGGGTCATAGCTCTCGCCCTTGCGGAAGGCGGGACGGGTTTCGGTATCGAATCCGAGCAGTGATTCCTTCTGCAGTTTTTTAGCGGCCGTATCGGCCTCCTCGACGGTGGTGCAAAGGTGTATTGGACCCTCGTACTGCTTCATCGGCAGTTCATTGATCTCGGCTTTGGTGATGTGTTTCTTCTCAGTGTATTGGTTCATCCCGTAATTCTTTCGTTAAACGCAACGGTACAGAGACCGTGGAGGTTCGCAAAGCATTATTCCGGAGGGCTTTGTTCTTTTTCGTTCAGTTGTCGTTTCGTTTCCCGCCACCGATCGGTGACCCAGAGGGACTGTTTGGCAAGTCCCATCAGGATTTTGCAGTCAGGTTTGGTCAGTTTTCCACGTGAAAAAATGCGTCGCAGTCCCATCATCATGTGCTCAAGCTTCTGTTCGTGGGTGAATTCGGTCTCGATCATCATCTCACGCCAGACGGCGAACATGCGTTCGCGCAGCTCGGAGTCAGCCTCTTCCGCTTTTTCTTCCGCAGGCTGGAATACGCCGGCCGCGCAGAAGATTTCATAGCAGCAGACATAGACGGCGTGCGACAGGTTTAGCGAGGTGTAGAGCTCGCTCGAGGGAATCTGGATAATATGGGTGCACAGCGCCAGCTCTTCGTTAAAGAGGCCTTTGTCCTCGCGGCCGAAGACAAGGGCGATGCGATGATCCTTGGCACTCTCGAGTGCAAATGGGGCAAACTCGCGCGGGGAGTAGGCGGTGTCGCGATAGAATCCAGTGCGTGCCGAGGTGCCGGCCACGAGAGTGCAGTCGGCCACCGCTTCGGCAAGAGTGGCGAACTCCTTGCGCGCTTCGAGCTGCTCCTTGGCGTTGCATGAGAGCTTGCGCGCATCATCCCAGTCCATTTCCGGGCGCGGGTTGACGATTGCAAGATCCGTAATGCCGTTGTTGTTCATCGCCCGGCAGACCGAGCCGATGTTGCCGCCGAAGATTGGCTCGACCAGGACTATTCTAATGTTGCTTAAGATTTCCATATTCTGTTCTCAATGCATATTGCTTACTACGTAATGGTCTAATCTGTCTCATCCGCATGATCTGCGGGAAGGCGGTCCAAATTTGCGTTTATTTGCGTCCATTCGCGGTTCCGTGTTCATACCCCCTGAGCAGTTTTATCTCTTCGGCCCAGATGGTGTCGTCGATGGTTTCGAGAATCAGCGGGATGTCGTCGAAGCGGTCGTCGCTCATGATATATTTGAAGACCTCGAGTCCGAGCTCGCCTTGGCCGAGGCTGTGGTGACGGTCGACGCGGCTGCCGAGCCCCTTCTTTGAATCGTTCAGATGCATGCCGCGCAGATAGGTGAAGCCCACGACGTCATCCAGCTCGGCAAAGACGGTGGCGCAACTTTCCTGAGTCAGGAGATCATAGCCCCCCGCAAAGCTGTGGCAGGTGTCGATGCAGACGCCGACACGCGTTTTGTCTTCGACCCCGTCAATAATTTCCGCAAGGTGCTCAAAGCGGAATCCAAGATTGGAGCCCTGTCCGGCCGTGTTTTCTATCACCGCGGTCACGCCTTCGGTTTTATCCAGCGCAAGGTTGATCGATTCGGCGATCCTGGAAAGACATTCGGATTCGGAGATCTGCTTGAGATGACTGCCGGGATGAAAGTTGAGCAGTTTCAGGCCGAGCTGCTCGCAGCGCTGCATTTCATCGAGAAAGGCCTCGCGCGATTTTTCCAGTTTGTCGGCCTCCGGATGGCCGAGATTGATGAGGTAGCTGTCGTGGGGGAGGATATGCTCCGCGCTGATCCCGTGGGTTGCGCAGTTTTCCCGAAAGGCGTCGATGCTCTCAGTGGTCAGCGGTTTGGCCACCCACTGCCGCTGGTTCTTGGTGAACAGTGCGAAGGCGTTCGCGCCGATCCCGGCGGCATTGATGGGGGCGTTTTCCACCCCGCCGCTGGCGCTTACATGGGCTCCGATATATTTCATCCACTCTGGCTCCGTTAGAAAAAGAGAGCGCATCAAACCATAATCCTCCAAGCGATAAAAGTCCGCAAGCAACTCAGGATGTTGAATGCAGAAAATTTTCTGGATTTACAAGTGAGTTGCCATTGATGCGGCTAAAATATGGGATAAACTTTCGTCGGATACCGGCAATTCAGTGCTTGGCAGGGGGCGAGGAAGACGGGAAAATACGGTCTTAGGATATAAATGCAGAAATCATGATAGGACTAGGCATGTTTTTTACGTTTTTTAATTGTGTACTGTTAGTGTCATATTTAACCTCTGATCACTTTTTTTAAACCAAGGAATCGATAATGGATACAAGCAATTCAAATACTGCGAATGTGGATTATGACAAGCAGGATTGGCTGGATGCGTTGGACGAGATGCTCGAGAACGAGGGTCCCGAGCGCGTTAAGGATATTCTTCATGACCTGCAGGTGAATGCGCATCGCAAGGGCGTCCGACTTCCTTTTTCCGCCAATACTCCGTACATCAATACCATTCCGGTTGACGAGCAGCCCGTTTATCCCGGCGATCGCGAAATGGAACGCCGCATCAAAAGCCTAATTCGCTGGAACGCCATGGCCATGGTGGTGCGCGCCAACCGGGAAGAGGACGGCATCGGCGGCCACATTTCCAGTTACCAATCCATCGCCACGCTTTATGAAGTTGGCTTCAATCACTTTTTCCGCGGCCGCACCGATGAGTTTCCGGGCGACCTCGTTTATTTCCAGGGGCACTCGTCGCCGGGCGTGTATGCCCGCGCCTACCTCGAAGGCCGTTTAACGGATGACCACCTGACCAACTTCCGGCACGAGCTGCACGAAAAGCCCGGCCTTTCTTCCTATCCGCATCCGTGGCTGATGCCCGACTTCTGGCAGTTCCCGACCGTATCCATGGGACTTGGTCCGATCACCTCGATCTACCACGCCCGCTTTATCAAATATCTCGAAGACCGCGGCCTGCGCGAACCGACCAACCAGCAGATCTGGGCCTTCTTGGGCGACGGCGAAACCGATGAGCCGGAAACGCTCGGCGCCATTAATCTGGCCGCCCGCGAAAAACTCGACAACCTGACGTTTGTCGTCAATTGCAACCTTCAGCGGCTCGACGGCCCCGTTCGCGGTAACGGCAAGATTATCCAGGAACTGGAAGCATCATTCCGCGGCGCCGGATGGAACGTGATCAAGGTGCTGTGGGGCGACAGCTGGGATCCGCTGCTCGAAAAGGATGAGGATGGTCTGCTGGCCAAGCGCATGGGCGAGGTGGTTGACGGGCAATATCAGAAATACACCGTGGAAGATGCTGCCTACGTCCGCGAACACTTCTTCGGCACCGATCCCAAACTGCTCAAACTGGCGGAGCACCTGTCCGATACCGAAATCAAGCGGATGCGCCGCGGCGGTCACGACCCGATCAAAATCTATGCGGCCTATAAAAAGGCCGCTGAAACAAAAGACCGCCCGACCGTCATTCTCGCCAAAACCGTCAAAGGCTATGGCCTGGGCGCGGCCGGGGAAGGGCAGAACATCACCCACTCCCAGAAGAAACTCGGTGAGGAATCGCTGCGTGAGTTCCGTACCCGCTTCGGTCTGCCGATTTCCGACGAAGATATTGACAGCGTACCGTTTTACCGTCCGGCGGAAGACAGCCCGGAAATGCAGTATCTCATGAAGCGCCGCAGCGAGCTCGGTGGTTTCGTGCCGACCCGCCGCACGGATTATGTCCCGGTTGAAATGCCGGCCGACAAGATTTTCCAGGAATTCGATGCCGGTTCCGAGCGTCCGGTCTCCACGACCATGGTCTTCGTGCGTCTGCTTTCAAAAATGCTATCCGACAAGAACATCGGCAAGCTGGTGGTTCCGATCGTTCCGGACGAAGCGCGCACCTTCGGCATGGACGCACTCTTCCGCCAGGTCGGCATCTACGCCCACTCCGGTCAGCTCTACGAACCGGTCGATGCCGACAACCTGCTCTACTACAAGGAGGCCAAGGACGGCCAGATTCTTGAAGAGGGCATTACCGAAGCCGGCGCGTTTTCATCGTTCGTGGCGGCGGGAACGGCGTATGCCAACCATGGCATCAACACCATTCCATTCTATATCTACTACTCCATGTTCGGCTTTCAGCGCATTGCCGACCTCGCATGGCTTGCGGGCGATTCGCGGTGCAAAGGCTTCCTGCTGGGCGCTACCGCCGGTCGTACGACCTTGGCCGGGGAAGGGCTTCAGCATCAGGACGGACACGGAATCGTCATGGCGCTGACCATTCCCAATCTGGTCGCCTACGATCCGGCCTACGCCTATGAGCTGGCGGTGATCGTCAAGGATGGTATTCGGCGCATGTATGTGGATAACGAGCAGATCTTCTACTACATCACGCTGATGAACGACAACTATGAGCAGCCCGCCATGCCCGAGGGTGTGGAAGCGGGGATTCTCAAAGGCATGTATAAGTTCCAGTCGTCCGACAAAGCGCAGGCGCAGATTCTGGGTAGCGGTGCCATTCTTCCGCAGGCGGTGAACGCGGCCGCGCTGCTGCAGGAAAAATACGGCATCGAAACCAATGTCTGGTCGGTGACGAGCTATAAGAATCTCATCAACGATGCACAGGACGCCGAGCGCGAAACCATTCGCAACGGCAATGAGAGCAAGCCCTACATCACGGAGTGTCTGGAGAATGAAACCGGTCCCGTGGTGGCCGCTTCCGACTACATGAAGCTGCTGCCGGCTTCTCTGGCCAAGTGGGTGCCGAACGGGCTGGTATCGCTCGGAACCGACGGGTTTGGCCGCAGCGACGGCCGGCGCGCGTTACGCAGGCACTTCGAGGTGGATGCAAACGCCATCGCGTGGTCGGTGCTGTCCTCTTTGGCCGCTAAAGGCGAATTTGATAAAAAGAAACTGGGAAAAGCCCGCAAGGAATTGGGCATTGATTCCGGTAAACCGAATCCGGTAGGAGAATAAAATCATGGCACTTGAATTCAAGCTTCCCGAACTGGGCGAAAATATTGAGTCAGGCGACGTCGTAAGCGTGCTGGTGGCCGTCGGCGATACCGTCAGCGAAGGGCAGTCCGTTCTTGAAATCGAGGCGGGCAAGGCCAGCATGGAAATACCCTCCCCGGCTTCGGGCACGATCAGTGCCGTGCACGTTGCGCAGGGCGATACGGTTGAGGTGGGCCAGCTGGCATTTACCATCGAAGCCGGTGACGCACCGGCAGAACCTGCTCCCGAGGCACAAGCGCCCAAAGCGGAAGCACCCGCGGCAGAGTCTGCCCCGGAGGCTGCCCCCGAGCCGGCTGCAAAAGCGGAACCCGCCGCCGAGCCTGCGCCCGAATCGAAGCCCGCTCCCAAGGCTGAGCCGGTTGCCGATCGTGAACCGGAACAGCCGGTCGTGGTTGCTCCGCCTCCGCCTCCTCCGGCTCCTGAACCCGTGCATGAAAAGCCGGCATCGTCGAAGGCGGTTTCCGCCGCTCCGAATGTTCGCAGGCTGGCCCGCGAGCTGGGCGTGGACATCCATGCGGTCACGCCCTCAAAGGAAGGCGCACGCATCAGCTTGGATGATGTGAAACATTTTGCAAAAGCCAGCCTTGAAGGTGGCGGCGCAGCAGTGCGCAAAGCCGGCGCGCAGGGCGCGACGCGGGTTGAAAAGATGTCTGCCATCCGCAAGGCGACCATGAGCCACATGACGCATTGCTGGACCACCATCCCGCATGTCACGCAGCACGACATGGCAGACATCACCGAGCTGGAAGTTCTGCGTAAACGTTTCGCCCCGAAAGCCGAAGCGGTCGGCGCTAAGCTGACCGTCACCGCCATCCTCGTGAAGGTGGTGGCCTCCGCGCTGAAGGTCTTCCCGAAGTTCAACTGCAGCATCGATCCGGAAAAGGCTGAGATCATCTACAAGAATTTCTACAATATCGGCATTGCGGTCGATACCGAGAAAGGCCTGATGGTTCCGGTCATTCGTGACACCGACCAAAAGAATATGGTCGATATTGCCGTGGATCTCGGAGGGATCGCGAAAAAGGCACGCGATGGCCAGATCGGCCTGACCGATATGCAGGGCGGTACGTTCACCATCACCAACCTGGGTGGAATCGGCGGATCCTTCTTCACGCCGATTGTCAATTCACCCGAAGTGGCCATCCTTGGTGTCGGGCGGGCGATCATGGATCCGTGCATCGGCAAGAATGAGATGTGCGCGCCGCGCTTGCGGATGCCGCTCTCGCTCTCCTACGACCACCGTATCATCGACGGGGCCGATGGGGCGCGTTTCCTGCGCTGGATTGTGGAAGCGATCGAAGAGCCGATGCTCATTTCGCTTGAAGGGTAATTGAAATCCCATCTGCGATGTGGAAGATAATGGCCATGGATTCCTCCATGGCCATTTCCAATGCGGAGATCACCGTACTCGATTATGAAAGTACCGGTTCGCTGAACGGTTTTCCGAATGAGCCGTGGCAGATCGGATTTGTCGCCCTGAAGCAGGGGAAGATCGATTCCGGCTCCCTGTTCGAAAGCCTGTTGCGGGTTGACTCTGACCGGCCTTTCAATCCATATGCGCCCGGACGCCATGCAATCTTGCGCGCTGAAATCGCGGCAGCACCGACACCGCATCAGTTGTGGCCGCAAATCATGTCCTGCCTCACGCGATCTCCGCTGTGCGCCCACAATGTGGCGACCGAGAAAAAGTTTATCCGCGCAATGGCTCCGATGCATCAATTCGGTCTCTGGATTGATACGCTCAAGATTGCCCGCAAGGCGTGGCCCGGGTGCACGTCATATGCGCTGGAGGATCTGATTGTCATGCTCGACCTGCAACCAAGAGTGGAGTGGCTGTGTCCCGGCAGAACAGCGCACGATGCACTCTACGATGCCGTGGCGTCCGCCACGCTGCTGGAACATCTGCTCGAACAGCCGGAGTGGGGCCGTGTGACGATCGGGGAGTTGGCCGGAATGTAATGGAGGGACGGGCTCTGTCCCGTCCTAACAGATGAAGTAAAGGACGACACAGAGGTCGTCCCTCCAAACCCATTCTGGTTTTGCATCATGATGGCTTGCTGGATAACAGCCGACCCTACCCCAACAGCATCTGCTCTGTCGTTTCCCAGTCGATGCAGGGATCCGTGATGGAGAGGCCGTATTTGAGATCGGCGGCGATTTTCTGGTTGCCCTCTTCAATAAAGCTTTCGACCATAACACCGGTGACGGGGCAGTTTCCTTTGGCCCGCTGCTTTTGAATGCTTTGCCAGACCTTGACCTGATTGCGGGCGACCTTGCTGGCATTCGCATGCGAGCAGTCGACCATCAGGGAAGCCGGCAGTCCGGCCTCATCGAGCTTGCAGGCGGCATAGGTGACTTCCGGAAGTTCAAAGTTGGGTTGCTTGTCGCCACCGCGAAGCACCAGGTGGGTGTTCGGGTTGCCGGTGGTAGTAACGACAGCCGTATGGCCATCCTGATCGATGCCGAGAAAGCTGTGCGGAATACTGGCCGACTGAATGGCGTTGATGGCCACCTGAATGTTGCCGTCGGTGGCATTCTTGAAGCCCACCGGCATGGACAGCCCGCTGGCCATTTCGCGATGGGTTTGCGACTCGGTCGTGCGCGCGCCAATGGCGGACCAGCTGATGAGATCGGCGGTATACTGCGGTACAATCGGATCGAGAAATTCGGTGGCGACGGGCAGTCCCAGATTGATGATATCCAGCAATAGTTTGCGCGCGGTGTGCAAGCCATATTCCATGTCGCACGAGTCGTCGAGATGGGGATCGTTGATGAAGCCCTTCCAGCCGATGGTGGTGCGGGGTTTTTCGAAGTAGACACGCATCACGATGAAATACCTGTCCTTCACCTGCTCCGCCACCTTGGCCAGACGCCGGGCATAATCCAATACGGCGACCGGATCGTGAATGGAGCAGGGGCCGATCACCACCAGCAGGCGGTCGTCTTCCAGGTGAATGATGTCGCGCACCGTTTTTCGATCGGCCAGCACTTTTTCGGTCAGCGCATCGCCCAGCGGCAGCTCTTCCTTGAGTTTGGCGGGGGTCACCAGCTGTTTCAGTTCTGAAACACGCAGGTTTTCGGTTAGATGGATTTCCTTGGTCATAATGCGGGGGAATTAAACATAGATACGTGGTAAATGAAAGAGTACGGAAGGGAAAAAGAAAAGGTGCGGCGAACCGCACCTTTTCTTACCCCTATCCAGTAATCGGGGGTCGATTGAGCCTGTCAGGAATTAGAAGTAGTAAACTATGCCCGTAGTTACATTGATGCCATAGATATTAATGTCACCACCGCCATCCGCATCGAGCATATCGAATTCGTAAGAGACTTCAAAGTTGAAGCCAATTTCCGGGAGTTCCTCAAAGCTCCACTCGGCACCCATCAGGGGAGCGAATGACCATCCATCAATATCTCCACCACCTGCTTCACCCATCCAATATCCGAGGGAAGCTCCTGCGTAGAGTACGCTGTGTTGATTTTCGACCAGCGTATAGTATCCCTTTCCTTTCAGAACAAGCAGATCCACATCGCCCAATGCATCGGAATCTATTATCCCCTGCACCAGTTCTGCTTGCCAGCCGATAGGAGCAGGCTTACTACGTACAGCTACACCACTGAGCAGATCGCCCAGTAGCAAGCCTTGATAACCAACGCCGATCACGACGTCTTCGTCATGCTCGTGCTCTGCTGCATACGACAGAGATACGGCCATGAGTGCCGCCATTGCAATGCATAGTACTTTTTTCATCTCATCCTCCTATGTTTATTTGCCTAACTCTAGCTCCGGATCGCCCGGGGTTCATACAGATCGAAAATGACTGTAAATGAAGGGGTTGTGCGTAGAAGAAGAGGGCGGATTGGAGGTTTCATCCCCCAAACCAAAAGCGGTGCGAATAATCACTTTATGTGCATCCAACATATAGTGTGCTTTCGTCTTGTTGACCTCGATTAAACCCTTCAAGAAATTTTATGCAAGGCTTATTCTTCTGAAAAACTACGTATCACCCGGATTTGTTTGACCCCTTTTTTGCGGGTCGCCGGACTCGGTTTAAAAGTTATATTCATAGTTCAGATAAATGCGGTTATTGTTGCGCCATGTACCGAAGTAGAGCTCTTCGCCTCCGAAAAGATCCAAAACGAGTTCCAGGTTCACACCATTCGCAAAGCGATGACCGCCGCGCAGTTGGATGAAAAAATTGTGGGCTGCAAAGTCGTGCACGTATGCCACCGATGCGCTGTCGCGGGAGTTGATTTCAAAGAGGCATTTGGTGAACAGCGTATCTCTTCCGAGACGAAAGGGCTTTGAGCTGGAGACATAGCCGCTGGAAGCCTTCTGCTCCTTCAGTACATGCTCATAGGCATATTCGACGGCAAGATGAATCTGGTTGCAATGCAGCCACTGAGAAAGTCCGGTCGGGCGCCATATCGTACCGATCAAAGCGTTGACAAAGTTGTCGTCATCGCCGCTGTCGCTTTGATGATAGAGAGCCTCCGAATGCAGTTCCACAGCATCGATGGTCGTTGATACACCGGCGGCCCACTCGAAACCCTGAACATAGTCGAACGACACCAGATAATCGTCGGGCGCCGGTTGTTCGGTGCGGATAACGGAATATGGAGAATACCCGCGATACACCGACGTGAAAAAGTCCCAGTGGCGTCCCCGAGTACTCATGCGTGCCAATAAACCGATATTTTCAATGGCGATATCCGGGACGATGCGCTCAACGCGGCCGGTAGTGCCCGATGGAATCGGTTCTCCGGTGATCGGTTCGATCTCCCGTATCCACCAGCGTGATTCGATGCCGGGCGCCCGAGACGGCTGGAATACCGGCAACACGGCCATTGATGCCTGCCAGTCACCCAGGTAGTAATCTGCCCGGGCCTGCCAGACCCCCGTAATCTTTGTAGCGACCGGATCGTTGAAATCGCGGGAGACATAGCGGTCGGCTAATGGATAGAGCACGGCCAGCGTGTTATGGCGTATGGCACGGCCCACGACAAAGTCGAACGGCCCCGATGTTGCTGTTGCGAATAGCTCGCTGATGACGATGGGATGGCTACGGGTCTCGCTGTCTTGTAAAATATCGATGCCCGGCTCCCAGCGCTGGCCATAGGGCATCCCGAGTTCCAGCCAGCCCGCGGTGTCGATGCGAACGTTGTTGGCCGTTTCGAACCAGGTGCTCCATGAGTAAAGGAACTCCGGTGTGAATATCGCATCCTCGATGAGCAGGTCGGGGACGATTGAACTGCCCGGTTTCTGGAGATAGAACACGGTTTTAATATTGAGCTTCGAATCCAGATTGAAGGCCGCATCCTTGATCTCGCATCGGGCAACCGGGCCGTGCAGCCCAATCAGTAATCCAATCGCCAGTAAACGTGTGCGCATCATAGCTCCTCGGACGAGGGTTCCTCGGTTTCAGATCGGTAAGGGGGATGCATTATCTTCAGCGAAAGCAAGGTGGGGGTTAAGACCAGATCCGCCACCAGGGCCGCGAGCAGGACCATGGCCGCCAGCAAGGCAAAGTCGCTGATCGGAACAAACCGTGAAAACCGCATCACCAGAAACCCCAGTGTCAGGGATAGGGAGGTTGCGGTAATCGGTCGGATCAGATGCCGGAGGGAACGTTCGACGGCTAACGCCGGAGGGAGGTTGCGGTCCTGTCCATAGAAGCGCATGAGTAGATGGATCGTATCATCCACCGCCAGGCCAATGCTGATGGCCGCGGCCATGCTGGTTGCCGTATTGAGAGGAATGCCCGCAAGCGCCATGACGCCGAACTGGATGCCGATGGGCAGCAGATTTGGAACCAGTGCAATGCAGCCGATTCGCACACTGCGAAAAAGAATGCTCAGCAGCAGGGCGGCAATGAAGGCGATCACGAGTATGCCGCGCAACTGACCGGCAATGATGGCTTTAACGGCCTTGTTGACCAAGAGCATTTCTCCCGTAACGCCTGCTTCCAGGTTCGGAGGACAGGTTTGAGCGATATGTTCCCGCAACGCCTGAATGCGGGGCATGAGTTCCCGCGATGAACGCAGGTTGTGCCGCACGACAATGTTCAGGATTTGGTAGTCGGGGCTGACATAGGGTTCGATTTCGTTGCGATGAAGCAGGAGCAGGTATTCCGCAATACCCTGAGTGGTTGCCGGCAAGGACGTATTGCTTTCTCCGAGGGCGGCGTGGATATAGGCCAGATAGTCCGTGAGACTGATGCTGCGGTCAATCCATCCGGCTTCAACAAGATAGTCCTGCAGCTGGAGTGCGTAGCCCAGATTCTCGGGGTTTCTAAATGCAAAGGGTTCGGCGGCATCGAGTCTGATGCAAAACGATTCCGTGCCGGATAGTTTTTCATGCATTCGATCGGCCCGTTGCACGATCGGGGAGTTTGATCGGAAAAAAGCAATAATGTTGTTATCAGCCTTCACGCAAGTGGCGCCATAGATGCCGGCCGCAATGCATGGGAGGCTTACGCACAGTATGGTGATTACGGGGCGGCGACGCATGCGGGCCAGTATCTCCAGCACCCGGGTTTCGATACGTGTGATGCTGGTGTCACTTCGGGCACGACCCGCGTGGTCCGGGAACAGGGCCAGACAGGCCGGAATCAGGCTGATGGTGACGAGAGGATTCACTAGAAGCCCGAAGGATGCCACGATCCCGAATTGGCGCAGAACCGGAATCGGGGTGGCGATGATGGTGGCGAAGCCTGCAAAGGTAGTGATGGCCGTGAATATGACGGCGATGGCCAACCGGGCAACCATGCGTTCAATGGCTGGTTGACGCTCCATCCCGGCTTTTCTGCCGGAACGGTACTCTGCGAGCAAGTGGATGTCCTCGGTAGATCCGATCACGATAATGAGCGCCGGCACCATAAAGGTGAGTTCGGTAATCGGGAGCTTGAAGATGCCCATGAATGCCAGCGTCCAAAGAATGCTGATCCCCGAGGTGAGCAATGGAAGTACCGCCCCTTTGAAGCTGGTCAATATGGATACCAGCATAATCACCAGTACGCAGATCGCCAGCGGCATGATAACGCGCTGATCGTGCAATATGTAGGCAGTTTCCTGATCAATGACATAGGGTCGTCCCAGTTGTTTCAGCCGGTCGAAAGTTCCTGTATGCAGAGCCAGAACGTTTTCAATCTCGGCGCAAAGCGCACGCATGTCATCTGCGTGACCATTATCCATATCGATACGTAGCTGGATGGCCGTTGCATCGGCGTCGGGCGAGAGCAACAAGCGTTGAATGACTGGATGAGCCCGTGCCCGTTTCTGAATCGCGGCGGCATCCGGATGGTTCTCAGGTGCCCACCCGATTAATGGGTGGATGTCCAGTTGGTCATCACGCGCATCGATATCGGTCACCGAAAAAAGGCTCTCAGCGGAAATGATGCCATGGATGTTTTCAAGCTCATTCACCAGTTCCTGCATGGCCGCGAGCTTGGTCGGTGAAAACAGATTGGGATCTTCGATGTACACCATGGCCATGGCTTCCGAGCCGAAGATACGGCGGGTTTGGAGATAGTATTCCCGTTCGGGATCATCCTTCATCATCAGGCTGTCAATCGAAGTAACGATCCGTACCCGCCCCGCCGGGATGAAGGCCAGCGCCGAAATCGCACCTAGAACCGCCAGGGTCAGTAACGGGTGCCGGCTATGCCAAAGCATTTGGCGACGTATGGACTCGCCGAGGCTCATTGCATGTAGCGACCCGTAAGAATATGGCGTTCAGTAAAAGCAGTCTCCGGCAACTCGGTTGTAACATCCCGCGAAATGACTTCCACTATGGTTTGGTGCTGCTTGTTAATATTATCCATAAACGATCGGCGTGCTCGCCATACATTGCCTTGAAGGTTCTCGACTTCTGAATTCATCTGCGTCTTCATCAGGTTCCCGTTGCGGTCATAAAATTCGACACGGATGGTGAAGAGTATATCCTTGCGGATCCATAGCACCCGTTTGCCGTATCCGCTGGCCCGCTGGATCTTTTCACTGGCCGGCACCGCCTCGATAACAAAGTAGTCGTTGCTGTCGATGTTTTCAGAACGCACGTGCGCATACGCATAGTCGTCTATGCTTTCGGGATCCATGTCTTCATAGGTGAAATCCGTCCCCATGAAATATCCATTGCGACGTGCCTGGGCGATGCGCTGAAGGCGACGCCGGGAAGGAAAGTAGATCCACTGGTCGTTGGGTTGGCCGGCGTTTTCGCGCGTGAGCAGTGCGGTGCCCCGTACGTCCGCCGGGGCATCGAACACCATCAAGGAACTCATCAGATCATTGCCTCGATCCAGATCCAAACGCCGGAGAATTCGCTCCTCTTGATAGGCTCTGCGGTCGATCAGCTCAATCTTCATCACGGTGGTCTCGTGAGGTACTTTATGGCGTAAGGCCTGCACGTCCATCACTTCCCGGGCAGACATTCCTGCAAAAGTAGCCGAGACGGCAAACAGCACGGACCAGATGATTCGATTCATAAAATCTCCTTTTGATAAAGCCGGTGTACGACATCGAATACGACGCCGGTTTTTTTCAAGACACGAAGAGCAGGCACGTTTGATTCATGCACCGGACCCGCCAGCGCCCGTCGGCACCCCAGATTCAAGGCGGAATTTTGGCACGCCGCATAGAGTATAAAATTCAGTCCTCTTCCCTGATATTTGCGTTTCAAGTAGGACATCGAAATGTTGATTTCCCTGGGGTGGCGGCGTTGCCGCAGAATGGCTGCCATCCGCAGCAGACGGTTTGCACCCGTCCGGCCGAGCGCCGTGTTAAAGTTCGGCATGGCCATGTGCATGCCGCATGCGTTCCCCTCATCTTCCAACCAGTGGATGAGCTGCGGACAAACGGCCTGTGAAAGCTGCTGAATGATGCATTCCTTTTCAGAAGCGGTGAGCGGATAGTACAACGAAGAATCCGAACCGCTGTCGGTATAGATTTCAAGCAACTCCGGCGCCATGCGTTTGAGCACCAGACGGCTCGATGTATTGCGCAGGCGTATGGTGCTTCGTTGCGCTACGCGCTGCGCCACTTTTTCGACGCCTTCGCTCATCCTGAATGTTTGCGGAAGTTCCCCGCCTAAATAGTCAGATAGCTTTTTAAATCCGCAGAGTTGCATCAGTGGAGCATAATAGAGGGGACTGTAGGGCATGACAAAAGAGGACATGCTCTCATGCCCGGAAATCATCATCCCACGAGCATCTGTTTGCAGGAATCCGACGGGGCCGACAAGCCGGCTAAGACGCCGCTTTCTTGCCCATGCGGATGCCGCTCTCATGAGAGCAGTTGCGGCGTCCGGGTCGTCGATGCATTCGAAATGCGTGAAAAAGGACCAAGTTTTTTTATGGAAGAGGTTGAAGTTTCGGTTGTTCAGTACGGCAATCCGGCCGAGCGGTGCAAGAGGCTCTCCAACCGTTATGAATGCGGCTTCCGAGTGTTCATAATAGGGGTGGCGGGAGGAAAGGTCGAACGCCACCGAGGATTGCGGAATTGGAGTCCATGACGAATCGTTCTTCGAGAGCCGCAAGGGGAGTTGAAGGTAGGCATTGCGCTCCCGTCGACTGGATGTATTGACAAAGTCAGCTCTCATCGCTTTCCAGTTCCTGCACCCAATCTTGAAGGTCCTTTGCGCCCCAAAATGCCGTATAATCGGGATTGTGGATGTTATTTCGTATCGACTCAGAAATCTTGATCAGGCAGGGCACTGTAGGACTGCCCATGTACATGGCTGGCTTGCCCAGAACGTGGAAATCCATTTTGAAGAATCGTTCACACAACTTTTGGAACCGGTCGTCGATCAGGCAGCTCCACTGCAGCAGGTTATGATTGCGACTGAGAATAAGTAGCTCCCGTGCCAACTGGAAAATAGGCGCCATTCCGGCTGGATTAAGCCTGCCTCGCCAGGGATGAAGCACACTGAATCGGCTGATTTCAACAGGGGTATTCAAGTGGTCCGCCAGATCGGGGTACAGCTCCAAAATGGGAAGCGGAAGGGGGTGGTCAATTATCATGCGGCAGTAACCCGCAAGCTGACCGCTTTTTTTTTCATGCACACAAATATGTGCGCTCTGGGCATCGTAGCTGTCGGGTAGCGTGGTGCGTTCGGGTTCGGGCAAGTAGCCTTCCTTGATATAGATGCTGGTACGGAAGCGAACGCACTCCTCCAGCAGGTCATCGGGAATATCGCCTGGTGAATAGGCTTTGGACTCAAACAACTCGCTAATCTCAGCCAGCTTCTTCATAGAAAGATCCGGATGTTGCATCCTCATGTTGACTTGAAGAAAGTAGCACTTCCAAGAAAACTCGGAAAGAGATTATTCGAAACGATATGGAATCGGTTCAAACCGGAAGCCTGGCTGGTCGGTCAGGGTGCAGGCTCTGCTTTGGCCTCAAGGATTCTTTCCTGCCGGTCGCGGAGGATTTCCTTGTTGGTCCACACGCCGTGGGGATCGCAGTAAGGCAGGCCGCGGGTGGTTTCGCGGATCATCTTGATTTCATGATCCGGCAGGGGGATTTCGATGTCTTCTTCCCGCATAGCGGCAATCGTTCCGCCACGCGCGCGGCCGATGGGATCGGTTTCGCCGACAAAAAATCCTGCTTCCATCAGACCGGTGCGGACGGGGATCGCGGCGCAGTAGGTCAGCAGCACCGCATCCGGTTTCATCACCGTCTTGAGCTTGCGAAAGAAATCGACCGTCCACAGTTCGCTGTTTCGCTGAGTGGAAAAGGCGTCGAGGAAAACAAGATCAAAGGAATGGGGCTGGGTTTTTGTGATGGTGTAGCGCGCATCGCCCCAATGCATCAGGCACGAGGCGTGAGGCACTTCGCACGAGTGGTTAGTATATAGATCCGACAAAGCTTTTTGCCAATCAAAGGAATCAGTTTCCAGGGTCTGGATGGTTTGGGCTGCGGCACCGACCACACGGCGGTCCATTTCGAGTGCGGTGATTTTCAGCATTGGAGACTGGGTGCGTATGCAACCAGCATCTGTCCCGTCCGTGGACGACACGGAGGTCGTCCCTCCAGCAAGGTTCATGGCGACCAGACTGTTATATCCGAGCCCGAAACAGACATCCAGTAGCTGGACATCGCCTTTTTCAAGCCTCTCTTGCAGCTTGCCGGGAACGATATATTTTTTCTCGGCTTCCAGTCGCGCGCCGGCCGGGGTGTGATAGTGCTCTTTATACTCATCGTTCCAAAACGTGATGGAGGCGTCACTGGTTTCGACGGTCTTTAATGTAGACGAGGCTTCCAGCCTCGTTATGTCCGCATTGTCCTCCTGTAGAGTTTCTGCAAAGAGGCTGGAAGCCTCTTCTACATTGAACAGATCCCCTTGC
>JBFHPA010000007.1:0-33122 GCA_041592955.1 Pontiella sp.
AATCAGGGTGTCGCACCCCAGTTCCTTGATTGCATACTTCCCGGCCTTGACGCGATCCTTGTCGACCACCACAGAAACCTCGGGCAGATTGGAGGCCAGCATGTAGGGCTCGTCACCGGCCGACCATCAGTCAAGCAGCAGGCGCTTGCCATCGGAAACCACCCGGGGCGGAGCCTCTATTTTTCCGGTCGTAATGCGCTGCACCATCTTCTGCATGAAGGGGAGTTCCTTACTTTTGTAGCCGCGGCTCAGAATGGCCACCTTACGGCCCTGCTGCTGCAGATTGCGCGCAAACACTTCCACGACGGGCGTCTTTCCCGTACCCCCCACGGTCAGATTGCCCACACTGATGACCTGGCACCCGAGCGTGCTCGGCCGGATGATCCGGTGCTTGTAGAGCGCCAGCCGGATCTGGACAATGATGGAGAAAATCATCGAAAGAACCTTTAAAAGGACACGCAGCACGGACGGCCACTTGCCGGTATGCGAACCGTCCAGGACGGAAAGCATGTAGGTTTCAAGCTGTTCGATTCTTCGTTTATACGTCATTGGATTAAAAATGGATTATAAAATTTGTGGACACTATACCGATGCGGTTTATTTCTTCAAGAGCGGACTGAAGGCACAAAAAAGCGCGCACTCCGCCAGAGGAGCGCACGCCTGTTCGAAGCAGGAAACCTCAGCCTACAGGTTGACGGCCTTGCGCAGCTCGTCCACCTTGTTGGTCTTTTCCCACGGGAACTGGTTGCGGCCAAAGTGTCCGTAGGCGGCCGTCTCGCGGTAGCTCCATCCCTTCGGCTCAAGCAGCCCAAGTTCCTGAATCAGTGAAGCGGGCCGGAAGTCGAACAGTTGCTTGGATGCAACGATGGCTTCGAGCTCGCTGTCTTCAAGTTTACCGGTGCCGTAGGTGTCGACGTTGATGCTGAGCGGCTCCGCAACTCCGATGGCGTAGGCCACCTGCACTTCGCACTTTCCGGCGAGTCCCGCGGCCACAATATTCTTGGCCACATAGCGTGCATAGTACGCGGCGGAACGGTCGACTTTGGAGGGGTCCTTTCCGGAAAAGGCTCCACCGCCATGGCTGCCGACGCCGCCGTAGGTGTCGACAATGATTTTGCGGCCGGTGAGCCCCGCGTCGCCGTGCGGGCCGCCGATCACGAATTTTCCGGTCGGGTTGATGAAATACTTGACGTTGTCCTTCAGCAATCCGCTGGGTTCGAGCACCTTTTTGGCAACGGCCTCAAGGTCGGTCTGAATCTGTTCGAGAGGGACATCGTCAGTCTGGTGCGAGATCACAACCGCAGTAATGTGGTCGGGCTTGCCGTTCACATACTTTATGGATACCTGCGATTTGGAATCGGGCCGCAGGTAGGCAATGGTGCCCGCCTTGCGGATTTTCTGGAGCTCGTCGAGAAGGAGGTGACTGTAGTAAACCGGCGCGGGCATCAACGCCTCGGTTTCGTCGGAAGCGTAACCGAACATCATACCCTGATCACCCGCACCCTGCTCGGCAAAAAGACCCTCGCCGGCGGTAACGCCTTGGGAAATATCGGGAGATTGTTCGTGCAGGCGATTGATATATTCAAATGTATCGTCGCAGAACTTCAACTGTTCATGATCGTAGCCGATTTCGCGCACGACTTTGCGGGCAATGGCTTCGGGGTCGATCTGATCCCAGCCGGAACAGGTGATTTCGCCGGCGTTCACCACCATGTTGGTGGTGGTCAACGTCTCGCAAGCCACGCGGCTCTTGGGATCCTGCTCAAGACAGGCGTCGAGAATTGCATCGGAAATCTGGTCGCATACCTTGTCGGGATGCCCTTCGGAAACGGACTCGGACGTAAAAACGTGATCCACTCTGATTTTGCTCATTATTCACCTCTATTCGTTTATGCGGATTTAGTAATATAGTCGCGAAAATTAGCGAAAGAGGCCGTTTCATACCACAAAAAACGTGAAAAATATTCCCTTCGACCGCTCCATGCTTGACCCGCAGCCTTTCCGCGACCTACTGTTCGCATCCAATTGAGCCGGTTTATATGAAAGAATTCACCAAAGACGATCTGATTAACTTCCTTCCAAAGTTCGAAACCTTCGTCGGGATCGATTCCGACGGTTGTGTTTTCGACACCATGGAAGCAAAGCAGAAGGATCATTTTCACCCTGCCATCATCCGGCATTGGGGGCTGGAGGTGATCGAGACGCAGGTTCGTGCGGCGGCGGAGTTCACCTATCTCTACTCTACCTATCGCGGCCTGAACCGCTTTCTCGGCCTATGCAAAACCTTTGAGCTGCTCAACGACTGGCCGGCGGCGCGCGATCATGCCGCCCTGCCCGATCCCGCCGATCTGCGGGTCTACTGCGATTCGGGACTGCCGCTGAGCAATGCCACCCTGCAGGCCGAAGCCCAGCGGACCGGCAGCAAGCTGCTTGAACAGGCGTATGCCTGGAGCGTGGAATTGAACGAAGATATTGACCGGAACATGGCCGACCCGCCCGCGTTTGAAGGTGTCGAAAAGGCGCTTAAGCTGATCCAGAAAAACTCGGATGCCATCGTGATTTCCCAAACCCAGGCTGTCGCCCTGCTCAAGGATTGGTACCGCGACGATCTGGCAAAATATGTCTCCGTCATCGCCGGCCCCGAGCTCGGCAGCAAGGTCGACCATTTCACGATGGCGGCCGTCGACCGATATCCCGCCCATGCAATTCTCATGATCGGCGACGCCCCCGGCGATATGGCCACCGCGAAATCCATCGGCTGCAATTTTTTTCCGATCAACCCGGGCCATGAGGTCGCAAGCTGGCAGCGCTTCATGGACGAGGCATACGCCAAGTTCCTTGCCGGCGGTTTCTCGGAAGAATATCAACAGCAACTGAACCATGAATTCAAAGCCCTCCTACCAGGAACACCACCATGGAAATAGAAAAACTCAAACAACTGCTCAACGCCTTCAAGCAGGGCGAAACCAATCTGACCGATACGCTGGAGACACTGAAGCGCCTGCCTTTCGAGGATATGGGCTTCGCCAAAGTGGATCACCATCGCGCCCTGCGCACGGGCTATCCGGAAGTTGTGTTCTGTCAGGGCAAAACCCATGAGCAGGTCGAAAAAATTTACCAGTCGCTGGAAAAGCATAACGGCAATGTATTGATGACGCGCGCCGAACCGGCGTTGTTCGCCAGACTGCAGAAGCTCGATGACCGGCTGATCTACAATGAGCCCGGGCGCACCATCTCTCTCGAAAAAGAGGAACGAGAAAAAACCGGAAGCGTTCTCGTCGTCACCGCCGGTACGGCCGACATCCCGGTCGCCGAGGAGGCCGCCGTAACGGCGTCTATATCCGGTGCGGCCGTTGAGCGCGTCTATGACGCCGGCGTGGCCGGCATTCATCGACTGCTCGCGCACAACGAGAAGATCCAGCAGGCCCGCTGCATCGTTGCGGTGGCCGGCATGGAAGGGGCCCTCCCTTCCGTGGTCGGTGGTTTGGCGCCCTGCCCCGTCATCGCCGTCCCGACGTCCGTCGGCTACGGCTCGCACCTGAACGGTCTGGCTCCGCTCTTCACGATGCTCAACTCCTGCGCGCCGAACATTACGGTCGTCAACATTGACAACGGCTTCGGCGCGGGCTTCTGCGCCGCCATGATTAATTCAACCTACTGAATAACCGAAATGCACTGAACTTCCGTGGTTCCTGTCTTGATTATCCCTCCTTGTTTCGGGATATTGCGCGGTTTCCAGACAAGGAGCGATTCATGGTCAAAGCATGCGATTTAAAGAAAACGTCCGTCATTGATATCGAAGGCACCCCTCATGTGATTGAAAACATCGGCCAGCAGTCGCCCACCGCGCGCGGCGGCGGCACGATCTATAAAGTCCGTTTCCGCAATGTTTCCACCAAGCAGAAAGTCGATAAGACCTATCGCGCGGATGATGCCCTTCAGGAAACGAGCTACGAAACCAACGAAGTCCAATACCTCTATCAGGACGGCGACCGGTATGCGTTCATGGACCTGGAATCCTATGAGCAGTTTGAGCTGGTCAAAGAGGATATCGAAGAGTGCTTGCCCTTCATGGTCGAGGATATGGAAGGGATCATTGCCATGATTTCCGATGGCAAGGTGCTGACGCTGCGGATGCCCGACACCATCAATCTCGAAATTGTCGAGTGCCCGCCGGCCATGAAAGGCGCCTCGGCCACCTCACGCACCAAGCCCGCCACCCTCACGACCGGTCTGATCGTTCAGGTACCGGAATATATTGAGCCGGGCGAAACCATCAAGGTCGACACCCGCGAGCGCAAATTTCTATCGCGGGCGTAGCCCTAATGCCCTCGTTCTCGCCCCTCCTCCTCGTACTCGACAACCGAGGACGAGTTCGAGATCGAAGGACGAGGACGAAGAATGTCTGAATCCAATCCAACTCTAATTCTTGCCCCGATGCGCGGGATTACGACGATGCATTACCGCAAGGCGTTCGTTCATCATTTTCAGGGGCTCGACATAGAAATGGCACCGTTCATTTCGACTGTCAGTGCCGAACGGATCAACCCCAAGCTGCTGAAGGATGTACTGCCCGAAAGCAACTCTGGCCTGCCGCTGATTCCGCAGCTTATCGGCAACAACGCCGATGACTTTGTGCAGATGTGCCATGCGCTGCGCGATCTTGGTTACGACGAAGTCAACTGGAACCTCGGCTGTCCGCACAAACCTATTCGTAAGAAGAAACGCGGCTCCGGCCTGCTCCTCCATCCCGATATGGTTGATGCCATTCTAGACCAGATCTGCGAACGCAGCCCCTGCAGAATCTCCGTGAAGGTGCGGCTCGGGATCTCCGATAAGTCGAAACTCATGAATCTGATTCCGGTACTCAATCAATATCCGCTCAGCGAGGTCATTATCCATCCGCGCACGGCCGAGCAGATGTATGACGGCACCGCCGATCTCGCCGCCTTCAAAAAAGCCCTAGAGGCCTTGGAGCGGCCCGTCTGCTACAACGGCGACATTAACGATCTCGCGTTTTTCAAGAACGTGCAAGCGCGCTTTCCTCAAGTTGACCGTTTCATGCTTGGACGCGGATTGCTGGCAAATCCATTCCTTTGTGAAGAAATCAAGGCAGGGACGGCTGTCCCAGCCGTCCGCGGCGGTCGCCCTACCGATCCCATTCAGCGCATCGCCGCCTTTCACGACGAGGTTGTATCGAGCTATGAATCCGTTCTGTATGGCGATCAGCCCGTCCTCGGGAAGATGAAGGAGTTCTGGACCTATCAGGCCACCCACCTCTCCAATGGCCGCAAAATGTTCAAAAAGCTCAAGAAGGCCCAGCGCCTTCCTACCTACAAAGCGATTGTTTCCGAGTTTCTCGCTGAGGCTGAATGGTCGACATAGTTTTCCCGAACATCTTTAGGAAGGGGAAATCGAGCAAAGCAGCGAATACATGGAAGATCGGTCTGTTCGCGAGTTCGAAAACATCACTTCATAGGATACAGCTTACGGATGTATTTTGCGCATTCTCAGCAACACCAGACTGCCCATACCCAGCATTATAATCGTGGATGGCTCGGGAATTGTTTGCATCGGCATATTATTGATTGTTGCCTGCACTTCAAGATCAAGAATGTCAGAGCCAAGCATGACACCGCCTGCAATAATTGCCCCGTTGAGAATACCCTGGAGAGTGACTGTTTCGCCTATTGCCAGAATGGTGCCGTCAATCTCGCCTTTCATCTTATCGGCAGTACCGAGCACATTGATCAGGATTTGACTGGCGCCTACGCCCACGCCACGAATTGCACTGGACGATTTACCGAGTTTGATCGCATTTCCTTCTAGAATATTCAGGATAAAGAAATCGCTTGCGCCGCCGGATAAACTAATCACTTCACCGGTTCCAAGGTCGACCCCGTTCATGTTGATCACATTAACACCGCCATTGCCGATGATGGTCTGCGATGAGTTGATCTTTTCGTTGAATGTTTGCGTTGCCTCTAATTGACCGGCGGTAAGTGAAGCCTGATACGCATCGGTTAGAGCCTGCCTTAGATCCTGACCCACAAATAATGTCCCGCTGTGCGTTCCATCGAAAGTATCAATCGTTGCACCGGCATCCATGTAAATATCGCCGGTTACAGAATACGATTTGAATTCAAATTCACCGCCGCTACCGACACCCACATTCCCATTGACGGTGGCCTTGTCCAGTTTGACTTTCGTGTTTTCAGTACCGAGAATAGCGAAGTTAGCAGCCTGACCAAGGTCGATGACCGATGAATAGGCCGTAGATGCCAGCCAAACAGCCATTAAAATACATACGATTATATTACGTTCTTTCATTATACAGATCCCTCTAAAGCAGCCTTTTCCAATCAACATACACTGCACACAATTACGAAACACGACCTACTCGAACCAATACATATTTATATAACGTTCCATTAATACGCAAGGCGAAAATTGCCAGCAATACAACAAATAGCCCGTAAAATGGTCAATAACACATCAACCTCTTCTATGTGACGGGAGACCTCGCTGAAGAGCTGAAATAAGCGGATTAAGGTTGCTTCGATCGCACAACTCTTTTGGAATGAGCCGATGAAGAAGATCGGTCTAGCACTCGGTGGTGGCGGAGCCAAGGGGTTTGCGCATATTCCCATCCTCGAGGTGTTTGACGAACTGGGCATCAAACCCTACTGCATGACGGGCACAAGCATCGGCGCGATCATTGGAGCGCTCTATGCTTCGGGACACTCCGCAAAGCACATTGCCGAAATGATCGATGAACTGATCATCAAACCACAGAACTCTTCGCTGAAGGATTTCTTCCGCAGTAAAGACCTCTTCAAATTCCTGGAGCTGATCGATCCGCAATTCAGCCTGAAGCCGAAGGGACTCATCAAAGGCGACAAGCTGCTCGGCTTTCTGACCGAACAGATGCAGGTCAGCACCTTCAAGGAGCTGAAGATTCCGCTTAAGGTCGTCGCCACCGATTTCTGGCGGAAACACCAGGTGGTCTTTGACTCGGGTGAATTATTGCCGGCGGTACGGGCCAGCATGGCCCTGCCCTACATCTTCACCCCGGTCACTCTGGATGGGCAGGTTCTCGTTGATGGCGGCCTCGTGAACAATGTGCCCCACGATCTGCTCAGCTCGAAATGCGACATCCGGATTGCGGTCGACATCACGGGCAATCACACGGAATCCAAAGAACGGATTCCGACGCCTATGGATGCCGTATTCCACACCTACAGTGTGATGCGTGATGCGATGTCGCAGGAAAAACGCGCCAATCATCCCGTCGACATCTACCTCCAACCGCCCATCATCGACATCGACATGTTTGACTTCCACAAGGCCGAAACCATCTACCGGCAGGGGCTGGAAGCGAAGGATGACTTCAAGCGGAAGCTCGAACGTCTCCTGTCGGGCAAAAGACCGCGAACCAGCTGGTGGCGGAGAACATAATGCAACCTTTGTGGCTCATCATCGATGGATACAATCTGCTCCATCAGGTTCCGGAACTCGTCCGCCTGTTGCAAACCGATCTCCATCTGGCTCGCCACCGTCTCGTTCGGATGGCAGAAAAAACCGCGCATCGCATGGCGCCGCAAACCACGATCGTATTCGACGGCCGAGAATCCGGGCAGGACGATGCGTTTACCTCAAAACATCTGGAAATCTACTACTCTTCCGGAAAACATACGGCCGACACCGTGATTGAAACGCTGGTGGCCAAGTTTTCAACCCCCGAAAAAATTCTGGTGGTCACCTCCGATCGTGCAGAAGCCAACACCGTTTTAAGCGATGGAGCTCAAGTGATGTCCTCGGAGGAGTTCATGGCACAATGCGTCATCGATTCAAAAAAGCCCGCACCTCAGCGTGCCCGCCCCGGAGAGCATTCCAAGCTCGGCGATCATTTCCCGAATGATCTTTAGACGGAATTGATGCGAACTTCGGCGCGGAGCCGTTCCACATCTTCCAGGTTGATTGTGCCGGAAACCAGATTGAGCGCATTGGCGGCACCGCAGGCCATGCCATCCACCAATGCTTCAGCAAGCCCTTTGCCTGCGTTCAAGGCAACAGCCAGTCCGGCGGTCACGGCATCACCGCTGCCAACTGGATTGACGGCGCGGATCTTCGGCGGATGCATTTCAAGGGATTGCGCATCATCGACAAAGAAAGCCGTCCGGTTGCCGCGCGTAATCAGCACCGACTGCGCGCCGCGCTTGACCAGCTCAGCGCATGCGCCCGGCAGGTCGTCGCCACCGGTGGTCTGGAGCAGCTCGACATCGTTGATCTTCACAACAGCCGGCATATGCTCCAATGCCAACAGCAACGGCTCGCCCTGCGTATCCAGAATTACACGACCACCCCGCTCATGAACCAATTCGCAGAGCTGGGCATAGGCATCGGCCGGTGCTCCGGCCGGAAGCTTTCCGGAGATCGAGACAATAGCCCCGGCAAGGTCCAATGATTGGAACAGCTTCATCATGTGCCGCCAATTATTCGAGGTGAGCGGCGGCATCTCCTCAACCAGTTCCGTAGTTTCGGGATTCCCTTCCTCCACCAGGGTCTGGCAGATGCGCGTTTCGCCTTCCACCATGATATGACGGTAGCCAATCTCCTCCTCATCAAGCATCTGCTCAAGGAGCATGCCGTTTGCCCCGCCGACAAATTCAATCAGTACAGGATTCCCGGCCAGTTGCCTGACCATGCGCGCCGTATTCGCCCCCTTTCCGCCGATGCCGACGGAGACCTTCACGGCCCGGTTCACGCCACCCGGTTCAAAGTGGCCAAACTCGAGGATTCGTTGCACACATGGTGTTAATCCAACGCAGATGACAGGCTTCAGGCGTGTAGTCATAATATGATCCAGAATATGGTTTTTTATGGAAATTGATAGTAGACAAACTGAAAATTTTCGGTAGGTTATTCGCTCCTTAACCGGAACCGGTGGGATAGCGAAGTGGTTAAACGCAGCAGACTGTAAATCTGCCCTCTCAGAGTTCGATGGTTCGAATCCATCTCCCACCACCATTTTTCACTTAAGCCTCTGGATTCCGGGGGCTTTTGTTTTTTATATGGGCATCGGTGGACTACCCTGCACTCCATGGCTGCCAAAACGGCTTGATGCTGGAAACGGCGGAGAACGCCCTGAAGTCAGCTTGGACTAGAATTCTGTCCGGCCGTCATAATAACGCGGACGGGGCACGGAGCGTTTGCGGCCGTTTTCATCAAAAAACGAGTCGACATGCAATTTGCGAAGCGTGTCGATCTTTTCATCGTTGAGCCAGGACAAGTCTGTTTGGACCGCCAGTTTATTTCCCATGGGGTCGATGACGACCACCAGATAGCCGGCATATTCCGCACCACGTGTCTCAATGTTGTTATACTCTTCGTACACCCGGAAATCCGCGGAGGTTTCAAATGTGAAGGTTCTTCTGTTTTCTTCATTGAGCGAAACCTGCGAAATTCCTTTGCCGGAGAGACGGTAGTGATCTGTGGCGACCTCTTTCCCGATTAAATAGGCCTCTGCCCTCAGGATTCCGTTGAAGGCGGCGCTGCTTTTCTGCCGGATCTGGATGGTGACAGTAACAACGTTGATCTCATCACTGAACTGCTCGTACTCGGATCGCGTGGTATTCTTGTTTCTCACCTTTGCCTGCGTTTTTGAGCGCACGTCCAGTTTAATCTCGGGGGGGATCCGGGTGCGAAGGTATCTGGTGTCCTGCGCGGAAAGGTTTTCCAGGGGGATCGAGTACAGCGATCGGTCCGGCCTTCTCAGCTCGACCGATCCAAACAGTTCCCGAACAAACTCCGCCTTTACCTGTTTGCCGGAGGTGTCTTCCCAAATGCGCATTTCGGCAAACACCGAACCGCAAGAAAACACCGCGGCCAAAGCAAAACAGATCAACGGGCGGTTTCTTCGACGTTTAGCGCAGTTCCAGAGTTGCATGATATACATTTCCATTACTATCCAGTTGCTCTCATAACAGGTCAGTAGACATTAAACATTAAGTCCGAATCCAAGTCGGCCTCTCCGGGGATCAGGGTGTACTTGATCTTGTCTTTTACCCGGTCGGGAATCTCCGCGGTTTTAAAGACCGGCAGGATGGGCATACCTTGCTGATTTTCAGCATAGTCCTCCGCCGCATCCTCAACGACCAGATAGGCGCAGAACTGTCCGCCGGGGATTTCCCCGAACAGCACTTCCATGTCAACCGGAACACCCGGCTCCAGCTCAAACCAGTTCCCGACTGCCGCCTGCGCATGCCCCATGTAATACTGGTAGTCTTCTTCGTGGCGTTCCCATTCATAAAGTTCAGAGCGGAAATCGCCATAGGATGCGTTCAAGACCACCTCGCTGTTCACCCGAACCAGCAGCACATCGTCCCCGAAGCCCCAAAAGCGGAATCGCCCGCCCTCCTTGCGCATGATTTTTCCCTTGTAGTGCACACACCAGAAGATCGGATCAAATTCCGGACCGGACGGTGCTCCAAAGTAAGACGGACCGAATTCCGAAGAGATCGTCGGAACAAAAATCTGTGTCGTATAGAGCTTCTGCGGAGCTCGGTAATAGGGCGCGAAAACATATGGATTCCAGCCCAATTCGACAAAGCGCCGAATGGTATTGATGTATTCCGGATCGTCCACGTTGGTTTCTTTTCCACGCCGGTCATACCGCAGGGAATAGAATGTTCCCTCAAAATCATTGCCGACCGCCACAGACTTGGATCCGCCGAACAGGCTCATTTCCGCAACGTCAGGAACCAGTTCGTATCCGCCCACGCCTCCGCTGAGCCCGGATCCCGCACTCGAGATGTCCGGCAGCTGGATGTCCGGCATGCTGGCAACGCTCTTACTGGTAATGCGCGTGGTCGCGCGGGGCTTGGATGTTTTCTTCACTTTTACCCGCGGCTTTTTCAGGTCCATTTTCGGTCGGTCAACCGGGGGCGGCGGAACAAACTTTTTATCGGCTTTCTTGATGGCTGTAAAAACGACCAGACCGCCGGCCGCCGCCAAAAGAACGGCATGCACCGCGATGCTGACCAGCACCGCGCTGGGCGTTCCCTTCACGCTGCCTTTTGTTTTTTTCTGTTTCGATCGCTTCATAGCACGCTTACATACCTTTACTGAATGTCAGGCTGTCGACCCCGGCCGCAGCGCAGGCATCCATCACATTAATCACCCGCTCGTGAAAGGCGTTCTTCGCTGGCAGGATGTTCACGAAAAACGGGGACTGCTGGGATTTCGCAACCTGCTTAAGCCCGGCCACCTGACCGGCCAGATCATTGAGCAGCTCGTCCGCCGCCGCAAACCGCAGGCCCTCAAAGACCACCGTTCCGTCTTCTTCAATCTCAATCAGCACTTCAAGGGGAATCTTTACCTCTTCTGTCTGGGGCACGGTCGCCGGCAGGATGAACGAGATATCGCCCTCTTTTTTAATCAGCGAGGCCGCCACCATGAAATAAATCAGGAGCAGAAAAACCACATCAATCAGCGGTGCAATCTGCAACTCAAGTTTGACCGGTTCCAGGCCTTCGGTTAAATCCATGAGAACGACTCCTGCTTCAAACTACTGCTCAAATGCTGAAAAGATCAGATCGACGGCGCCCACTTCCGCGCAGGCCTCCATGATCTCCTCCGTGACTTTATGCCGGGTCAATCTATCGGAACGGATCTGAATGCGTACCTTTGGATTAAATTCCAGCTCCGGCGTCAGGCGCTCTTTGAGCTCCTCGATCGTCACCACATCATGGCCCACATACAGGGTACCCTCCCGGTCGACGGAGATCAGGAAGCGGCCGGTCTCGTCCTCGGGCACCTTGGCATAGAATGCCGACGGGACATCAACAGGCACTTTCTTGTCCACCACGGCGGAGGCCACAACAAAGAAAATCAGCAGAAGGAACACCATGTCGATCATCGGCGACATATCGATCTCGATATCTTCTTCATCCAGAATCTTCTGCAGGTCTTCCATCTTATTCTCCTTGCTTCGTCTCCGCGTCTTTACCCATACCGAAGACAAATTGTTTACCGCTCATCTCTTCCAGCGCATCCAGTTCCAGGAAGGAGGCCGGGCGTGTGCCGCTTTCGAGCGCATCCAGCAGATAGCTGATATTCCGGCTGAGCGTGGCCAGGGTTTTGCCAAAGCCCTTCTTGAAATAGAAGAAACAGAACATCGCCGGGATGGCGATGATCAGTCCGGTGGCGGTGGTGATCAGTGCTTCACCGATGTTGGCCGCGAGCAGTTCGGGCTTGCCCATTCCCTGCGATCCCATGGTCTGGAAGGCCTTGATCATTCCTGAAACCGTACCGAGCAGTCCAACCATCGGAGACGTGGCGCCGATGATGGAGAGATAGTCGATCGGCTTCATCAGGCGGCTCATCTGCTCAACGGAAGCCCCTCTGACCGACTGCCCGATTTTATCAAAATCGGTAACACCATCGATCACGCGCTCAAGACCGGCACCAAACGTATAGGTGAACATGGAGGGATGTTTACGGCAGTAGATCAGGGCGTCGGGCACCTTCTTCTCAAGCATCATTTCGAGAAGCTCGGGCATCATTTCCGTGTGCAGCAATGTTTTGGGGCGCAGTGAAATAAAGTTCTGCACCACAAAGATAACCATCATGAACGACAAAATTCCCAGCGGGATCATCGCCCAGCCGCCCGTCATGATCAGTTCGAGCAGCGTGGCATTTTCCTTGGTCAAGGCCCCTGCAACCTCAGCCGCCTCAGGCTCCTGAGCCCACACCGTTGCCGCTGCCGCGGAAAACGCCCAAATCATCAAACTCGTTTTTTTCATAACCAACTCCTTTACTCTGATGCTGCAGATTTTTCATTCACCTGATTTATTTTTTCACGAAACAGGCGGGCTGTCTCCGCCGCTTCGGTTCCTTCGTTCAAAAATTCCACCTGCCGGGCGGTAACATCCGCCTGATTCGTCATTCCCATATCCAGATAGAGCTTGGCGCTGAGCAGCTCGCTTCTTGTAATCCATCTTGGGTCATGGGCATGGTGCACATTCAGCTGTGCCAGTGTCTGAAGGGCCTGCTCGAGCTCACCTTTTGCCCGGTGAATGTTGGCCTGAAAGAACAGACGGGCCGCCGGATCGGAAATGGTTGCAAGACGCTGCTCCATGGCCTGAATCTCGCTTTCGGAAACAGTCCCTGCATCGGACGGCGGCGCATCCGTCCCCTGCGCGGCCGCGAACATCGATCCCGCCAAAACAAAAAATGTCACATAATAAAAAATGCGGCTCATGATTGCATCACCTCCGCTTCATCAGCTGGTTCCGCCTCTTCCGTTTTCACCGGTTCTTTCGCCTTCACAGGCTCCTCCACCTCGAGATTGACTGTCATATTGGTCTGAACGCCCTGCGCGATCAGCGTGTCGATTTCCAGCACCTCGTCGGGACCGAGCGCCTTTCTCGCGACATCGGCCTGCGGCAAATGGTTTACATATTTATCAAACAGGATCGCGCGGAAGGTGTTGCGTCTGTCGTTTTCGAGCCCGAGCTTCTGGAGGCAGCGGGCACTGGCGAGATAGCCTTCGGCGGACCAATACCCATTGGCATACCCCTTGTAGAGCGAGTAAAGCCGTTGATACCAACCAAACGCAACGCGCGGCTTTCCTGCTTCTTCATTGACTTTACCCAGGTAGAACGTCGCCTCCGCATAGGGCTCGCCGCGCCAGTCGCGAACGGTGAGGATCGCCTCAAAGGTCTTACGCGCCTGATCAAAGAGACCCTGCTCGAGCTCGATCCGGCCTTTCATGATCTGCGCCCAGGCAGCGGCAGGATCGGTTCCATACCGCGCCTGTGTTTCAGCAACCAATGCCAGCGCCGCAACATACTCTTTTTCCTGAACGAGCCCGTAAGCCCGCAGTTTGAGCGCCGAACGCATGAATTCGGATTCCTCATAACGAATCTGGAACAGGTCGAGGATTTCTTCAGCCCGGGAATAATCTTCCTGCTCGAATGAAGCATCACAAATCACACCAAGCACCGGCGGCGGCGCCTGATCGAGATTGTCGAGTTCAGCAATCAGCTCTTTCCCAAGTTCAAGTGCCTTACCCTCCATTGAAGCCAGCAACACCCGCAGGCGCAGTTTGAGCGTCACGTTGTCCGCTTCGGCCAGCGAGGCGCGCAGGCTCGCTTTCAACGCCTCGCGTTCTTCGTCCTCCAGCAGTCTTTTTGAAACAGAAAGCAGCTCCGAGATAATCAGATCGACGCCGTCCTCGAGAACGATTCCGCCGTATTTGACAATGGTCTCGCGATACGCCTCCACCGCTTCACCGGTCCGGCCCTGAGCCAGCTTGGTTTTTCCAATCCAGAAGGCCGCCTTGGCCACATCGGCTTCCTCGGCATAGCGGCCCAGATAGGCATTGACCACACTGAGTATTTCTTCATAGCGCTCTTCGAGCTCAAACATGGTCGCCATCTGGAAAACCGCATAGGTGGCCTGACGGGGCTGACGGGCTTTGGCAATCGCTTCTTCATAATCCGCCTGGGCCTCGGTCAGCATTCCCTTCGATGCCAGCAGGTCGCCGCGCATCGCGCATGCATCCGAATAAACATCCGATTCAGGATAGGTCTCGATCACTTTGGTAAAGCGTTCCTGCGCCTCATCATATTTTTCAATTCCGAACAGGCAGACCCCGCTGTGAAATGCTGCGGAGGGAAGCCAGCTTCCCTCCGGCCAAGTGGCGGTATAGGTATCATACTCGTCGATCGCGGCCTCATAGTTTTTCAGGAACAGCTGGGTCATCGCATGCCAGTACGTTGCGTTCTCCTGTTGATGCGAGTCCGGATAGTCATTCAGCACCCGCTCCATCCCGGTTCGTGCCGCTTGAAAATTCAATAGAACGACATCAGCGATGGCCTGCATGTAGTAGAGTTCGCAATCATACTGGAGAATGGTGGGATCGGCCGACGGGACAAATTGCTCAATCACCGGAAGCAGTTCTTTAACTTCCTTCCAGCGCTCCTGTTTCTGATAGGCACCGGTCAGAGTGTGTGCCACCCGCCGGGGCCCTCTGCCCGCCGAGTACGCGCTCAGAAACTGCATGCCGCGTTCTTCAACGAGCTCATATTTTTCGAGCGGATCGGCCAACACCATCAGGGATTCAACGAACGCATCCTGCCCTTTCTCGCTTTCCGGATCGCGGCCCACAATATAATCCAGCGCGGCGATCGCTTCCCATGGACGGCCCGCGCGCGCGAAAAGCAATCCGATGCGGTAGATCACGTCCTCCTCATACGGCGGCAGTCTAAGGAGTACTCCGGTCGACTCTTCGAGTTCAACCAGTTCCATCGGCTTGGGAGGAAGTCCCGCTGAAAATGCGGTGGCTGCTTCGTTCATCTCGGTGGACGTGTTGCCGAAGAGGGTTTCGACCCGGCCCATATCGTTGGTGGACGTTTGAATTTCCACACGGGGAAGGCCCGTATCCCGACGCAACTCGTTCATCTTCTTCACCTGATACGCCACCAGGTCGTTGCGCGGAAGAATCATCCGGTACAGCATTAAGGCGCTGTCATACTCTGCCTCTTCAAGCAGCACCGATGCAGCACTGATCAGTGCCATATTCACGCGGATATCATAGCGTGCGTTCGTGCGATATAGCTTCACGATGAAATCTTTCGCATCGTCGAACCGTTCCAGGGCAATCAGCGAGTTGACCAGCTGCATAATGGCGTAGCCTTTGCGGTCCCCCGCCAAGGCGTTTTCAATCACAAACTCATACGGCTCGATGCTGGCTTCCCAATTCTCCAGTTTGCTGTGTGCCTCCGCGAGGGTCATGTTCAGAAACACCAGCTCTTCCACCGTATAATCCGGCTCGGCATCGGGCACGGCATCGGAGATGGTATCGGAAATGGTGTCGCCCGCTTTCTCCGCCTCTTCTTCAATGCGCTTGATCTGTCGGGCTGTAAAGCCCGCCATTTCATTTTTTGAAAGCTCTTCGTAATTGACCTCCTTTTTCTGCGTGGGGAGGCCCTTCGGCAGCGGGTTGCTCAGCGCGTTTTCCACGGCGTCAACGCAGGGTTTAAACTGGCCTGATTCATACAGCGTCAGGGCCAGAAGCTTCCATGCCTCGCGCGGTTGGTAGCAAGGAAGGGTTTGTGTGTATTGTCTCAGATAGTCGGATGCGGTGAATGGATCTTCCATGTAGGCGAAAATTTTTCCCAGCTTTAACCGGACGGACTGCCTCAGCGCAGCCACCCGATCCTCTTCGATGGACTCCATTCGCTCCAGATAGTGGGTCAAATAGGGTATGGCAGCGGCATAGTTTTCCTCGGCCAGTTTTTTTGAGGCCTGAAACAGAAGTCCACTGGCGCTGATATCGGCCATCTCCTCCGGCGCAGCCGCCAAGGCTTCCACGCAAGGCATGCCGAGCATGCTGCCTATAATCAGATAGTATATTTTTCGGCGCACGTTCACTCTTTTACACGTCTGATCTTCACGGGAATGGATTCCGTAACTCCCTCATTCGAATCCTCAAACATGTAATAATGTCTGAGATCAACCTTGCCCGGAAACAGTTTGGTTGTTCGATTCCTCACCCTCTCCAGCATTTCTTCGGCATCGTCTTCATCCTCCGCCAGGGGGATAAAGGTCTCGCCGTCCATCAAGCCATATTGAACAACATACCCGGAAATTTTTAACCGTTCCAGATCGCCATGGGCCATGTAGAGTCCCCAATAATCTTCGCCCTGATATTCGCTGTCATAGTCTGCAGGGGCATTCCCGGTAAACTTGACCAGATAGGTGTTTCCTTGCTTATCGGTCAGCTCGACGACCAGACGCAGACGGAATCTGTTCATTTCATAGTTAAGCGGGTCGTCTTCGCTTTGGAAGGTATTCACTTCAAGGAGTTCGAATTTTTCGCGGTCTTCGCTTTTCCAGGTGTCGGCGCGGACTCCGCCGATCTCCAGATTACTTTTGAACTGCTTCAACTCCTTCTCCGTAAGTTCGCCGAAAGCCGGCAGGTGACTCACAAGAAGAACAATCAGAAGCAGATAACTTTTCATCGTTTGCACATCCAAATCCTTTGTTAATCAGTGAACAAACCACCAGGCCTGTTTCTTATCGTTTGCAAGGATCCCCGGCCCGGCACCTGCGCGCCATGCGGGGAGACCGGAACTCCGCTACTCAAAGGATCGCGACGTGTCAACGCGCCCATTCGGATCGATGATGGTAGCGGTTACAAACATCAGCAGATTGCGTTTCACTATGCGTTCGCCTTCGGAACGGAAAAGACGCCCGACAAACGGAAGGCTCCCTAAAAGCGGCACCCTGTCCTCAAAGTTTTCGACCTTTTCGTTGATCAGTCCGCCCATGCCGATCGTGCTGCCGTCGGCAATCGTCACCTGTGTTTCGATCTCCCGCTTTTTAAAGATCGGCAGGCTGGCGACAATGGGAGGATGTGTGAATCGTCTATTCGTATCCCGCTGCCGGTGGTTATAGATGGAGTCTCTAGGTGCCAGCTGATAACTCTGATATCCGGCGATTTCGCTGATACGCGGATTCAGTTGGAGCGTGATATTACGATCGGCGCCCACCTTCGGAGTCACGGTCAGCTCAACGCCCAGCAGTTTTTCCTCAAAGTCCTCATACGAAACATTGACGATCGTTGCCTGGGCGGAGTCGCCTTCGTACACCTCAGGAAAGTAGTGGATTTCCCCCACCTGAATGGTGGCTTCCTCGCCGCTGCGGGTCAGAATGCGCGGGGCGGACAACACATCTGCGCCACTGCTCTGATCGAGCGCGCTGATCAGAATATCAAATGCGTTTCCACCAATATTTTTCAAGCCCAGATCCGACGGCTGCGTATTGAAGTTGTCCGCAAGGCGGAACGAGCTCCAGTCGCCGCTGGCGGAAAGGGTACCGTCTCCGAGGCCGACCGTCTGGCTAAAGGGCAGGCTGTTGTTCGGTCTGCCGCGCAATGCGTCAGCAAACAGTCCGCCTCCATCGTTCACGTCTAGGTCTCTTCCGGCGGCATTAATCTGGGTGGGGTCGGCAAAATTCCACTGAAAGCCGAGTTCCTCAAGGATTCCCTCGGAAACCTCGACAAACTTTGCTTCGATTTCAACCTGATCAGCATTGCCGAAGCCCTTGAGCACTCCCATGGTCTCCATCATCGTTTCCAGCACGATCAGGTTTTCCTCTGTATTGTTCACAAAAATGGTTTCTGTTTCCGGCTGGTAGATCGCCGATGCCCCTTTCGGAAAGTCCACCTGCGGGAAAAGCGTTTCGACATCCACGGCACTGGTCGCATCACCCAAATTCATCCTCTCGCGAGCGCCGGAGACCAGGTCATACGTCCGGAGCAACAGATCCGTCGACCAGGCGGCATCCACCGCTTTCAGGCCCTCTATTTCGGCCGTCCGGTGATCGCGTTCCAGCAGCGCCCGCCGGTTGCGCTCTTCCAGCAGTTCCCGCAGATGCGCCCGAGTGGCATCCGGAGCTTTATTGAGCAATGCCCGGGTGGCGTCCGGCGTCTTTTTGAGCCATGCCAACGTGGCATCCGGAGCGTTTTTGAGCATCGTCAGCAAATCTGTCCGGTCAATGGTTTCCGCATCGATGTTGATGTGATCGGCAAGATCACGAAACGCGTCTTTGGAGCCGACTTCGCGCTGGTTGCTCCGTTGAAGAAAATTCAACAGATCCTCGATCTCCTTGCCCCGTGGATCGCGATCGTCGAATACCAGCGAGTCCGCGGCGGGGGTCCGGTCGGGCTGCTTCATGACCGACACATCGGGTTCGACGTATGGTGCAGTGGTCTCAACCGCGGACGGGGGCTCAGCCGGCGGCGCAGTCGTCGCGGGCTTTCTTTCCGCCTTTGCCGGGGCGGCGGCAGCCGGGGCGGCAGGGGTTGCCTTCGGAGTGGCCACTGCAGGATCGGACGTCGGTTCTTCCGTATAATTCATCAGTTCCGTCATGATGTCTTCGACGCTGTCGAAACCTTGCTGGGCAAACACAGAGCCAGCCATCAGGACGCAGGCGATTATCAGGTTCAGTTTGATTTGCATGAGGTTTTCCTTCGCTTCAATGAGTTATTTTTTCAGGGTCAGATCAGCAAGTCTACGACCATGCACATCCACCTGTGTGGCGGTTACGAAGATCATCAGATTGCGCTTTACGCTGCGCTCTCCTTCGGAACGGAAGAGGCGTCCGACGAACGGGATGCTGCCGAGCACGGGAACCTTGTCGCGAAAGGTTTCAAGCTTATCATAGATCAGCCCGCCCATGCCGATGGTGCTGCCGTCGGCCACGGTGACGCGTGTCTCCAGCGAGCGAACCCGCAGATAGGGCAGCGAAGCGTTGACTTCGGTTACTGTGCTGGGAAAATTTCCGATCGTGCCCGAGTACTCAGGGGTGATTTGATACGAATCGAAACCAATGATATCGAGGACTTTGGAGTTGAGCTCGAGATCAATCAGTCCATCGTGACGAATCTCGGGGGTCACTTCCATGTGGACGCCCATCAATTCCAGTTCCCAGTCGGCATGCTGCACATAGGGGCTGGTATTCTGGTTGTTGACCTCAAAAGACTTGGGAATGACGCGCTCTTCGCCAACCTGGATCACTGCGGTCTCGTGATTGTGAGTGACCACTCGCGGAGCGGAGAGGACATCGCTGTCATCCGATCGCTCGAGTGCGCTGATCGCCAGAGACCACCGAAGCGATCCTGTATTCTTGGCAATATTAAGCACGCCTGCTCCCGGGGCGTTACCCAAAGCTGCCGCCGCACCGCGCAGTCCGCTGGACAGAAGGTTTTCCCCGGCCGGGAGATAGAGATCGTCAAAAAGCTTCAGATCACCTCCCCCCTTGTTGTCGAAGGTCCAGTCAAAGCCCAGTTGGTTCAGCGTGCCCTCGCTGACCTCGATAAATTTAGCTTCGATTTCAACCTGACGGCCCATGAGATTTTTCTGCGCGCGCTGATAGCTGGCGAGCACATCTTCAATGGCCAGCAGGTTTTCCATGGTCTGGCGCACAAACAGGGACCGGAACTCGGGGAGGTAACGCGCTGAAGTTCTTGGAGGAAACTCGATGCTTTTGAAAAATTCCGCCACATCCATTGCGGAAGCGGATTTGTCTGCCGAATAAGCCTGCAGCAGCTTACCGATTCTTTCGCTCACCTTATAGGAGCGGAACTGGATGTCGTTACTGGAGTCCCAGGCGTCTTCGACCGCCCATTCACCATCCCTCTGCGCTTTTGCATGGGCGTCCTCTTCTTCATTGAAGACAGATTTAATGCCGGTGGCGGCGTTCCCGGCTTCATCCTTGACGTATTTGACGACATCATCATAGACGTTGACCGTGTCAAGCGGCACCGACTTGACCTCATCGACCGCGCTTTCGAGAAATACATCACTATCGACCTTGTAATTTTCTACCGTAATGATGGTTTCTGCAAATCCGGATGCGGTCATCATCACCGCAACAGAAACTCCCACAATTTTACTTCGCATCATAGTCATGTCCTTTCTACTGACACGGCCCGATCAATTGTTTAATATATCGGGCCGATGCCAGTAATTATTCCGGAAGTGCCGGGATCTTGTCAAGTTTTCCGGGCGGCTTTCGCCGCCTTCATAACCGATCTCCCTCTTTATCGTGAAATGGTCCGGTAGAATACCGCGGCGCTATCCACTGTGGATGTTGCCGACACTGAACCACCTGCCGCAGAGAAGATATTCGAAGCGCCGGGAGATGGATCATACACCCAGGGGCCCGTAACCAGATTGGTTGTGTATTGCACGTCATAGGTGGCGCCAAATACCCCATCCCACGTGAAGACCAGGCCACCACCGGGTACGGTGTCTGCAACCTGAACATCAAATGCCGGCTGGGCAGCACGGGTCACCACAATCTCGAAGTCTTTAACGATTGTGCCTTCTCCGCCGCCCACATACACACGCACCGGAGCGCCAAGCCACATGCTGGTGGTGTCTGAGAGCGCGGTGCTCACCGTGCCCATGTCCTGATCGGCAACGAATGCTCCGCCGGTATAGTTCTTATCGAAAGCAACATTTACCGTTTCAGCAACCGCATCATAGATCAGTCTGGCACGGATCGTTTCGGTGCTTCCTACGGGATTCGACAGAATCTCCTGCCCTTCTAATCCCCCGGGATTACCACTCACGAACTTAAACAGGTTGCATTTGAGTGTTCCACTGCCGGCTGTGCTGTCTTTGAACTGCGCGCAGACCCCGTTGACGCCGCCAAGGTTGAGTTCGGGCACACCGAAGTTAGGCGAAACACCGATCTGCAGGCCTTGACCGATTCCAAGAAAGCCACTCAGGTCACTGTTGCCAGCGAAGGTCAAAGTTGCGTACGCTTCAAAACTTACACCACCATATTCCGATGCGATCGTTCTGAGCACATCACGACTTTCGTATATTGGCGACGCGGTAAGATCCCCGAAGGTAGCTCCGCCGGCACCAAACGCAATTAGCGCATCCGGGTCCTCTGAGCCGGTTTCCAGTCCGATTTTGTTCAGCTCCAACACGACATCCATATCGTCTGTATTGCCCGTGAAACCTGTCAGGGCATTATTGAACGCGCCGGAGTCGACGCTGAGCGTCGCAAGGTTTGCCGCTGTGGATACATTATTACTGTTCATAGCAGCACTCTTGTCCCGAGCGATCACCGTATAGCTGTAACTGGAACCGGGCACCAAACCCGTGTCATAATAGACCGGGCTGTCCTGCCATCCGCTGTCGTTACCGCCGCCTGCGGTACTGGCAAAGTAATATTCAACACCGGACGGATCGGCTGCCGGAGTGGCCGTCAACTTGATCATACTCGTTCCGACATCCGTGCTACTGAACGCCATCGTGGTTGGCGTTGGCGCAGTCAGATCATCAGTGGCCGTTGTAGCAGATGATGCAGCCGACAAAGCCGTTTCGTTGGCATTTATGCCGGTATCGCGCGCGATCACCTTATAGGAATAGGTTGTCCCGCCGCTCAGGCCGGTTTCAGTATAGTTAGTACTGTTCTGCCATCCGCTTGACGTCCCGGCGGTGATATTGGTGAATAAATATTCAACGCCATAGAAATCATCGGTCGCGGTGGTTGCCGTCATGGTGATTGCAGTATCGCTGATGGCCGTGGGAGGACTTGCAAATGTCGGATTAGGCGTGGGCGGGTTAAAATCACTGCTTGTGGCATACAGATCCGTCGCGGTAACGGTTGCTGATCCATAATTAGTGGCCGGATTCGCATTGACCCCTCTCATGAACCATCCAACCTGAAGAAGCTCTCCAGCAAAGCCGCCGGTTCCGATCAAAAATTGGTTCGTTACTCCGCTGGCCCCGGTGATTATCAAATCCTGCTTGGTTAGTTCGGCAAAAGTGCCGTCAGAAGATTTGAGCACCTTTGCGACTCCCCTCAACTCATATCGTGCCGTGTCGAGATCAAAAGCATCCACGGTAAAATCAAATCCAACCGTGTCGATGTCAGCCGTGAGTTCAATGCCGCCAAACGGACCCATCTCCCACAGCGTGTAAGCCTCCACAATCTTGGCTCCATCGGGGCCTGCGCCGCCGTTGTTGCGCCATGTGGCATCGCCGGGATTGTCGGCATACAGGTTTTCGTTGGGACTCAACACAAACGTGCGGTCGTTGGTGGTGACGGACTTCAGCTCCGGCAGACCAAACGGAACGATCGAAAATTCATACACTCCGCCTAGACTCAAGACATTCATGCTCCCGTTAACGGGGTTAAACTGCTCAAAGCCCGCGTTTGCATGAAGGCTCAGCAATCCTGTCAATACTACTGTCATTAACCATTTAATACGCATCGTACTCCTCCGTTGGTTGTGTTAGTACATTGCCTTAACTACTCATATAGAACACTATGTCGCATTTTAGATCAAGAACTTTTTTGGAAATTATTTTCACCCCCTTTTACAGCCACACCCCCCATCGGTTTATATCTATATTCAGGGAAAGCTATCGCTCGCGCTACCCGCGGACTTTACCGTCTTCAGTTAAACAGATAGCACCTACGGAGTAAATACCCGCCATTTATCGGCTATTTTCTCGAGCACAACCAATCAGAGAGGTGCTGGATCTAAACCCGGCGCGGAATAGCTACTCGGCAACATTGAATCATCTTCCGCCAAAGCAAACGTCTGGTCTGATAGACCATTTCTAAGCCACGGTCAGACTTTGTGTACTAAAAATTGTTATATACCTTCATGTTGACATTTCCAAACATCCCTATATATTGGTGACTAGATTTCGGTAATGCGGGATTCGGATTAGAAGAAAGGCGTATATGAAAACACTGGTGACATCTCCTTATAAGTACCGCGAGATTTGTGACACGATCCTTGCACGCATCGCAACCGGCGAGCTGGAACCGGGAGCCCGACTGCCGAGTGCACGAGCCCTTGGAGAGGAGTACGGCTGCAACTACCATACTGTGCGACGTGCCTTTGATAAACTGGCTGCAGAGGGCTACCTTGAGCTGAGACACGGCAGCGGAACCTTCATCACTGAATCGGCACGCGATTTAAACAATCATCAGGCGCCCACCCAACAGGTACTTCGGACAACGGACAAGATCGGGGTTCTACTGCCGCTCAAACAGTGGGGCCACTATGTGACAACGCTCATCGATCATCTGCACCATTCCGCGGAAAAAAAGAAGATTAAGCTTAATATCCGCACGGTACCCGTGATCGACAGCCAATCCTCGGAGCTCGTGCAAGATTTCACAAATCAGGATGTCTGTGCCATTATCCTGCCATGGCTCGGCGAGGATCAGGATCTCGGTGATCTGCATGCCTTTGCGAGCACGAGCAATCTGCCTGTTGTTTTAGCCAACCCTGTTCCCGGTCTGGAGGAATGCTGCTATCTTGACCCGAAAGTCGACCTGAACATCCTTCACTCGATCACCTATCTGCAATGCCGTTATTTCAGAGAAATCGGTTATGCGAAAATTGCCCTGCTCGGACCTGATTCCGTAGGTGCCGACTATTGGCAACGCAACCTGATGCTCTACAGCCGATGGTGCGATATTGAGGATTTCCCAAACATCGTGGGCATGGTCGATCGCTCACCGGACGACTATGAACGCATTCTCAACCGGTGGGAAACGCACAAGGGAAAACTGGCCGTTATTGCCTACCACGACGAAATTGCCCTGGAATTCATGCAGGCGTGTGAGAGGAAAGGATTATCTGTACCGGGCGACTTTGCCGTTCTTGGACATAACAACAATCCGCTTGGTTTGCGGTCAAACCCGCCTCTGAGCACCCTGCTCTGTCCCTATGACTATGTGTCCGACGGGCTCCTTGATCACGCTATCGCGCGCAGCAAAGGAACGTCACAACAGCTAAACGGCAATGAACCCAAAGAGTTCTTCATACGCGAATCCTGCGGGGGGCGGCTGAAATTTGGAGATGATATTGAAAATGTCGTATCCGACCTACTTGCTGAAACCAATGAGCCGGAAGCGACTCCTTCGCCCCCGGTCTAACATAAGAACAATCCTTCAGCCTGCCGTCCGGACAGCTGATCTCCCTGGACTTCGACTGACTGAGCTGCGGCTCAACTGGACGGACTGCTGAAATTTGACAAACCACAGGATGTAAAAATAAAAACGAATAAGCATTTTCCAACGGCGGTTTTTCATGAGCCACAGGCTGTGTCTATGAAAAAGGAGTCTTCCTCTGTCTCCAACGGCAAACAGGAGTCGCGCGGGACGCGAAAGAATATATATGCCGGCAAGTGCGCGTTGGACTTTACCGGCAGGACCGTGAAGGGTGATTACGTCGATCTTGACGGCGAACCGTTTTACCGCATCCGGAACCACGACCGGATGGCGCCGTTTTTCATCAGCGTGGTCAGCGATTCCAACCACTGGATGTTCACCTCCAGCAATGGCGCGCTCACCTGTGGACGGCGCAACCCCGGAAGCGCGCTATTCCCGTACACCACCGAAGACAAAATTCACGACGCGCAGGATCTGACCGGCCCAAAAACCATCATTCTGGTGGAGGGAGCGGAAGGCGATCACTTGTGGGAACCGTTCTCCGGCCGCTATTCCGGCGTCTATGAAACCGAGCGCAACCTTTACAAAAACATTCCCGGCAACAAGCTGGCGTTCGAAGAGATCAACCACACGTTGAACCTCGTATTCCGCTATACCTGGATGTCCAGCGACCGCTTTGGGTTTGTGCGGAAGACCGAACTTGCAAACCTTGGAAACGAACCGGTGCGCTGCCGCTTTATCGACGGACTGCAAAACCTGCTTCCCGCGAACGTCGACCGAGACATGCAGACCGTCTTCAGCACACTGGTCGATGCCTACAAGAAGAGCGAACTGCTGCCCGAAAGCGGCATCGGTATCTTTGCCCTCAGTGCAATACCGGTCGATCGGGCCGAACCCAGTGAATCGCTCACCGCCAATACCGTCTGGTCGATGGGGCTCAACGAACCGGTTTATTTGCTGAGCGCACGCCAGCTGGATCGTTTCCGCCGCGGAGAGTCTGTCGAACAGGAAGCCGATGCGTGCGGCCTGCGCGGAGCCTACTTTGTGCAGTCGGAAGCCACCCTGCCCGCCGGTGCAGGCAAGGCGTGGTTCTTTGTGGCCGAGGTCGATCAGGATGCCTGCAACATTGCCGGGCTTGAGAGCAAACGGCCCTCCGAAGCCGAGCTGCTGGCCGATGTGGAGCTGGGCACCGAAAATCTGCGCCAGATCGTAGCGCAGGCTGACGGCATCCAGACCGGTGGCGATCAGCTTCAGACCGCCCGGCACTTTGCCAACACCCTGTTCAATGTCATGCGCGGCGGCATCTTCGACAAGGGGTATTCGATCACCAAGACCGACCTGCTCGACTTTATGCAGTCGGCCAATCGGCCCGTCGCCGAAAAGCTGCAACTCGACGCGTTGCCGGATATTTTCCAGTATTCAGACGGGCTGGCCTTTTTCCAACGGTTGGACCATCCCGAGCTGGAGCGGCTCTATCTGGAATACATGCCGCTGACCTTCAGCCGCCGCCACGGCGATCCAAGCCGTCCATGGAACCGGTTCTCGATCGAAACGCGTAATGCGGATGGATCGAAAAAACTGTTCTACGAAGGCAACTGGCGCGACATTTTCCAGAATTGGGAAGCGCTGGGGATCTCCTATCCCGGCTTCTTCGAAAGCATGGTCTGCAAGTTTGTCAATGCTTCAACAGCCGATGGGTACAACCCCTACCGCATCACACGAGACGGCATTGACTGGGAAGAGCATGATCCCAACGATCCGTGGTCATACATCGGATACTGGGGCGACCACCAGATCATCTACCTGCTCAAGCTGCTCGAGCAATCCGAGGCGTTCCACCCCGGCCGACTGCAGGAGCTTCTGTCCCGGGAAATTTTTGTTTACGCCAACGTTCCCTACCGAATCAAACCCTATGAGTCATTGCTTGAAAATCCCTGCGAAAGCATCGATTTTGACGACGAATCCCACGCGGCGATTATGGCGCTCAGCGAGACCATCGGGTCCGACGGCAAACTGTTGCATCTGCGCGACGAATGCATTTATCGCGTCAACCTGACCGAGAAGCTGCTGGTTCCCCTGCTGTCCAAGCTGTCTAATTTTATTCCCGAAGCCGGCATCTGGATGAACACCCAGCGGCCGGAATGGAACGATGCCAACAATGCCCTCGTGGGATCGGGCGTTTCGATGGTGACGCTGTGCTACATGCGCCGCTATCTCAATTTCTGCATCAAGCTGTTCAGCGCCTCCGGTGAAGAGCATTTTGCGGTTTCGAACGAAGTAAAACAGCAGTTCCATGAAATGTTCGATGCCCTTCAGGCCGACATGGAGCTGCTCTCCAGCGGCTTCTCCAACCAGCAGCGCCGGGCCATGCTCGATATGCTCGGCAAAGCGGGCGACCACTACCGTAAAACGATTTACACCAGCGGGTTCTCGGGCAACAAGACCGGCCTGCCGGCTACGGATATCGTCGCCTTCATGAATCTTGCACGTGCATACATGGACCAGACGATTACCGCCAACCGACGCTCAGACGGACTCTACCACGCCTACAACCTGATGATGATTGATGCCGCCGGCGGGATTTCCATCCGAACGCTCTACGAAATGCTGGAAGGACAGGTGGCCGTGCTTTCATCCGGAAAACTGGATGCGGCGGAAAGTCTGGATGTGCTCAGGGCGCTTCGGTCGAGCTCGCTCTACCGGGCCGACCAGCACAGCTATATCCTCTATCCGAACCGCACCTTGCCGCGCTTCATGGAAAAGAACTGCATTCCGGAGGGCGCGCAGCTCGACCCGGAGATTGTCTCGCGCGACTGCAACGGCACCCTGCATTTTAATCCGGAATTCCGCAATGCTGCCATACTGGAAGAGAAGCTCAAGGCGGCGGGTTGCTCCGACCAGGATCGGGAAAAATGGCTCGAAACCTATGAAAAGGTTTTTGACCATCAGTCCTTCACCGGTCGCTCCGGCACCTTCTTCAAATATGAAGGGCTGGGCTCCATTTACTGGCACATGGTTTCCAAGCTGTTGCTGGCGGTGCAGGAAATCTGCATCGAAGCCAAAGGCAGCGAGCTGCAGGAACCCTTGCTTGAACGATATTACGATATTCGAAAAGGTATCGGCGCCCACAAGAGCGTAATGGAACAAGGCGCGTTCCCGACGGATCCTTATTCGCACACACCGGCCATGATGGGTGCGCAGCAGCCCGGCCTAACCGGTCAGGTGAAAGAGGACTTTATTTCCAGGCTGATCGAAGTGGGTGTTCGTGTTGAAAACGGCTGCCTGGGTTTCGATCCATTTCTTTCAGACGAAAGCAACATTACCTTTACGATCTGCACCGTTCCCGTCAAAATTCAGGAAGGTGATGCGGACGGCATCCTCGTGGTGCGCTCGAATGGCGAAATGCACGAGGTCTCCGGCCTTGTGCTCGATCCGGAACCGAGTGCGGAAATCTTTAACCGAACCGGAGCGATCAAGGAACTTCAAGTGAAAGTGCGGGCATCATAAACCGTTTTTTTAATGTGCCGGCTGAACTTTTTGAACACGGCTTCGCCGGCAGCGCTGCAAGCGGAGCCACCGAAAGCGTACACCATTAATCAGAATGTTCATGTATCAGCAAAAGCAACAAGCGAGGAGGCGTAACATGCTAAAACGTGTCATATACATACTTACAATCGGAACGCTGTTATCCTGTAATACAACGGCCAGAAACGAAGAGGTGACCGTTTCAAGACGAAAAATTCTGGTTAACGGAAAGCGTTATTTAATCCGGGGTATTTGTTACAGCCCCGTACCAAAAGGAAGCCGGGACCGGAGTTTTAAAACGCTGACGCAAGACCTGGCATTGATGGTTGAAGCAGGGGTGAACACCATTCGAGTCTATGCCCCGATCGACGACAAAGCGGTCCTGGATGAAATACATGCCGCGGGCTTAAAAGTAATCATGGGGTTCGGCTACGATCAGAAAGGTTATTTCGACATCCTCTCCGGTTCGTTTATCGATTATGTCAATAAGTACAAAGATCACCCGGCCATCCTGATGTGGGAGCTGGGTAATGAATACAACTATCATCCGGAATGGTTTAAGGGCGGTCTTACAACGTGGTACAAGGCGATGAACAATGCCGCCGAGATGATTCACAAAAACGATACGTCACATCCGGTAACGACAGCTCATGGCGAATTACCGAATGCGTTGGCCCTTTCCTCCTGTCCGAATGTGGATGTATGGGGAATGAACACGTATCGCTGGGATCATCCGGAAGCGATATTTGAAGAATGGAAAGAGATAAGCTCCAAACCCATGTATTTGTCTGAAGCGGGGGCCGACAGCTATATGACGATCGAATCGCATGGATATGAGCAAGGGGAAAATCAACAGGCACAAGCAGATGCCACTGAGAAAATTCTTGAGGCCGTTTTCAGCAACAAGGATGTGTGCTCCGGAGTTACGCTGTTTTCCTTTACCGATGGTTGGTGGAAAGCCGGAAACCCGCGCGTTCAAGATACCGGCGGATCGGCACCAAACAGCAGCGGCGTGCCCTATGACGGCGCACCCAATGAAGAATACTGGGGCATTGTCGACATCGACCGGAACAAGAAGGCGGCATTTTCTGTCGTAAAAGAGATTTACGAAAAGAATGCCCGATAAAAAACCGGCCTGCGTGGTCGGCCTAACCAAAACAGAAGTCATGTTTCAAGACCGGGCCGCAGCATCGAATGAACAGGCTCCGATATATCTTAACGATTACGGGTTCGGTATTCTGATGGCGAGCAGCTGAACTGCTTGCGGAAGACCCGGGAAAAATAGAGGGGGTCCTCGTAACCGACGCCACGGGCAATTTCGGTTATGGGACGGTTGGGTGTGGTTTTTAGCTGCGAAGCGGCGCGGTCGAGTCGGTAATGAACCTGATACTGCTTGAAACTGCGACCGGTCACCTTCCTGAACAGACGCGTAACGGTAGACGGACTGCGCCCGGCTAAATCCGCGGCAACCTCGAGCGGGAGCTCCTGTTCCGGATGCTCCTGAATGCGCAGAATAACGGGTTCGATCAGATCATAGTCCTTGTGGTGAATCAGCTGCCCGCCAATGATGAACTCGAGCAGATGGCGAAACATGGAAAGCAGCGTTTCGATTTTATGTTCGGGGAAAATCGCGGTCTGTTCATAGGCCTTCTGCAACTCGTCGTTCCCCTGCTCAGCGTTCCACTCTGCGGTGTAGGGAGAAATAATCGGAGCGGCCTCACTGCGGAATTGCCCGAGCATCACATATCCCGCCAGCTCCTCATCAACGATGATCGGCGCCGTGGCTTCGCGCATGCCCGCGTGACAGGTGTAGGTGATCATGTCCTGCCGCTCGAAAGCCACTCGCATCATTTCATGATCGAGAGTACGGCACCTGGAATCCAGCCTGAGCGTCTCTCGCAGCATGGTGCAATGCGCACAGTTTGGACGCCCCACTTCATCGGGATAAATGAGCTTCCCGTCGGGACTGAACAGCGAAATACGGATGTCATGAAGCTCTGTGTATAGGTCGAATATCTCCGATACTTTTTGGCTGATGGTATGATGCATGGACTCTAACATAGGGATAAAAGAGCATTACTTGACTGCTTTGTCCATGTCTTTGCTCATTTAGACTATGGATTTGCCTTTCCTTTTCCCCTATATTCGTACGCTTACTTAATCCGGATTCAGGAGATATAACCCATGTATGATGAAAAAGTAGTAGCCGAAGCGATGGCGATCCACACCGAAACCTACGGCACCGAGCCGACTACGGTTTCCTACGCCCCGGGACGCATCGAAGTACTGGGCAACCACACGGACTACAACGAGGGTACGACGTTTTCCTGCGCCATCAACATGGGCCATTGCTTCTGTATCTCCGCCTCCGACAAGCCCGGCGTGCGCCTGACCGCAGGCGACATTCCCGCGACCGCGGAATTCGACCCCACAAACGACGAACCACTGGAAAAGAAGTTTCAGTGGGCCAACTATGTCAAAGGCGTCATCTTTTTCCTGCGTGCGCACGGCGTTGAAGTCGACGGCATCGACTGCACCTTCCTCGGCTCCATCCCGATGGGCGCCGGACTCTCCAGCTCGGCAGCCCTCGAAGTGGCCACCGCCTATGCGGTCCTCAAATATACGGGCAAGGAAATCGACAAGATCGAGATCGCCAAGATCGGACAGAAGGCCGAACATGATTTTGCCGGATGCAGCTGCGGTTTGCTCGACCAGTTTTCCAGCATCTATGGCGTGCATCACGGCCTGATCCACTCCGACTTCCGGACCCTCGAAACCTACCCGGTCAAACTGCCCGACGATGTCGTTTTCCTGATGATCAACCCGCATGTGAAACACGCCCTGGCGGAATCGCCCTACAATGCGCGACGCACGAGCTGCGAACTGGCCGCGGCCGAGCTGGATGCCATGCTGGACCATCCCGTCGCCGCACTGCGGGATGTTTCCTGGGATGAATTCCAGGCGAACAAAGATAAACTCGACCCCGAAGCCGCACAACGCGCCACGCACGTCATTGGCGAAATCACCCGCGTGGAAGAGGGCGTCAAACTGCTTGGCGAAGGCAAGCTCGAAGCATTCGGACAATTCCTGTTCGACTCGCACGAAACCTCCCGCACCGCCTTTGAAAACTCGTGCGAGGAGCTCGACATCGTGGTGGAAGCGGCCCGCGAAGCCGGCGCGCTCGGCGCCCGCCTCTCCGGCGGCGGCTGGGGCGGCAGTGTCGTCGCGCTGGTCCGTGCAGCCGATACCGACATGATCTGCAAGAAGATTATTGAGATCTGCAAAACCAAAGACCTTGAGCCGACTGCGGAAACCATTATTCCTTCCGCCGGCGCAGTTGTTGTTAAGTAAATAACCTGTAATGCGTCGTTCGTAATCCCATCATGGGAAGTTACGGATTACTCGTTACTCATTACGGAGATCGATCATGAAAGTACTTGTTGCCGGCGGAGCCGGATATATTGGCAGTGTAACCACTGAAATGCTCTGCGATGAAGGGCATGATGTCATTGTGTTTGATAACCTCGAACGCGGGTACAGACCGGCGGTTGACCCCCGCGCTAAATTTATTCAGGGCGACCTGCGTAATAAGGACGATATCAAGGGCGCTTTACTGGCCGAATGCCCGGAAGCGGTGATCCATTTCGCAGCCTACATCGAAGTCGGCGAATCCATGGTCGATCCGATGCCCTTCTTTGAAAACAACGTCAGCGGCTCGCTCAACCTGATGACCGCCATGGTCGAAGCGGACTGCAAAAAACTGATCTTCTCTTCCACCTGCGCCACCTATGGCACCCCCGAGCGCATGCCGATGGACGAATCCCTGCCGCAAAAGCCCGAGTCGGTATACGGGGAGTCCAAGCTGCTGTGCGAAAAAATGTTCCACTGGGGACAGGAAATCCACGGCATCGAGTGCGTCTTCCTGCGCTACTTCAACGCCTGCGGCGCCACCGCGAAATACGGCGAAGCGCACAATCCGGAAAGCCACCTGATTCCGCTCGTTCTGCAGGTTGCCCAGGGCAAGCGCGAGAAAATCTTTATCTTCGGCGAGGACTACGAAACCCGCGACGGCACCTGTGTGCGCGACTATATCCACATCAAGGATCTGGCGCAGGCGCATATCCTTGCGCTGAAACCCGGTATCTCGGGTGCCTTCAATCTGGGTAACGGCGACGGCTACACCGTCAAGGAAGTCATCGATGTCTGCCGCGAAGTGACCGGGCATGCGATCCCCGCCGAATCCCAGCCCCGCCGCGCCGGCGACTGCACCGCCCTCGTGGCCGATGCCACCAAAGCCAAGAGCGTGCTCGGATGGGATCCGAAATTTGCCGACCTGAAAACGATCGTGCAGAGCGCGTGGGACTGGCATCAGTCACACCCCAGCGGCTACGAAGCGTAATCACGCTCCGGCTTCAGCCAAACCAGAAAGCCCCGCTTGACCGCGGGGCTTTTTTTATGCGAACAGCAGCCTATGCTTCCATCAAGGAGAGCTTGCTTTTCGATGGAACTCGCGTGTCCATTCCAGTAGCTTCATAGGTCGATTCCTTCATTAAATAAATACAGAGAGTGGTATGGACGATACAAAATATGATGCCTACATCCCGGCCCGCATGGCGCGCCGCGCCGAAGCCTCCGGCATCCGGAAAGCCAACCGCGATCTGCTTAGCGCCTTTTTTCTGGCGGTCCAGGCCGGTGCCTTCATTGCCTTCGGCGCCGCGCTTTTCACACACGTAGTGCATGACTCTACGCTCGGCGTCGGCCTGACCGCGCTGATTGGCGGCATCTGCTTCTCGCTCGGCCTGATTCTGGTGATCATCGCGGGCGCCGACCTCTTTACCGGCGACACGCTCATGGTCATGCCCTGTTTTACCGGCGCGATCACCTACCGAAAAATGCTGCGGAGCTGGACCATCGTCCTTTTTGGAAACCTCTGCGGTGCCTTGGCGATTGTGATGCTGGTCTTTTTCAGCGGGCACTGGCTCGGAAACGGAGGCGCGGTTGGCGCCAAAGCGCTGGCCATCGCCAATGCCAAGGTCAACCTGACATTCGTGCAGGCATTCACCAGCGGCATGCTCTGCAACATTCTCGTC
>JBFHPA010000008.1:0-32408 GCA_041592955.1 Pontiella sp.
AACAAGGCACATACCGCCCTCATGGTGAATGGCGATGTGGTGCCGGCCGAGCTTTGGGAAACCACTGAACTGAAAGAAAACGATGACGTTGAAATGCTCGTCTTTGTCGGAGGCGGTTAAATGAAGGATCTTATAAAGATCGGTGATCAGCAGCTGGGCTCGCGCCTGTTTCTGGGAACCGGAAAATTTTCGAGCAGGCAAGCCATGATCGATGCCGTCAAAGCATCGGGCACCGAGCTAGTCACCGTGGCGTTGCGCCGCTTCATCCGCGAGCAGGCGGAAGACGATCTATACGGCCCGCTCTCTGAACTCGAAAATGTCCGGCTCATGCCCAATACCTCCGGCGCCATGAATGCGAAGGAGGCCGTGCGCGCTGCGATGCTCGGGCGCGAACTAAGTAAAAGCCCGTTCGTCAAGCTGGAGATCCACCCCAACCCGCACCATCTGCTGCCGGATCCTATTGAGACCTACGAAGCGGCGATCGAGCTCGTGAAGCAGGATTTTCTGGTGCTTCCCTACATCCCCGCCGATCCGGTGCTCGCCAAGCGACTTGAAGATGTCGGCTGTGCGGCGGTCATGCCGCTCGGCGCGGCCATTGGAACCGGCAAGGGCCTTTCGACCGCCGGAATGATCAAGATCATAATCCGCGACGCCAACGTGCCCGTCATCGTCGATGCCGGTCTGCGCGCCCCTTCCGAAGCCGCCTGCGCGATGGAAATGGGCTGCGACGCCGTGCTCGTCAACAGCGCGATCGCGGCGGCCGAAAACCCGGCCGCCATGGGTACCGCTTTCAAGATGGGCGTGGAAGCCGGCCGAGCCGCACGCCTAGCGGGCCTCATGCCGACCAGCGAGGTTGCTGTTGCCAGCAGTCCGCTAACCAGCTTCCTTTCCTCCGATGATTAAAAAAGATTCACCACAGAGATCACAGAGAAACACGGAGATGGAAGCCACTGTGTCCTCTAGCGAAGCGAGTGGTCAAAATCTACCGCAGTGGTTGAGTCCCGACCGCTGGTTGCCTTTAACTGAAAGCGATAGCAAGGCGGCGATCCGCTCCGCGATTCTTTCCGAGAATCCAACGGAACGGGAGCTGGCGCTGATGCTCTCCCCGGCCGCTGCTGAATTTCTCGAACTCATGGCGCAGCGGGCGCAGGCGATTACCCGCCGGCACTTTGGACGAACCATCAATCTCTATACCCCGCTCTACCTTTCCAACTTCTGCAACGGCGGCTGCCTTTACTGCGGCATTGCCGCCGACCGGCGCGCCAAGCGCGCGGTGCTCGACGAGGCGCAGCTACGGCATGAGATGGAGGCGATCAAGGCGATGCACCTTGAGGAACTGGTGCTGCTGACCGGCGAGCGCATGCCCGAGGCCGACCTCCCCTACCTGCGCGACTGCGTGTCCATCGCGGCGGAGTATATCCACAATGTGAATATCGAAGTATTTCCCATGTCGGAATTTGAATATCGGGAACTTGCCGAAGCGGGATGCACGGGCGTTACGCTCTATCAGGAGACCTATGATCAGGCCGTCTACGAACGTATGCACCGCTGGGGCGACAAGCGCGACTTTTTCAATCGGCTCGACGCGCCCGACCGCGCCCTGCGCGGCGGCCTGCGTTCGATCGGCATCGGCGCCCTGCTCGGACTTGCCGACCCGCGTTTCGATATACTCTGCGTCTACCGCCACGCCAAATATCTGCTGAAGCATTTCTGGCAGGCAGGTGTTTCGATTTCGTTTCCGCGCATTCAGCCGCAGCTCGGCGGCTTCAGCGCCGACCATCCGGTCGATGAAAAAATGCTCGCGCAGTTTGTCTTTGCGCTGCGCATTGTCCTGCCGGAAATCCCGCTCGTGCTTTCCACGCGCGAGCCCCGGCATGTCCGCGACGGAATGGCCGGGCTGGGCATTTCGAAAATGAGCGTCGCCAGCAAAACCACGGTCGGTGGTTACAGCGATGATTCAAAAGAGTCGACCGAGCAGTTTTCGATCAGTGACGAGCGCAACATTTCCGACTTCTGCGACATGCTTCGCGCCAAAGGACTCGAACCGGTCTTCAAGAACTGGGATGCCACCTACCGAGAACCGGCGCATTACCACCTGCCATAGGCAGGTTCCTCCTCGGCCTCGAACTCGTTCTCGTCCTCGAAAATCGATTACGACGGACGAGGGACGAGAATGATTATGAGGGTTTATAGAAGATCATCGTGTCGGAGGTGGTGCAGCCGCCCGCGCAGCCGGTCTTGCAGGGCAGTTCCACCTTCAGGATCTTTCCTTTTTGCACAAGCATTTCGAGCATCGGGTGAAGCGCACTCGACTCGATTTCCAGCGCAAGACTGATTTCCTGAACGGAGAGCGCCCCGCGCTCGTTCAGCAGTTTGACGATTCCGCTAAGCATTCTTCCCGGCCTTGCTGCCCGCCACGCGCAGTCCGATGTAGAAGGTGATCAGGATCGCCGCGCACAGGCCCAGCCATCCGGCGGAAGCGGCGGGGTTAATGGAGAAGACGGCGAGCTGGTAAAAGGCCGTGGCCATCACCCACGCCAGAATCGTCAGGTAGGTCACGGCAAAGAGCATCCAGCGCAGCCCGATCTCGCGGTAGATGGCGGCAAGCGCGGCAACGCATGGCGCATAGATAAGGATAAACAGCAAGTAGGCGAATGCGGCCTTTGGCCCATGCTCGCCAAAGTGCGCAATCATGGTCGAGTAGGCCGAGACATCCGCCTCTTTCACCTCATCGAGCGCACCCGACAGCCCCAACGGATCCTTGAGGCCATCGAAGAACCCCTCGAATCCGGCCGGGATGGCCGCAAAGGAATCCACGATCCCCGCCCAGAAATCAAATTTTTCTTCGGCCTCCTCGGAAAGGATCTCTTCTGCTGTTTCGATCTGGCTGTAGATCGAATCGAGCGTACCCACCACCGCCTCCTTGGCAAAGATGCCGGTAAAGAGCCCTACCGTGGCCGGCCAGTTTTCGTCCTGTATGCCCATGGGGCGGAATACCGGCGTAACAGAACGGCTCATGGCACTGAGCACGGAGTTTTTGGAATCGCTGTTTCCGAACGATCCGTCGGTCCCCATCGAGTTGAGGAATCCGAGGATCGCGACAATCAACAGGATAATTTTTCCCGCCTTGATCAGAAACGATTTCAGGCGGTGCCAGGTGTGGAAGATCACCCCGCTGAAGGTCGGCATGTGGTACGGCGGCAGCTCCATCACGAAGCTCGAAACCTCGCCGCGCAGAATGGTTTTCTTGAACAGCAGTCCCGTCATGACCGCAAGGCCGATGCCAATCAGATAGATTCCGAAAATGATGGCCCCTCCGTTCTGCGGAAAGAAGGCCGCCGCAAAAAGTGTATAGACCGGCAGACGTGCCCCGCAGGACATAAACGGATTCATCATGATCGCCAGGATCCGGTCGCGGCGGCTTTCCAGCGTACGTGTTGCGGTAATGCCCGGCACATTGCAGCCAAAGCCAACGAGCATTGGAATGAATGCTTTTCCGGGCAGTCCGATTTTACGGAGGAAATGATCCATCACGAATGCCGCGCGCGACATGTAGCCCGAGTCTTCCAGAAACGACAGGCAAAGGAAAATCAGGAAGATCGGCGGGATAAAGGTGGATACCGTTTGGATGCCGCCGCCCAGCCCGTCTGCAAGAATCGCCACGGCCCATGCAGGCAGTCCTATGTTCGTAAGCAAGGCTCCAAAACCATCCACAAATATGGTACCGCAAAGCCCGTCGAAGAAATCGATGAAGGGCGCTCCCACATTGATGGTAAGAGCAAAGACAAGATACATCACGACAAAGAATACCGGGAACCCGAGTACTTTGTTCAGCACCACCTTGTCGACAGCATCGGAGAAGGTCTTGCGCATCTTGTCGCTGCCGGCGGTCACATCGCGCGCGAGGCCATGGATGAAGCCATAGCGGCCATCGGCAATGATCATGTCGGCATCCTCACCAACGATCCGCTCGACCTTTTTCAGGTCATGCTCGAGGTCGGGAAGTCGCGCCTTATCGGCTCCAATGATTTCCTGGGCGAGCTCATCCTTTTCAATCAGCTTAACCGCCAGCCAGCGGGCGGACACCTTCTTGGTAAGCGCCACATCGGCCAGACTGATTTCCAAGGATCTCAGTACCTTTTCAATATCTTTTTCGTAGGAGACCCGAACCCCGGGCTTGTGGTGCGATTTACTGATGCTGCAAATGGCCTTGCGCAGTTCTTCGATCCCTTTTTTCTTGGAGGCGACCACGGGTATAACCGGACAGCCCAGATGCTTCTCGAGGTGCTCCACCTCGATGCGGATACCGCGATGCTGGGCCATATCCATCATATTCAGCGCCACAACAACAGGCACATTCATTTCAAGCAACTGCGTGGTGAGATACAGGTTTCGTTCAAGATTCGAGGCATCGACAATATTTACAACGACGTCGGGTGTATCAAAAAGGATATGCTTACGCGCCACTTCCTCATCGGGCGAAAGCGCGGAGAAGGAATAGATGCCCGGCAGGTCGGTTACTTCGATGGTGGCATCGCAATGAACATACTCGCCCATGACGCGCTCGACGGTCACCCCCGGCCAGTTGCCCACGCGCTGCCGCGCGCCGGTGAGGGCATTGAAGATGGTGGTCTTCCCGCAGTTTGGATTGCCTGCGAGGGCGATTTGCAGATTGCTCATTTTCTATCCACCTCCAGCACATCGGCCTCATCGCTGCGAAGGACCACACGGGATCCTTTCACTTCTACCTCAATCGGGCCGCCGAACGGGGCTTTGCGCACCACGAGAAATTCCGCGTTGCGATTGAGCCCCATGCGGAGCAGCTTTTGCCGATAGGCGGGGGCCGCGCTGCTGAAGCCGGCAACCATGCCGCTCTCTCCGGTTTTAAGTTCTTTGAGTTTCATTTTCAGCCTTCGAATAATTCGATTAAATCTGCACCGCAAGCTGTAGCGTAACGGCATCGCCCCGTTCATCGTTGTCGAGGTCTTCGAGATGCAGATATTCCGCCGATATGGTTGTGTTCTCGAATAGCGAATAGATCACCGCCAGGCCGGCAACCTCACCGGGATATTTATCTTCGAACGCCAGGGGTGCAGTCGTGCGTGTTGCAAATAAATCACTGCTTTTTTCGTATTTGAGACCCAATGTGCATTTCTCGCACAGTTGCACAACGGCCTCCAGATGCAGCGCATCGGGGGCATAGCGGCCATCGGCCAGATCGTATTCGCCCAACGCCGACACATATTCCGCATTGAGGGCCAGCGGCCCCAGATGAACATGGGCAAAAACACCGGCGCCGCCGTGTTTTTCATATCCTGCTTCCTGGGCAAGCTGTTCGCCGAGTTCCAACTGCGCATCGGACTCCATCAGATCAGAAAGCCAATAGCAGCCGAAGTGGACACCATCGCATAAAGATACGGAAACCGCAGCATAGGCATCGCCGACCGTTGAGTCTCCGCCATCTCCAACCCCGACACCTTCCTTAACATCTCCATTAAAGACGCCGGCACCCAGCTGAATCCATTGTCCCTCATAGCCGATCATGGCCGAGCTTTTATTGATCTCCACAAGCTCCAGAGTGAGGGGATCGGAAATGAATGCCGATTCAAACTTTCCGACCGGCAGGTAAAACCGCCCGACCAGGAAATAGGCCGGGATTTCATTGTGAGCGCGGAGTGTAATGAAAGCTTCATCGAGATTATTTTCCTCGCTGTCATATTGCTCCCAGAGCAAGCCAACGTGCGCCACGAGCCACTCTGAAAAAGACGCTTCAAAATCAAATGCGGCCGTTGCCAGAATGACGTCGCTTTCGCTCTTGCCGGCGGTATCGCTCAGGGAACCCTCAGCTTCCAGCAATACCCCAAACTCAAGGCTTTTCACGACATTGGTGGCCCATCCGGGAATTTGCTCGCGCCCACCGGTCCTCACAGGCTTTTCAGCCAGACCCATGCACACCGCACCAAGAAAAAACAAAGTAATGAATCGTATTCTTACAGCCATCATATCTACACCGTTGTTAAACAAGATCCCCCGCTATCGACCACATAGCGATACTGCTTACCGCAGCGAATGATGACCTCTTTCTGACCTTTCTTGAGGATCTTGAAATCGATCTGCATTTCGCCATAGCCATCATGCTCCACCAGCATGTTGTACAAGGCGTTGATCCGCTTTTTTACCTGTTCGTGACAATCGGCCATTGAGTCGTTTCCATTGAAAAATTGCGGGCAAATTTAGACGTTATCTAAACAGCGTCAATCCAATTCGTTATTTTTTTGGCGTGCCTAACATTTATGCGCCAAGCAATCGGTTAGGCTAGAGGGAGTGGCCACCAAGGCCACGGTGGAAGAAATCCTGAGAAGGCGGATTGAGAAGCAGAGCCGGGAAAAGAGCATCACCTAGCTGATCGGAATATCCCGGCACCTGAACTGACGTCCCGCGCCTGCGGGGCGGCGGTTTGTTTATCTACTGAAAGCTATACCGCAGGTCTCTTACTTAAAGGCGATCTCTGACTGCAAGAAGCGAATCTTCGACAGGATCGCCTTGCACACCACCATAACATGTGTTTGTCCATGCTTGTGGTCTTTCAAGACGCTGGGCTTTTACTACAGAAGCAAACTCTAGACACTGCATAGAATATCGAAGCAGGAAGCGGGAAGTCATCAAACCCAACATTAGCCCACGCATGAAGAGTGCGGCAGCAAAAAAAAAGCGGCGTTGAATGAACAACAGCCGCTTTTACTTATTAGCCAGAGGTCGCTTTAGAAGCCAAGCTGTTTCTTATCGAGCTTTTTCTGGCCGGCGGCCTTTTCGGGGGCGACGCTCAGGATGATGTCGCGCATTTCCTGAACACGGTTCGGAAACTTTGCGGCCAGGTCATGCTGCTCGCCGGGATCTTCTGTGAGATGGAACAGCAGGCCCGGCTCTTCGACCGGTGTTTTTTTCCAGCCGCTGCCCTCTTTCCAGGTCATGATGCCGAGACGCTCGGTCACGCTGCCCGGCGGAATATATTTCCAGTTGCCTTTGCGCACGGCAACCTGGGTCAGCGCTTCCTGAATCACATAGTCGCGACCCTGTTCGGTTTCACCCAGAAAAGTGGAAAGAAGGTTTTCACCGTCCTGCCCGGCTTTTTTCGGCATCTTTTTGCCGATCAGCGCGGCAACGGACGCATAGAGGTCGACCTGACTGACGATGGCATCGGAGATGCCCGGCTTGGACTTGCCCGGCCAGGTGACGATGAAGGGCACGCGGGTGCCGCCCTCCCATCGGCTGTATTTTCCGCCGCGCCAGGGCCCGGACGCCGCATGTGTCCCCCGGTTTTCAATGGCCGCTTCCCAGTAACCGTCGAACAAAACAGGGCCGTTGTCGGAAGTGATGACGATCAGCGTATTTTCATACTGGCCGGTTTCCTTGAGCGTCTGAACCAGACGGCCGACACACCAGTCGAAGACCGCCAGCGCATCGCCGCGCGGGCCGAGGCTGGTGGCTCCCTGAAAGCGTTCGTGCACAACGCGCGGCACGTGGTTTTCGTTTGGGGCAAAGTAGAGGAAGAGCGGGTTGTCTTTGTTGCTGCGGATAAATTCCTGCGCTTTGACGAGATAGGTGTCGGCCATGTCTTCATCCCGGAACCGGGCACGGTTGCCGCCGGTCATCCAGCCGATGCGGCTGACGCCATTCACAATGGTTTTACCGTGCTGTTCGTCGGCCTGCAGCTTGAGCAGCTGCGGATGCGAAATACCCGTCGGATCGTTGCCGACCTGTTCCTGATAGTTGACCTGAATCGGGTCCGCCGCTGGATCCAGCCCGACCACGCGACCGTCTTTAATGTAGACGGAGGGTACGCGGTCAGCGGTGGCGGCCATGTGGAACGAATATTCAAAGCCGACCTCTTTCGGTCCGGGTTTGATTTCGCCGTTCCAGTCGAGCGGTTCGGTCGGCGAACCCAGCCCCAGATGCCATTTTCCGGAGAGCGCGGTTTTGTATCCGTTGTCGCGCAGGAAGGCGGCAATCGTCGGGCGGGACGGATCGATGATCAGCGGCGCATTTCCCGGCAGGATCTGCGCGCCCTTATTCCGGAAGGCATATTCGCCGGTCAGCAAGGAATAGCGCGAAGGGGTGCAGGTGGCCGCCGTGCAATAGCCGCCGGTAAAACGCACGCCCTCTTCCGCCAGTGTGTCGATGTTAGCCGTATCCACTTCACCCCCGTAGCAGCTGAAATCGCCATAGCCGATATCGTCACCATAAATAAAAATGATATTGGGTTTTTCCGCAGCCGAAGCGGCCAGTGTGACTGCCAGAGCGGCGAACACGCCGATCAATACTTTAGATTTCATGAATTTATCTCCTTGGGTTAGCGAACTGAAAAGCGATAGATGGTTGTCGTGGCATACACCTCACCGGGACGAAGGATCGTATTCGGGAAGTCTGGTTTGTTCGGGCTGTCGGGAAAGTGCTGCGTCTCGAGACAGACCGCGCTGCGCCGCTGATAGGGTTGACCGGATTTGCCCGTGAGGCCGCCTGCAAGAAAGTTGGCCGTGTAGAGCTGAACACCCGGCTGATCGGTAATGACCTGCATCAGACGCCCGCTGGTGGGGTCATAAAGTTCCGCCGCAATCGCCGCCCCTTCCGTAATCACAAAGGTATGGTCATATCCGCTGCCAAAGGTCAGCTGCTCATGCTTCTTGCCGATATCGCCCCCGACCGGCTTGGCCTCACGGAAATCAAAAGGTGTGCCCGCCACCGGAAGTTTAATTCCGGTCGGCACCGAAGTGGCATCGATTTCCAGAATAGATCCGGCGGCAATCATAAGTTCGTGGTCCAGCACCGTCGGCGCACCCTCACCGGCCAGGTTGAAGTAGGTATGATTGGACAGGTTCACCGGCGTTGCCTGGTCGGTGACGGCGCGGTAATCAATCTTCAGTTCGTTGTCCTCATTGAGCGTATAGATGACGGAGGCATCCAGGTTTCCGGGATAACCTTCCTCGCCATCCGGTGAGCGATAGGAAAAGCGCACGCCGTTCCTCATCGGCGTCGCCGCCCACTCAACCTTGTCGAAACCGATCACGCCGCCGTGGTTGTGGTTCGGCCCATTATTGCACGCCAGCACATAGTCCTCGCCGTCGAGGGAAAAGCGCCCTTTGGCAATGCGTCCGGCGCTGCGCCCCAGCACGCAGCCGAAATACGGTTTTTTGAACGCGGTTTTATACGATTCAATATCGTCATAGCCCAGCACCACATCGGCGATATTCCCGTCACGGTCCGGCACCTTGATGGCCGTCACGCGCGCACCGTAGGCCGCCACGCGCACTTCCATGCCGTTGCCGTTTTTCAGCGTCCACTGCTGATCCGAACTAACGTCCGAAACCTTCACCGATGAACATCCCGCCAGGAGTCCGGCAACGAATCCGGCCAAAATAATCCCCTTCATAGTACCCCCCATGTGTATCCTTTCCTCCTTACGGCTGCTTTTTCTTTGAAATCTCGCCCACTTTGCCCGTGGCGTAATCAAAGGGCCTGCCTTCATATTTATAGCGATCAAAAACATCGCCCTGCCCCAGCGTACGCGGATCGCCCTGCGCGGTGAGCTCGGCGTCCATCTGTTCGCGCAGTTGTTGCATGACGGCGGCATATTCCGGATTGTCCGCCAGATTATTCATGCAATCGGGATCTTTTTGAATCTGGTAGAGCTCGGCTTCCGGTCGTTTACCGAAGCTCATTTCATAGTAGCGATATTCTGCATCGCCGGGCCTGAGAGCGGTCAGATAGCTTTTGGTCGGTGAATCGTCGCAGTTGCGCAGGCCGAACTCCGGATTACCGACCGGCCAGCGGTCTGGCTTGATGTTGTGCGCATAGAAAAACTCTTTCGTTCGAATCGCGCGCACGGGATAGGCCAGATCGGTGCCGTCCTCATTGGAACGTCCGGTGTCGTGCCGCTCCTTGCCGAGCAGTACATGGTCGCGCGCCGGATCGACCTGCCCCGACTTTGGCGATCGCAGCACATTAAGGAAGCTGGAACCGGTCATCTGTTCATGCGGCTCGAGGCCGGCGACCTCCATCAAGATCGGGGCGACATCGGGAAAATTGACAAAATCGTCGACCGTTCGGCCCGGCTGAATAACGCCCTTCCAATAGGCCACCAGCGGAACATGGAAGCCCTCTTCATAGATCTGTCCCTTCACGCGCGGGAACGGCATGCCGTGGTCGGAGGTGACGATAATGAGCGTGTTCTCCATCAGCCCTCTTTCTTCCAGCGTTTGGACGGCGCGACCGATGTGAGTATCGTACCACTCCACCTCGTTGGCATAGTCGAGGATATCCCCGCGGATGGTATCGTTGTCGGGATAGAACGGCGGCACTTCGGCTTCGGTCAGCATACGCCCCGCCTTTTTCCAGGCATCCTTTTCATAAGCGCGGTGCGGCTCTTTCGTGCCCAGCCAAAAGCAGAACGGTTTATCGCCCGCTTTCTCATTGAGGAAGGCCGCAAAGTTACCGGCATAATCAATGTTGCTCATGGCCTTATAAGGAGAGGGCGACTTTAACTTGTTGTAAACGGGTCCGGCCGGATTATGCTCACCGTCATAGGTCCCCGGCCCCCAGCCTTTGCCGGTAAAACCGACATGGTAGCCCACCTCCATCAGCAGATGCGGATAAAACTTAAACTCCGGAGGAAAGTGCGGCCAATGGTTGGTCGCTTCCTTCAACTGCCAGCTGTATTTTCCCGTCACGAGACACGCGCGCGCCGGCGCGCACTTCGGGTTGCAGTTGTAGGCATTGTTGAAAACCAGGCCCTCGCGGGCCAGGTGATCAACGACGGGGGTCTTAATAAACTTACACCCGTGCGCCCCGAAACTTTTCATCGATGCGTCGTCCGCGATGCAGAAAAGAATATTCGGCCTGCCCTGAGCCTGTCGAAGGGACCGCCTGGCTTCCGCCGAAAACTCAAGGGCCAGAAACAATCCCAACCCAAGGCCCGCTTTCAAAACACTTCGTCCATTCATGCCAATACTATAGCGATTGGGTTATAGCTTTGCACAGATCATCAAACGATAATTTTCCGGTATACGGGATCACCACAGAGTGCCGGCCTTCCAAGGTCTGTACCCCGCCTTTCCCAAAGGCTGGAAGATTGTATTCCTTAGCTTCATCGCTCCAGCTGAAAACCCCGAGGAAGATTTCATTGTCGCGGCGGGTGAGCAGAACCTCGTAACCGTCCATTTTATCTTTGCCGTGCAGCCAGAAATCAAGCGGAACGGTTTTGTCCATCGCCGGCCAATCAAAACCTCTTTAACCAGCGCCTTACGCTCGGGACGCAGGATCATCAGGTTTTCGCTCTGGAACCGGCAGTCATGGGCCACGACTTTCTTAACCTCCCGCTTGAAATCCGCTTCAAGTCCATAGCGCATAAAGTCGACGTTGAGACAGGTGATCTCAGCGTCTGAGAAATCTCTTTTCGACCATCATAATGCGCTTGCAAGCCACTTGGGATGGCCATACGAAAGAAAAGTGCACGACCTCGTTGCTGTACGTGATGCAGATCAATCTTCATCTTTCCTGCCTCTTCTCCGGGAAGAATTTGTAGTAGTTCTTGAATATATGAAGATTTTTGAGCTTTTGTAACTAGATCGCTATTAGCGAGTTAGTACAAAATAAGATGGAGCCGGCGGTCAGAGTCGAACTGACGACCAACGGATTACAAATCCGTTGCTCTGCCACTGAGCTACGCCGGCTCAAAGGAACGGCGAATTATGCGAATATCGTGATCAGAGTCAATACCGGGAATCGAGTATTTCCAACCACCATGCCACTTCTCCGCATTCATTGATTCCACCATTTATTGCTTTCTCTGCGCTTTGTAAATGGTACTGCTTGGTCTGCAATCAACCCAAACGAGATCCGATGCAAAAAAACACCGAGAAAACCTGGCGCTGTTCGATCTGCGGCTATCTTCACTATGGCGAAAGCGCACCGGAAACCTGTCCGATCTGCGATACCAAGGCGGAGGACTTCAAGGAGATTGAAGCCGTTGTCCGACCGCAGCGATATGATGCCGGGCGTGAGCGGGTGGTTATTATCGGTGCGGGAATTGCGGGGGTTTCGGCCGCCGAAGCCGTGCGGGAACATGCGCCGGATGCCGAGGTTGTCCTGATCTCGAAGGAGGAGGAGCTCCCCTACCACCGCCTGAACCTGACCCGCCTGCTGGCGGGTGAATTTCCGGAAAAGAATCTGCCGCTCCATGCCAAAGAGTGGTATCTCGACCGCAATATCAAACTACGCATGGGGGTATCGGCAACGCGCTTGATGCTGACGGAAAAGGCGGTGGAGCTGGAGGGTGGCGACTCCGTTCAATTTGATAAGCTGATTGTTGCGACCGGCTCCCACCCGTTTATGCCGCCGATTCCCGGCCACACGCTGAAGCAGGTGTTTACGGTGCGGACGATTGATGATGTCCGGCGGATTCTCGCAGTGGTAAACCCCGGCACGAACGTCGTTTGCATCGGCGGCGGCATTCTGGGACTGGAGACCGCCGGGGCGCTGGCCAAGCAGGAAGCGAAGGTCACGGTGCTGGAAGCATTTGAATACCTGATGCCGATTCAGCTGAACGCTGAAGGCAGCCGGGTTCTTGAGCAGCATCTGAGCACGCTCGGGATTGACGTGATTACGCATGCGCTGGCCGACTGCATTATAGGCAACGGCCAGGTTACCGGCGTCCATCTGGAGCGCGGGCAGTTGATTCCGGCCGATGTGGTAGTGATTACCGCCGGCGATCGGGCCAACTCGGAACTGCTGGAACAGGCCGGCATGCCGGTGAACAAGGGGGTCTTGGTTGATAATTTCCTGCGCACGAGCCACCCGGACATCTATGCCGTGGGCGATGTGGCCGAACACGACGGCGTGCGCTATGGTTCGTGGTCGCCGGCCATGTATACCGGCAAGATTGCGGGCATGAACGCGGCCGGCGTTCCGACGGAGTTTGGCGGCATTCCCCGTTCCCACCTGCTCAAGGTGCTGGGCAAACCGATGCTGAGCATCGGAATTATCACTCCCTCGGATGGCAGCTACCGCATGATCGAGGATCATGCCGACAATGGATACCGCATGTTTATGTTCCGCGACGGGCGCTTTATCGGGTGTCTGCTGATCGGCAAGCTGAAGCTGATGAAGCCGGTGCGCAAAGCGATTCAGGCCCGACTGGATATGAAGGATCTGCTGACACCGGATATCACGGCAAAAACCATTGCCGACCACCTCTCAGCCTTGTAGCAGTTCCGCCAGCCGCGCCTTGGCTGTATCCAATCGTTCAAGCAGCATTTCGTGGACGGCGCTACTGACCTCTTCAAATTCATCGCGGCTTTCAATCAGGCGATCCAGCTCCGTTTGAATATGGTCGAAATCGCACTCGTCTACGCTGCCGGCGGAAACATGACCGAAGGGTGCGAGAAAGTTATCCACCTTCGTGCCGCGGCTGATTCCGATGATGGGGACGTGCGAAATGGAGGCTAGGATGAGCAGATGCAGTCGGCTGCTGATGACGAGGTCAAGCTTTCCGGCGATCGCCAGAGTCTCGCGCGGCGTTCGATGACCGCCAATCACCACGGATCGCTCCTGATTGCGCATCCGCTGGCGCAGGCTCTCCATCAATAAGGCATCGGTGGCATGATTCATCGGGAGGAATACAATACCGTAGCCGCGTTCGGCCAACCGATCCATGAATTCGATCAACTCCTGTTCGTGCACGAGCTGGCGCTGGGCGGAGATGCAGAGGCCGATTTTCCGGGTGCTGGATTCAAGAATGGCATGCGCTTCGGGCGTCAGCACAATATGCTCCCACGGCTCGGGCGTGAGCAACTCGGCGGAGTCGGCCCCGACGATGGCATGGGGCACATGGCCACAGGCATGAACAGAGGCAAGTGTTTCGGGATCGCGCAGCACCACCAGATCGCACTGGTTCAGCTCTTCGACAATCTTCCGTTTTGCGCGGGTTTCGGCTTGCGCTTCGTAGCGTTCGACAAAGTCGATACGACCCGCGGTAAGGCGTGACAGCGCCGACAGCACTGTCCGCCGCCGGCCGGGCATAAGGCGGTAGATGAACGGATTGAGCTGATCGTTCATTCCCACCCCCCACACCACCGTTCGGGTTCCTTTACGATGGGCGATTTCCAGCATGGAAAGCGGAATCTCGGGATAGTCGGAAAGCCCGGTCGCGCCGGCCCAGATAAACACATCGGCCCGGGCAATGCATTTCACCATCTCGGCATGACTGTAGGCGGGCTCAAAACCGAAGAGCGGAACGGTTTGCACACCGAGACGGCGCTCGGTTTCCTTCCGGCTGTCCGTGCTGACCGTGATGCGAGCATCCGGACAAATCTCGCGCACGATGGAAACTACACACTCGAGGATGGCCTCGTCGCCAACATTGTTACGCCCGAACGGCACGCCACCTAAAAGGATTTCCGGCGATGTCATATGAAAATTATGTCATGCAGATGGGGCTTTTAATAGCCCGGTTTCCAACATAATGTCTGCGCATGCAAATTTACCCGAACGCTGAAAAGCTGGTGCTGGCCAGTGCGTCCCCTCGCCGGCGAGAACTGCTCGCCAGCCTCGGGCTTGAGTTTGAAGTCAGGGTGCCGCAAATCGATGAAACCCCGGAACCCGGCGAAAGCCCGCGCGCATATTGCGAGCGGTTGGCCGTCGAAAAGGCGGCGGCGGTCGAGGCTGCACACGGTACAGTCGTCGTTGCAGCGGATACCATCGTTGTGCTCGGCGACCGCATTCTGGGCAAACCTGCGGATGAAAGCGAAGCGTTCGAAATGCTCTCCAGCCTCTCCGGCCAAACCCATCGGGTGATCACCGGCGCCTGCGTGAAGAAGAATAAAAACACCGAAGTCTTTTCGGTTTCAACCGATGTGGCATTCAGATTGCTAAGCATAAAGGAGATCGAGACCTACATTGCCACCGGATGCCCGATGGACAAGGCAGGCGCCTATGCAATTCAGGGCGGTGCAGCGCATATGGTGCGCTCCATCAATGGCTCCTACACCAATGTGGTTGGGTTGCCGCTGTGTGAACTTCATGAGGTTTTGAATTCCTTTTGATTCCACAGCGGAAAGGCTTTAGAGTAATGCGTGTGTAAATTGCAGGGGATTTAATGTCCGGAATCAGTCCGACAAGCCAGAAAAAGCGGCCGGAAATCCGCATTATGAGCGCCATCGCTCCGCTGGCGTTTGCCGGGCTTACAGAAACGGCGGGCGACCTAAGCCATCTGGCCACCGAGCCCGTAATTAGCACGCTGCTGACCGCCGTTGCGCTTCTGCTGATCGGGCTGCTTATTCATCTGCGCGATATGCGGATGCGGTTGGGCCGCACAGCTACCGCATTGAAAAAAAGCGCGCAACAGATTCAGCTGTTGGGCGACAATCTGCCGAACGGCACCCTCTTCCAGCTGATTCGCCGCCCCGACCAAACCTTCCATTTCACCTATCTGGGCAAGAGCTATGAGCGAATGTTTGGCCTCAAGCGCGACAAGCTATTCAAAGATGCCCGCACGGCGCTGGATCATATCTATGAAGATGACACGGTGCTGCTGGAGCGCGCCCTCCGGCGGGGAAAAGAAAAGGCCGAACCCGTAGACCTCAACATCCGGGTACTCGATGCCGCCGGAAAACTCCGATGGCTGCATCTGTGCGCTGTTCCCCTTCTTGAGAATAACACCCTGATCTGGAATGGCTTCATGGAAGATGTTACCGCCGCGAAATCCATCGAGGAGACCCTTCGGGAAGAAAACATCAATTACAAAAACCTTTTTGAATCCATTGATGATTTCCTGATCGTATGCGACATGGATGGCAGGCTTCTCCATGCCAATTCGTCTTTTGAAGCGGGGCTTGAATATCCAAAGGAACAGCTGCTGAACATGAGCATTTTTGAGCTCTGTCCTGAGGAACAGCGCGATGGCATCTATAAGGTCATTGCGAAGATGCAAAACATAAAATCAAGTAACGCCGAGCTTCCGATGCGCACCAGGAGCGGAAGACCACTTGTGGCGGAAATGCACTTTTTCCAGGGCTTCTGGAAAAACAAGCCTGCCATCTTTGGAGTCGCCCGGGATGTAACAGGCCGAAAGCAGACTGAAAGCGCACTGAGAGAATCGCAGGAAGTGCTGCAGCTGATCATGGACACCATTCCGATGTCGGTGTTCTGGAAGGACATCCACTCGGTCTGTCTGGGTTGCAACAAAACATTTATCGAAGAGTGCGGGCTCAACAACATTAACGAGGTCATTGGAAAAACACCGCACGATCTATTTGATGCGGCTCAGGCAGCTGAAATCGTCAGCCTCGACCAGCTTGTCATCAGCAGCAACCAGCCGAGGCTCAGCCGGTCTCAATCGCATACCAAGGATGACGGCAACATCGGCTGGCGCGAGATCAGCCAACTGCCCCTGCATGACGACGAGGGCCGGGTGGCCGGCGTGCTCGGCATCTGGCGCGATGTGACCGAACAGAACCAGGCCGAGGAGCGGCTCCGGCGAACGCTTGAAGACATGGAGCGCTTCAATGAACTCATGCGCGGCCGGGAGCGCCGCACCCTGGAACTTAAAGGCGAGATCAACGAGTTGCTCCAACAAATCGGCAAGAAGCATAAATATCGAACAACCCTGGAAGATCGTTCATGACCAGACAAGGGGTAAAACGGCACTATGGACGGTATGCTCTGGCAACAGCCATCTTTATCATTGGCGTTGTGTGTTTCTGCGTGTGGTCATACATTAATCATCGGCAGGATGTGATGGAAAAAATCGATTCCGCACTCGTCCATGCGGCGTATGCCGCGCGCGAGCTTGTGGAAGACGGCAATGTCGAGAACCTCATCCTGATCGACGGCTCCTATGCCCCCGATTACGTAAAGCACCAGAATAAACTGGGTCGGCTGGCACAGGAATCAGGCCTCGCGCTGCTCGGCGCGGCTGCTCATGAAAACGGCGAAACCTATGCATTGATCGCTGAGTCGGGCAACCCCGAAATCATTCCCGTCGGCGACATCAGGTATGGCGATGCTTTGCCACTGCGCGTCAAACGCAATGTGCTCAACCTGGCCCGTTCAAGCGAGCAAGGCACCGCTTTGCTGAACATCAACCACCTCAATTATGGCTTGTTTCGAATGGCGGTATTATATATCAGCCATTCAGACGGCACGGGACACGTCTATTTCGCCGCGCATGAGCTGGAATCTGTTAAGAGTCTATTACTCCGGCATGCCCAACGGGAGACCGCAGCCGGCCTCTTCCTTGTGATCATGGCTCTGATTCTGGTCAGGCTCCGCAACACGATCGAAAAAAGAGCGGCGGAAGATCTTGCCGTACGGAACGAAAGGCTGACTCAGGATCTCGAGGGGCTTCGGAGACGCGAGAAAGAACTGGAAGCGACCATTCATGATCTTGAGCGCTTCAGCGCGGTCGCGACCGGTCGCGAAGGGCGCATCCTTCAGCTCAAAGCCGAAATCAACAACCTGCTCGTTCAACTGAACCGTGAAAAACGCTACAACAGCTCTCAAGCAGACTAGCCCGATGAAATCCACCACACACAGGATGAAGAACCCAACGCTCAAACCCCGGCTGGCCACCCGGTTTTCTCTGGCGTGCGCCCTGGCGTCCCTGATGCTTGCCGGAGCTGTTTACGCGTCCTCCATGCCCTCCTCGGGAAACTTCCCCTACCTGGTCGGAGTTGTCGTAGGCATTGTTGTTGTGCTCGGCTATCTGCTTGGCCGCATGGTCGGCCTTCGCCTCGATAAGGATGGCCATGCGCGAAGCAGCGAGTTGCGCGAGACCATCGAAGCTCTGCAGGAGCTGATGAAGGTTAACGAGTATCTCGAAACCGAGACCGACGAACTGAAAAAGCACCGCAAGGTATTGCTTAGCATCATGGAGGATGCGGAACGGTACAATGCGGAACTTAAAACCGAAATCGCCGAGCGCGCAAAAGCCGAGGCCGAGCTGGAGCTGGCCCATAACAACATGGAACAGATTCTCCATGGCGGTGATTTGGGATACTGGAACTGGGACATCAAAAAAAATACCCATTCGCACAACGACCGGCTGTCTGCGATCCTGGGCTACCACCCCGACGACCTGTCCGAAAAGCTGGACTGGCGAACCCACCATGCCCACCCGGAAGACCATGACATTGTCACCAAAACGCTCACCGCTCATTTGAAGGGGAAAACGGAAACCTATACCTGCGAATATCGCCTGAAACAGGGCGCCGATTCATGGATCTGGGTGTTGGACCGCGGACGAGTGATTGAACGCGATGCGGAGCATGCTCCACTTCGGATGGTCGGGACGCTGCTCGATATCACAGACCGGAAACAGACCGAACTGGAAATGAAGGAGGCCAACCGCTTGCTCGACAAACGCAGCCGGGAGCTGGAAGAAAACCAGCAAATCATGATGGGCATGATGGAAGATGCCAACGACGCGCGAGAAAGCCTTGAGCAGGCCAACCGGCAGCTCCTTGTCGCCCGGGAAAAAGCCGAACAGGCCACACAGGCCAAGTCTGACTTTCTGGCCAGTATGAGCCATGAAATCCGCACGCCCATGAATGGAATCATCGGAACGGCCAGCCTGCTTTATGACACCACGATGAACAAGGAACAGCAGGAATACATCAACATCATCCAAACCTCGAGCAACGCTCTTCTGACCCTGCTCAACGACATTCTCGACTTCTCCAAAATTGAAGCCGGAAAGCTCACACTGGAGCCTAAACCGTTCGACCTTCGTGAAACCTGTGAGCATATCGTTGACCTGCTTACCCCGACCGCGCTCGAAAAAGACATCGAACTCATTCTTCGCTATGCCCCTGATACGCCCTCCATGGTGGTCGGCGATGCTGGACGCATTCGTCAGATCCTCATGAATCTGGTCACCAATGCACTCAAGTTTACTCATGAAGGCCATGTTCATATCGACATAAAGAGCGTGGCGGGGACCGATAAAGAAACGACCATCAGCTTTAGCGTAACGGATACCGGCATCGGTGTGTCGCGCGATGAAGTTCCCTTTCTTTTCCAGAAATTTTCACAGGTCGACTCTTCAACCACGCGCGAATATGGCGGCACCGGGCTGGGCCTAGCGATTAGCAAACAGCTGATCGACCTGATGAACGGCAAGATCGGCATGGATAGCGAACTGGGCAAAGGCTCGTCCTTCTGGTTCCGGGTCAGCCTGCCCATCGCCGAAACCACAAGCACAGCGCCGATTGACAAAACGCTGTTCAAGGGTGAGCGCATACTCTTGATTGATGAAAAGAAAATCATGGCACAGGCTCTGGCTGAATGGCTTAACCACTGGGGCCTGTCGGCGGAAACCATCTCCTCTCTGAATGAAGCCACCGAACGCATTCGCAACGACGACTTCAGGATCGTGTTGATACAAGAGCATCTGGCCTATGACGCCGAAAACCCATTCTTCAACAATCCGGAGTTCGAACACCTGACCTTGTTCATCATCTGCTCAATCACCAACCGAGACTTCCGCACCCTTGATCATGCCGGCTTGGCCACCAACCTGATCAAGCCGATCCGCCTGATCGACCTGCTAACTAAAACCGCGAACGCGCTCGGCTATACGGTGGATTCCCATACCTCGCCTCGCGCCGTGCCGTCCCCTGTACGACCTAAATTACCAACCGTTACATCAACGGATGCCGAAAAGCCTATAAACGTTTCGACTGAAGCACGCCGAATTCTTGTCACCGAAGATAATATGGTCAATCAAACGGTCGTTAAGCGCATGCTTGTCAAAGGCGGATTCGAGGTCGAAGTTGCGGAAGACGGCGAACAGGCGCTGAACAAAGTGAAGGACGGGGCCCGGATCGACCTGATCTTCATGGATTGCCAAATGCCACGCATGGATGGCTATGAAGCCTCCCGCTGCATCCGCCGCTTCGAGGACGAATCCGGCGCGAGCACCCGCATTCCAATCATTGCCCTCACCGCCAACGCCATGGCGGGTGACCGGGAAAAGTGCCTTGAAGCAGGCATGGACGACTACATCGCCAAGCCGGTTAAAAAGGATACCATTTTCGAGATGCTCGAGCGGCATTTGGGATAGCCCGCAAAGCCGCAACTTCTCAGTCGGTCAGGCGGCACTTTTCGCACCGTTGTGGATCGCACCCCTGCGCTTTGCAGAAATAGGCTTCCGCGCTCTCCAGCCAGCTCGCATTGAAGCTCGGGCACGTTTCGGTGTATTCGGCGAAACGCACCAACCGCTGCAGGATGTGGTCAGGTATTGTGTGCTCCATAGAACAGGCAAACTCTTCGGCCTCCGCCGCGTCGATACCCAGCACCTGGGTGAAGAAATGCAGCAGTGCTTCATGTTTCACCGCAATCTTGCTGGCAACTTCACGCCCCTGTTCGGTCAGAGTTGCCGAGGCATAGGGCGTGTAATTGATAAGTCCCTTCTCCGAGAGGGCTTTTAGCGCCCCCGTTACCGAGGCGGCTCTCACATGCATACGCTCGGCAATATCCTTGGGACGTGCTTTTCCGTCCTCCCGGGTGAGAAAGAATATCATCTCCAGATAATCTTCAAGGCTGGCGCTGAGTTCTGTCGTGCTCATTGCTGCGTTCCTATCAGACTCAAAACCCAAGCTCAATCCTGCTCGCTCAGTAATTCATTCTGCCGCATGCGCAATCCGCCGGAACCGGCCTCGCAGCCATCCATTATTCGCAGGAGGTTTCTCTTTGCAGCAGGCCGTAAATTCATGACACTGCATCTCGATCAGGAGAATAGTTTATGAGCAGACCTACAGTTGTGTTTATCGCCGGAGAGCGCCAGCATGCCGGTAAAACCGTCACCAGCCTCGGCATCATTTCCGCCCTTTGCAACCATATCGACCCGAAGGACATCGGCTACTTCAAACCGGTCGGACAGGAAATGGTGACGTTGGCAAGCGGTGAGCGAATCGATAAAGATGTCCGCATCATCAAGGAATTCACCGGACTCGAAATGCCGGATATGGGGATTCTTTCATCGGTACGCGTCGTCTCGGGCGTTACGCGCGACTATATTAAAAGCGACAACCCGCAAGCCATCACCGCCAAATTTGAAGAGTCGATCCAGCAAACCATGGCCTCGCTTTCAGATAAAAAACTGATCATCGCCGAAGGCACCGGACACCCCGGAGTCGGTTCCGTAGTGGGGCTTTCCAATGCGCGGGTGGCCAACCTGCTCGATGCAAAAATCCTCTATCTGGTGGGCGGCGGCATCGGCCGCACGCTCGACGAACTGGAGGTTGACCTCTCCTACTTCTCGCACAAGAACAGCCGGGTGGCCGGCATACTGTTTAACAAGGTGCTTCCCGACAAGGTCGACATGATGGCCGATGTGCTGACCGAGAAAGCGATTGAACGCATTTTCCCCGAGTGGGATCCCCCCTTGAATATTTTCGGCTACATGCCGCAGGTCAAATACCTGAACAATCCATCGATGCATCTGATCAGTCACAACTTCAAGAACCACGCGACCATCAAGGGCGGACGCTCCGCCTCAGCATGGCACCTGCCCTGCCGCAAGGTGAAAATCATCTCACAAGGCTCGGACGTGTTCCGCCCCGAAGGACACTTGCGCCCGCGCGACATCGCTGTGATCGGTGCCGGATCGCATACCCGTCTGAAACGGATTCTTGAATTCAACGAATCACTTCCCGGAGAAAAACTCGGCGGTATCATCCTCACCTGCGCCAACGAAAAAATGCCCGACGCCCTTTCGCGGGAGTGGCTTGGATCGAGCCGCATTCCCACAATCGCTGTAGCAAAAGATACGGCTGAAACGGACGCCACGCTCTACAAGTGTTTCAGCAACACCAAACTTCAGCTCTATGACCGCATGAAGCACAAGCTCATCGTCGATCTCTTCACCGAGCACTTCGACGCCGAACGCTTCATCAAATCCTACGGGCTGTAGGCTAATCAAACTCGGCTTGATATACCCCCTCCGAACGGATGGGACCGGTGCAAATGTATTCAGACGGGATGGCGGAAATACCGGTTCGTTTTACATGCCGTTATTCAACGGCGATCCGAAGCCGGATGAATAACTCCGAAAAGGGGGCGATCGGAATGCGGTTAGTGGTCATTTCGAAGCCCTCATTACTTTCGCCTGTATCCGTGATTTGATACCCAGCATTGGTCCATGTTCCGGAAACGAGATTGGTGTTTAGTTCAAGGTAATATTCCAGCCCGATAGCATGGGCGTCAGTGCGTTTCCGGTAGACATATTCAAGCCAATTGCCGCCTTCATCTTCCACCATCCCAAAGGTTGGAAGAATTCCGAAATCATTGTCATTGGTCGGATTTCCACCGAGACTGAATTCAACTAGATTATTAAGCCCATCCTTGTCCGGATCATCCGTCAAACCTGAATCAGTAAGCTCATATTGAGCCGCCCATATATCGTAGGGCGCTTCCGCCGCCAGCTGTTCCACCCAGATTGCGCTTTGACTAAACTGCGAACCATTATCGAGGTTATCCCAGTAAAGCGCGGCATCGCCGCTAATCAGAAAGCCATCATATCCATTGGTGCTGAAGGTCCCCGCCGTAGCGCCGTTACTGAAGCAGAGCGCGCCGGCGTTGACGGCATTGGTAACCCAGTCGGTTACATTGCTGTTCGCCCATTGAATCAGGGTCTGCTGCAGATTGATACAGCCATTGGAGACCACCAGTGCGGTATGGTCTCCTTGTATGAGCAATTCTCCGCCAACAAAATTTAATGTGCCAGTGGCCGACAACGCCTCTCCGATGATCAGCTCGCCTGCCGTAATCATTCCGCCGGTTAGATCCATCTGTCCGAGCGACCTGCTTCCTGATCCAACGCTGATGGCGCCGGAAACATTCAATACCCCGTTACTCATTGAGAGCACGCCAGAGGAGTCCGTGTGCCCGATGTTCAAAAAGGAGTTTGTGGCCTGAAGTGTGCCGCCGTTAATGAGGAGTTGCCCATCGGCATCAGACTGCCCAATTGTGATGCCTCCGCTCCCGACGAAAATGTTACCGCCATTCAGCGATAAAGAACCATTTCCGTGCGCACCGATATTAAGGGTGCCGCAGTCCAGCGTCCCACCGGCCATGAACACGGTTCCCGTTGGCATGATCGCCCCGTTGTCGAGTTTTGCGATATGAAGCGCGCCGGTTATCGAAACAGAAGACGTTCCCGCGAGAGTCATCTCTGCGTTCGAGCCCGGCCCTTTGCCGAGGATCAGGGAATCTCTGATTCGCACGTTGCCATTGGTGACCATAAGGCGACCGATGCTCTCCTTGCTGCTGGCTATAATGAGTCCGTTTGAGCCCTGAATAGACAGCACCCCGCCATTCAATACACTCAGGGTTGCCACACAGTCCGGATTATTGCCGATCAGAAAAGCCGTGTTGGTAATGGCGGGGTCGACCGGATCCACGCCCCACACACTTCCGCCATCAATCGTGAAACTGGAAACCCGGTCTGCCTCCTTAAACCCCATGCGCATGCTGTTGAGCTGAAGACTTCCGGCGGCGTTGACGCGAACGTGAACGGGAACATCCCCGTAAGTATCGATCCATAGCTTATCCGTAATGGAAGCGGTCTGAACAATGACTGTATAGGCATTGGTTTGATTATCGTGATTGAGCCGCACGGTTGAGTTGCTCACCGGAAAGCCCCCCGCCCAGTTGGAACGGACATCCCAATTTCCCAATACAGGGCCTTTCCAGGTGCTGACGCCGCAAGCGGAACCAACCACCCCGGAAAGGAAAAGAACCCAAATCGATTTCCGCGTCAGATTCATCGACCGAGCATTCCGTCGACCGCTTGCTGCGTCAACTTCTGCGCTTTATAGGTTTTGCCAGAGGCGGCTTCATAGTTTCTGACGAATGCGTTGAGGTGGCGTTTTGAACCGTTAACCAGATTTTCATAGACGGCCAGAAGATCCTTTTTATCCGTGCGCTTCATCGCTTCCTGAATATCTTCGATGTCCACCTCTTCAACCAGTGCCCCCACCAGAAATGCTTCCTGCCGGGACGTTGATCCGCGGGCGACGAGATCATCATATAGCGCCTGCAATTCGGTGTTGCTGAACGCGCCGGGCTTCGCCTTGACGGGATCTTTGAGACCATAGGTGTTGAGGAGGCCAAGCATGGCATCCATGTGAAACTGTTCCGCCCGCGGAATATTGCTGAACACCCGCTGGTTGTAGCGTTCATGCATGGCGTTGTAAACATCCCGTGCGAGCTTTTCCTCTTCCCGTATATACAGTAGATCCCGGGCCTCGGAATCGCTCAATGCGGAGACGGACGTTGAGGCCCGCGCGGTCGTGGCGGCGCAGCAGCAGCCGTTACCCGCGGCGGCGGTTTCCGCAATGCCGCAACCGATGATGCCGCAGACAATCAGATTCAATATTTCTTTTTTATTCATGGCATTTCCTCCTGCTCAAGATTGGAGAGCAAACTTCCAGCCATTGGAATTTCCAATGGCTGGAAGCGCCTCCCTTTTAAGAATGGCCTAGCGGCCAAGAAGCTCGTCGACCTCCGCCTGGGTGAGCCACTGGGCAACATAGGTTTCGCCGGTGATCGCTTCAATGTTTCGAACGAAGGCGCTCAGGTGGTTCATTGAACCTGCCAGCAGGTTGCCATAGACATTTAGAATGTCGGCTTTGTCGGTTCGTTCCATGGCGGCAACGATGTCCTCCATATCCACCTCTTCGATCAGCGCGCCGACCATCAGGGCATCCAGCGTGGACTGAAGACCGGAAGTGATAAGTGTATCGAATAGATCCTGCAATTCCGGATCGGCGAACATTCCAAATCCAAAAGCCGGATCCTGAAGGCCATACTTTTCGATCAGGCCCAGTACGGCATCCGTATGCTTCTGCTCGGACTGTGAAATATTGTCGAACACCCGGTTGCCCCATTCGGCGTATAACGTGATGTAGACATCGCGCGCCAGTTTTTCTTCCTCGCGCATGAACAGCAGATCGGCGGCTTCGGCTTCCGTCAGCACCGGAGCTGGCGCGGGCTTTCCACTTCCCTTTCCCCGGCGGGCCATTACAGGCTCCAGCGCCCATCCGGTAATGGTTCCGCAGATGATCAAAGTCAGTAATGCTCTCTTATTCATGGTATTCTCCTTGGTTAATCTTCCCCTGTTTCTAAAAGCCATACACACAACCCGGCGGGTTCGTCACATCGGGACAAAAAAAAGGGAGGCGAAAGCCTCCCTGCAGATCGGAATATGCCAGTCGCTATTGCGAGCAGGAACCATCCTGAGCTTTTGTTTGCGCCTGGTCTCTTTTGCGTTCACGGGCCTGCGTCTGATCTTTTGCGCCGCTTTGCGAGCCGTCCTGCGAGCCGTCCTGCGTGCAATCCTGTACACAATCCTGCCTGCGCTCCTGCGTCCGATTGCCTTTTCCTTCTTTGGCTTCGGCCATGACGGTTGTCAGCGCCATTCCTGCCACGATTGCCATGATGTATCCGGTCTTCATGATGTATCTCCTGTTGTTTTCTTCCCCTGTTCTAAAGGCCATACACGGAGGAACACGGAATCGTCACAACGAAATAAAAAAGAAGGCGGTCAGTCTGCCTGAACCCAGAGTTCGGCATGGATCGACTGGAAATCGCGGCCCTTGGCTTTTTCGGCAAGAATGTAGTCCACGGCGCGCAGCACCTCTCCGCGGCTGAGATCGCGGTCGAGGAAATCGGTCATCACATGCTGGATATCCTGAGGGGCCAGTCCTGTAAGTTGCAGAGTTTCGCCCGCTTCGATCACCTGGATCATCCGGCCATAACGAAAACCGCCGGGGCGATTGAAAATATTTTGAAGGACCTCTTCGGGCAGACCGCTTTCAAGCGCCATACAGGTGTGCATCACCATGTGCCGATGCTCCCCGCCGCGCTCCGGGCGGGCGGCGACAATCATCCGGTCGGCCAGGCGCAGGCAGGACAGTCGCGTTTCGGCCGCCTTCACAATACGAGGTGCATCAACCTTTTTCGCCAGACCCTCTTCGATTCTAATGAAGACGCATTCGGTCGGCAGCGCCTCAGTTTGGGCGGTATAGACCGGCTTCAGCAGCGCCTCACATTCCTGCACGCGCAGCCCATTCTTGCGGCATTGACCCAGCGCCTGCTCCACCCGTTCGGCATCCAACCCCATCTTGAGGCTTTTCTCCCGCAGGGCGTTCCACTCTTTGGAACTATCTGCACGCACCGCTGTGCACAGCAGCAGTCCTGCCAAAATTATTCTATGCATTGTTGTCATCATACACCTTGATCACCGTATTCACGCGACCGAAGCCATCCGGTCGATGCGTGGCCGCCTTCGGATCAGCCAGCCAGCGCTCGCCATCAACGAGGAAAATATATTCGTGCCGCCCCTCGGGGAGCTCGACCGTTGCCGTCCAATGTCCGGAAGCATCGGGGCCGGTGAGGACAATATCGTCGGTCTTCCAGTTATTAAAGGTACCCAGCAGCTCCACCCGATCAGCTCCGGGAGCATGCAGCTCAAAATGGAAACCCACCTGTACCGGTTCAGCAGCCGGCTTGAAATGGCCCAAACCCAGCAAGAGCAGCAGCATGGCAACTGCACCGGCAAAAGCGGGCGTAATCCACTGCCCGTGTGCCGGCCAGAAGGCCGCGGCACGTTGTTGACGTTTTGCGGGCAGCGCATCCATCACGCGGTCGGTAAATCCGACCGGCGCTTTGCTCCGGTGATTTTCCAGTCGTTGAATCAGTTTCTGTTCATCGTTCATGGCTTCAGCATCTCCATCACTTGATTCTTTGCCCGCATCGTCCGCATCTTGGCCGCACTCACACCGATGCCCAGTACCGATGCAATTTCTTCGTAGGCCATTCCTTCCATATACTTCAACCGCAGCGGTCCGCAGAGCTTCGGCGGCAACTTGGCGAGGGCATCTTCCAAGACCTGAAAGTCGGCTTCCTCACCGCTCTGCTCAATTTCCACCTGCCGGAGGTGGCGCTCTTCCGTAGTGCGCCGCCTCACCCGTTTGCGGAACAGATTCTTGGTCTGGTTGGCGCAGATGCGCAGAATCCACGAGCGGAAGGAGTAGTCCGGGTTGTACTGCTCCAACTTGGTGTATGCCCGTATAAACGCTTCCTGTGCCATATCTGCTGCGTCCTCCCGGTTATGCGTCATGCTGACCGCCAAACCAAATACCGCATCCTGATGCCGCCTGACCAGCTCCTCAAAAGCATATCTGTTCCCGGCCAACGTGGCTTGCGCCAGTTCCGGGTCTGTCCGTTCATCCATGGCCATTTCCATTATGTATACACCATCACAACCCACAACGTCACAATGTGAGCACTCCAATCATTGCCCGAAATGTAGGCGGCGCAACCTCCGCGGGCAATCATAGAAATATTTTAAATATTATATATTGACATATTCATATGTTTGTATATGTTAGGAGGCATGAAGACAAAGAACCTGAGCTGCGCACTCGAAAACATGGCTCCGGAAGTCATTGGCCAGGCGGCGGATATGCTGCGGACACTGGCGCATCCGCTTCGCCTGCGGATTGTGGATGCGCTCCACGCAGCGCACGAGCTACCCGTTTGCGAGATCACCGATTATCTCGGAATCGCGCAGGCGACCACCTCGCAGCACCTGAACCATATGCGGCGCATCGGGCTGCTGAAAGCCGAGCGCCGCGGCAAAGAGGTCTGGTATTCCATCGCCGGCGCCCGCCCCATCGCCCTGCTCAACTGCATCTGCAATTGTTGCGCAAACAACGAATAGACATTTATTACTTATAGTTTTATAAGGATTTATCCCGTCAGGAGGTTTTCATGAAGCGGCTCGGATTGACTACGTTCAGCATACGGTTTCCCTGGATTATCATCGGCCTTGCGGTCGCCCTCACGATCATTTTCGGGGCGCAGTTCCCGAAGGTCAGTTTTGACAACGATCCTGAAAACATGCTGGCCGAGGACGAGTATATCCGGGTCTTCCACAACGAGGTGAAGACCCGCTTCAACCTTTACGACTTTGTCATCATCGGCATTGTGAATGAGGAGCATGAAGACGGCATCTTCAATGTGGAGACCCTCGGAAGAATCGATGCGCTGACCCGTGAGCTGATCAGTCTGCGGCAGAATGCCGACGGGAAACCGGAAGTGATCCGCAACGGTGAACCCTTCGTCCCAACGCTCGAAAGCGCCAGCGCCTGGAACCGGGCGCTGGCCAAAGTATTCGGCAACGATGTGAATCGACTCTTCGCCGAAGACGGCTCCTCTGCAATCATTGCGCCGGAAATCATCAGCCCCAGTGTGGTCGACAATATCAAGCAGGCCGACCGCGGCCAGTTGGCCATCGAATATCTTATGGAAGCAGCGCCTGCCACCCGCGAGGAAGCGCTGGGCATCCGCAGCGATGCGATGAACAACCCCCTCTACAAGGGCACGCTGGTTTCCGAAGACGGCAAGGCCATCGCCCTCTACATTCCCATTGTTGAAAAGACCTATTCCTACAACGTGGCCAATCTCGTTGAAAAACTGACAGAGGACTGGGATGGCGCCGACAACGTCTACATCACCGGCCAACCGGTTGCGCAGGATACCTTCGGAGTGGAAATGCTGGTGCAGATGGCCACCTCGGCGCCGCTGGCCGGGTTGGTGATCTTCCTGTTGCTGTTCTTCTTCTTCCGCCGCCTATCGCTGATCATTGCGCCCATGCTGGTCGCCATCATCGCCGTTATCGCCACCATGGGCCTCTTGATCGGCCTTGGCTTTGATGTGCACATCATGAGCTCGATGATCGCCATCTTCCTGATGCCGATCTCTGTGGCCGACTCCGTGCATATTCTCAGCGAATTCTTCGATTCCTATCACCAGTTCCGCGATAAGGCGAAAACCATCCGGCACGTGGTCGGACACCTTTTCATGCCGATGCTCTACACCTCGCTTACCACCATCGCCGGCTTTGCCTCGCTGGCGACCACACCGATCCCGCCCGTTCGCGTCTTCGGCCTGCACGTGGCCTTCGGGGTCGGCCTCGCCTGGTTGCTGACCATGACCTTCGTGCCGGCTTATATCATGCTCTTTGTCCGGACGAAGTCGCTCGAAGGTGTTTGCCGTGTACAGGAGCAGGAGAGTTGTGAAGCCCCCACGTCCAGGCTCGACCGGACACTGCACTGGCTTGGCGGCTTTTCCTACAAACGCTGGAAGCTGATCCTTGGACTTACCCTGATCATTATTGCCATGTCGATCGTTGGCATCTCTAAAATCAAGGTCAACGATAACCCGGTAAAATGGTTCACACAGAATCACCGCATCCGTGTGGCCGATGCTGTGCTCAACGACCATTTTGGCGGAACCTATGCGGCTTATCTGACCCTGAAGCCGGAACGGATTGAGATCCCGACCTGCGCCGAACGCGTCGAGATGATGCGTAATGCCGCCATTGAACGCTTCAGTAAATCACTTCCCGAGGCATCCGCCATCTTCCTGCAGATCCTCGACGAAACAAACACCAAGTTCCAGTTACTGGAAAATGCGGATATCGATCGCTGCTTCGTAGACCTTGTCGGGCAAGCCGAAGGGTTGGACGAACAAGTATCCGGCGCATGGAGCGAGCTGGGCGATGCGATCAACTATCTCGAGCCCGATGGCCTTACCTATGCCAAACTCACTGCAGCAATCGCCGATATGGGCGATGAAGCCACACGTATAATATTTACCACGCGCATGGCGGACTTCCAGAAGCTGGCGGGGGCGGATCTGCAGAGCCGGGCTCTGGATATCGTCGATGAGTACGTCGCGCTCTCCTTCAAGGATTTTCTATTCGAGGCGCGCGCCAATGCAGGGGCTCCGGCCTTTAAGACCCCCGAAATGCTGACCTACGTTGATCGGCTTCAGCGTTTTCTTCAAGAAGTGCCCATCGTCGGGAAAAGCAGCTCGGCCGTGGATGCGCTCAAGAAGGCCAATTATGAGCTGAACTACTCCACGGATACTCCAACGGAACGGAATGCCGATTTCTACAGTATCCCCCCTACCCCGTCCGCGGTGGCGCAGGTGTTTACCCAACTCGAAGGCATGAAGAAAAAGGACAGCCTTTTTCACCTGATCACCAAGGACTACAACGAGGTAAACATTTGGATCCAACTCAAGAGTGGAGACAACACCGATATGCAGGCCGTGGTCGATGAAGTCGAAGCATGGATGGCCGAGAATCCTGCTCCGGTCGAACTCAATGTCGGCTGGGCGGGTTTGACCTACCTTAACGTCGTCTGGCAGGACAAGATGGTGGCCGGCATGCTCAACTCGCTGCTCGGCAGCTTCGTGGTCGTATTGATCATGATGATGGTGCTGTTCCGCTCACCGCTCTTCGGCCTGCTGGCCATGATTCCGCTGACGGTAACCATCACGTTCATCTACGGCCTGATCGGCCTTGTGGGTAAGGACTACGATATGCCTGTTGCTGTACTCTCTTCGCTGACGCTGGGACTGAGCGTCGATTTTGCGATCCACTTTCTGGAACGGTCGCGCGAACTGACGAAGAAGTTCGGCAGCTGGAAGGATGCTATCGGCCACATGTTCCAGGAGCCGGCCATGGCAATCAGCCGCAACGCCATCATTATTTCCATCGGCTTTATGCCGCTGCTTTTCGCGCCGCTGGTGCCCTACAAGACCGTCGGCTTCTTCCTCGCAACCATTATGGCCGCATCATGGATGGCCACCCTATTTATCCTCGCAGCGCTCATTACCGGGTTGCAGAAATACCTGTTTAATAACAACAACTCCACGGAGGACTAACATGAACAAACTCATCATTGCCGCACTACTGATCGGATCAGCCGCCACGGCTTCGGCAGAACTGACGGTGGACGAGATCGTCAACAAAGCGAATCAGGCGGCATATTATGCCGGCGACGACGGCCGCGCCGAGGTCGAGATGAACATTATCGACAAGAGCGGTTCCACCCGTACGCGCAGGTTTACGCTGCTGCGTATGAACACCGAAGGCGGCTCCCAGAAGTTCTATGTCTACTTCAAGGAACCGGCTGATCTCTACAAGCAGGTCTTCCTCGTCTGGAAGGAAGTGGCCGAAGGCAAGGAAGACAGCCGCTGGATGTGGCTGCCCGCGCTCAATCTCAAACGCAGCATCGCCCCCGGCGACAAGCGTACCTCGTTTGTCGGCTCCGACTTTGTTTATGAAGATGTCTCCGGCCGCAACCTGCGCGAGGATACGCATGAGCTAGTCGAAACCACCGACACGCAGTATGTCGTAAAGAACACGCCAACGCAGCCGGGCGACGTCGAGTTTTCGTACTACACCGTGCGGATCGACAAGGATACGTTCCTGCCGCGCAAGGCCGAATACTTCGACAAGAACGGCAAGCTCTATCGCACCGTCGAAGCCACCAAGATTGAGACCACTCAGGGGTTCCCCACTGTCATTGAATCGGTTGTAAAAGACCTCAATACCGGCGGCTCCACGGTGAATACATTCAGCAACATTGAATATAACATCGACCTGAAGGAAAACATTTTCACCGAACGATTCCTCAGAAGGCCGCCCAGAGAAGTTACGAGGTGAAAAGTAGACGCGGCATCCTGCCGCGTTTGCATGATCGGAACGGAACGAAAGCAACGCGGCAAGATGCCGCGTCTACATTGGAGACCGCATGAAATCGAAGGCCCTCATTCGACTAATCCTCATTTCAAGCTTCGCATTTCAGGTTTCAAGTTTCGCGCGGGATACGGAACTGCGCGGATTCATTGATGGCCGAGCAGGTGTGCGCACGCAGAACGATCCGAATGAAGATGATCGGAGCCTGACGGAAGTGCGCCTCCAGCTCGATTCCCTGACCTATTTGGATCAACTGACATTCCAGGCCCGGGCCGATCTGGTTTATGACGAACTGGCCGATGACACCGAGCGAATCGACCTGCAGACCGGCGAAGGTTTCATCGACCTGCGGGAACTGAACATCCTTTTTACACCGGTCGTATGGTCGGACGTGAAGGCCGGTCGCCAGATACTTACCTGGGGCTGCGGCGACCTGCTGTTCATCAACGACCTCTTTCCCAAGGATTGGAACTCCTTCCTGCTCGGGCGTGATGAAGAGTATCTGAAGGCCCCATCGGACGCCATCTTTGCCAGTTTTTTCCCGAGCCTTGGAACCATAGACGTGGCCTATACACCGCGCTTGAATACCGATCGGTTTGTCGACGGCAGCCGTATCTCCTACTGGAATGGAGCAGGCATTGTTGGATGGTAAAGAGAAGCAGATGCCTAATGCTGATAGCTACAAGTTCGTTATGAATGTTTGGAGATCTCAGAATTCCAAGGAGAGTGTTGCTCGCGCAAAAGCGATCCTGCGTCGTATGACAGACAAATTTGACATCTTGGCAAAAGAGGAGGGCAG